>JAFSTG010000092.1 GCA_017450605.1 Paludibacteraceae bacterium | reverse complement strand
TGCCATACTCGATTATTTTTTAAATGGTAAACCGAATTCGCGAAGCAAGGCAAAACCTTCTTCGTCTGTCTTTGCTGTTGTAACGAAAGTGATATTCATACCAAGCAACTTGGTGATGTTATCAATGTTAATCTCGGGGAAGATAATCTGCTCGGTGATACCCAGCGTGTAGTTACCACGACCGTCCATCTTGTTGTTGATACCTTTGAAGTCGCGGATACGAGGAAGAGCGACGCGAACCAAACGCTCAAGGAACTCATACATACGGTCGCCACGCAATGTTACGCGCACACCAATAGGCATTTTCTTACGAACCTTGAAGTTCGATATATCTTTCTTCGATACTGTTGCTACTGCCTTCTGACCTGCTATTGCAGTCATCTCTGCCTGAGCTACCTCGATTATCTTCTTGTCGGCTACTGCCTCGCCAAGACCCTGATTGAGAACTATCTTCTCAAGCTTGGGGCATTGCATTACGGTAGTGTAACCGAACTCTTTCATCAGTATAGGAACGATACGCTCCTTGTAATCATGTTTTAAGCTTGTTGTATTCATCATTAAATCTCCTTTCCGGATTTCTTGGATACCCTAACCAGCTTACCATCTTTCACAACTCGACCCACGCGGACAGTACGACCGTACTCTACAGGATTCAAGTTCGATATGTGAATAGGAGCCTCTTGTTTAACTATACCGCCTTGCGGATTCTTTGCATTGGGTTTGGTACTCTTCGATACCATATTAACACCCTCTACGATTGCACGCTGCTTATCTACAAGAACCTCGAGCACCTTGCCCGTCTTGCCCTTGCTGGCACCTGCATTAACGTAAACGATATCACCCTTCTTAATATGTAATTTTGCCATTACTGTAAATTTTTAAAGATGATTAAAGCACTTCAGGTGCAAGTGAAATAATTTTCATGTTTGTCTGACGAAGCTCGCGAGCTATCGGACCAAATATACGACTGCCACGCAACTCACCTGCATTGCTGATGAGTACACATGCATTGTCGTCGAAACGGATATACGAACCATCCTGACGGCGTACCTCCTTCTTAACGCGTACTACTATGGCGCGCGATACGGTACCATCCTTCATCTCCGACGAAGGAATAACACCCTTTACAGCTACCACGATAGTATCGCCAAGAGTTGCATAACGCTTCTTGGTACCACCCAGAACACGGATGCATAATGCTTCTTTTGCACCACTGTTGTCTGCTACTGTAAGTCTTGATTCTTGCTGTATCATATTACTTGGCCCTTTCGATTATTTGAGTTAATCTCCAACGCTTTGTCTTACTCGTCGGACGAGTTTCCATAATGCGCACGGTATCACCTATGCCACATTCGTTTTTCTCATCATGAACATGGAACTTCTTGGTCTTGTTCACGAACTTTCCGTAAATGGGGTGTTTCTCTTTCCATTTAACTGCAACGGTGATGGTCTTATCCATCTTGTTGCTGGTAACAACGCCCACTCTTTCTTTTCTTAAGTTTCTTGTTTCCATCAGATACTCTGTTTTTACTTGTTTAACTCTCTCTGACGAAGCTCTGTTGCCATACGAGCGATTGTTCTGCGGGCTTCCCTCAATTGCAACGGATTGTCGAGCGGAGAAATGCTATGATTCAAGCGCATACGGAGAAGTTGCTCCTTCTCTGCCTGCATACGCTCCTGAATTTCAGCAGTTGTTAATTCTTTAATTTCGCTTGTTTTCATAATCTTGCTTTATACATTTTGGGTTGCGTCGTAATCGCGTCTTACGACAAACTTAGTTACTATAGGAAGTTTCTGTGCTGCCAAACGCAAAGCCTCTTTAGCTACCTCGAATGGTACACCATCCACTTCAAATATAATACGACCGGGCTCCAAGGGTACTACGAATCCTTCAGGGGCACCCTTACCTTTACCCATACGTACATCCAAAGGTTTCTTTGTGATGGGCTTGTCGGGGAATACACGGATCCATACCTGACCTTGACGCTGCATATAACGAGTTACCGCCACACGGGCTGCCTCTATCTGGCGACCGGTAAGCCATACCTGGTCGAGAGCCTTGATACCGAACGAACCGAAAGCAAGTTCGTTACCACGCTGCGCATTACCTTTGATACGACCCTTCTGTGAGCGACGGAATTTTGTTTTCTTAGGTTGTAACATAATTACTTCTGTCTAAACTCGGTTTAACTTATTTTTTGTTTCTTCTAAAGCCTCTGCGCTCGCCATCACGACCGCCACGGCGCTCGCCGCGACCTTCCTGCTTCTGCGAGAACTGAGGAGCCAAATCTTTCTTGCCATAGACTTCGCCACGGCAAATCCAGACCTTAACACCTATCAGACCTACTTTGGTCAACGCACCTACATGGCAATAGTCGATGTCAGCACGAAGTGTATGAAGAGGAGTACGACCCTCTTTGTACATCTCCTTGCGAGCCATCTCAGCTCCATTGAGACGACCACTCACCTGAACTTTGATACCCTCTGCGCCTAAACGCATAGTCGAAGCAATAGCTTGCTTAACGGCACGACGATAAGCAACCTTACCTTCCAACTGACGGGCAATCTTGGTGGCTACGATAACAGCATCCAACTCCGGACGCTTTACCTCATAGATGTTAATTTGAACTTCTTTCTTGGTTATTTTCTTAAGTTCCTCCTTCAATTTGTCGACCTCTTGTCCACCCTTACCGATAATAAAACCGGGGCGAGCAGTGCAGACAGTAATAGTTACAAGTTTCAGAGTTCTTTCAATTACAATACGCGAAATACTTGCTTCTGCCAAACGGGCATTCAAATACTCTCTGATTTTGGTGTCCTCGAGAATAGTATCTCCGTAATTGTTTCCGCCATACCAGTTACTGTCCCAACCACGGACAATACCTAAACGGTTACTAATTGGATTGATTTTCTGTCCCATAAGGCTTATTAGTTTTGTGTTTCGTTATTCTTTGTATCTACAAAAATGGTAACATGGTTCGAACGCTTGCGAATTCTATAACCGCGACCCTGAGGAGCAGTCTGCAAACGCTTCAGCATCATACCACCATCTACATAAATATTAGTTACATAAAGAGTCTCCTCGTCAGCGCGACGACCGGTTTTCTGCTCCCAGTTCGATATGGCTGACTTCAAGAGCTTCTCAACTTTACGTGAAGCTTCCTTTGTCGAAAACTTCAATGCACCCAATGCACGATTCACTTCCATTCCACGAATCATATCTGCAACAAGGCGCATCTTACGAGGAGATGTAGGAACATTGTTCAGCTTGGCAAAGTACTGACTCTGCTTCGCTTCCTTCCTCTTTTCGGCTGTATTTCTTTTTCTAGCACCCATTTTTAAAATCTAATTTTTTAATGTTTACGATTCAATGGATTAACGGTTGCCTGAGTGACCACGGAATGTACGTGTCGGAGCAAACTCGCCCAACTTATGACCTACCATGTTCTCTGTTACATAAACAGGCACGAACTTATTTCCATTGTGAACTGCAATTGTATGACCTACAAAATCAGGCGAGATCATCGAAGCACGCGACCATGTCTTGACTACGGTCTTCTTGCCGGTCTCATTCATGTCGAGTATCTTCTTCTCAAGTTTGAGGTTGATGTATGGTCCTTTTTTTAATGAACGGCTCATAATAAATCAAATTTACAGGTTATCTTTTCCTTCTTTCAATTATGTACTGACTTGTCTGCTTCTTTGGATGACGAGTCTTATAACCCTTAGCCAATAAGCCTTTACGTGAACGAGGATGTCCACCCGAAGCACGACCTTCGCCACCACCCATTGGGTGATCTACAGGGTTCATTGCTACACCACGGTTACGTGGACGACGACCAAGCCAGCGACTACGACCTGCTTTACCCGATTTCTCAAGAGCATGATCCGAGTTGCCAACAACTCCTACTGTAGCCTTGCAAGCGGCAAGCACTTTGCGAAGCTCACCCGAAGGCAACTTCACAATAGCATACTTGTCTTCGCGAGAAGTCAACTGGGCAAACACGCCTGCCGAACGAACAAGCGAAGCTCCCTGACCAGGGCGAAGCTCGATGTTGTGAATAAGTGTACCAAGAGGCATATTCTGCATCGGTAGTGCATTACCAACTTCAGGAGCTACTTCGGCACCTGACATAACTGTTTGACCTACTTGCAGACCATTAGGCGCAAGAATGTAACGTTTCTCTCCGTCAGCATAGAAAAGCAACGCGATACGAGCCGAACGGTTCGGATCGTATTCAATGCTCTTAACTACTGCGGGAACACCATCTTTGTTACGTTTAAAGTCAATTACTCTGAACTTACGCTTGTGGCCTCCGCCAATATAACGCATGGTCATTTTTCCTTCATTGTTGCGACCACCCGACTTCTTGACGCCAAACACAAGCGACTTCTCTGGTGCACTCGCGGTAATTGTCTCGAATGCGCCAATAACTTTGTGTCTTTGCCCCGGTGTTGAGGGTTTTAATTTGCGTACAGCCATTTTCTTAATTAAATATTGCTATAAAAATCTATTACTTCACCTTCTTTCAATGTTACAATTGCTTTCTTGTAAGCACTTTTCTTTCCCTCTATCACGCCACTGCGAGTATAACGGGCAGTACGACGGGGAGCTACAACCAAAGTGTTCACGTCAACAACCTGAACATTGTACAATTCTTCAACAGCCTTCTTTATCTCTACCTTGTTGGCTGTTCTCTCTACCTGAAAGCCGTAGCGATTCATCTTATCGCCCTGGGCAGTCATTTTCTCTGTTACTATAGGTTTTAATATTACTGACATATCAACCTCCTTACGCGTTAAAAATGCCCTCCAATGCTGATACCGATGCCTCGGTGAAAACTACAACATTAGAGTTCATAATTGTGTATGTATTTAACTCGTTAACCGTAACAACTTTCGCACGTTGAATGTTACGAGCCGACAAAAGTACAAAATTATTTTTATCTGACAAAATAAAAAGCACTTTTTTGCCCGAAATATTCAATTTTTCAAGCAATTCTATCATTTTTTTGGTCTTCGGAGCCTCGAAACTGAGTTCGTCGAGAACCATAATCTGATTCTGACTTGCACGAAGCGACAATGCCGACTTGCGAGCCAGTTGCTTTACTTTCTTGTTCAATTTGAAACTATAATCGCGAGGTACCGGACCGAATATACGACCACCACCTACACGTACAGGCGACTTGATATCACCCGGACGAGCGCCGCCGCCGCCTTTCTGACGACCAAGCTTGCGGGTTGAACCGGCAATCTCAGAACGTTGTTTCGACTTGCTTGTTCCCTGACGATTGTTAGCCAAATATTGCTTTACATCCAAATAAATGGCATGGTCGTTAGGCTCCAATCCAAATATAGCGTCATTGAGCTGTACTTTTCTTCCAGTCTCCTGACCTTGTACATTGTAAATACTAAGTTCCATGACTAATTATTTGTTAATGATTACAATTGAATTTTTAGCACCGGGTACACTACCCTTAACCATAATAAGATTATATTCGGGAATAACCTTCAAAACTACAAGGTTCTGAACTGTTACTCTGTCGCCACCCATACGGCCTGCCATACGCATTCCCGGGAATACACGACTCGGGTACGAACTTGCACCCATCGAACCGGGGGCACGCAGACGATCATCCTGACCGTGAGTCTGCTGACCTACGCCACCAAAACCATGACGCTTAACTACACCTTGGAATCCCTTACCTTTGCTCGTTCCAACAACGTCAACGTAAGAATTCTCTTTGAACATTTCAACCGTAAGGGTGTCGCCCAACTTAACTTCTTGCTCGAATCCGTCGAACTCTACAAGATGCTTCATTGCACCTACGCCGGCTGCTTTAAAATGGCCTGCCTCTGCTTTGTTAGTGTGCTTCTCAGTTTTCGGCATAAAACCTACCTGAACAGCATTATAACCATCTGTTTCAACGGTCTTAATCTGGGTAACAACGCAAGGACCGGCTTCAATAACAGTGCATGGGATATTCTTACCATCAGCACTGAATACGGATGTCATTCCGATTTTTTTACCTAATAAACCTGGCATAATAATTTAAATAATTTTGTTAAACCCGCGGAGTTCTCGCCGAAGGAACATCTGCTGACGGAGCCTTCGGAAACCCGCATTTTTGTTTCTGATTAAACTTTAATCTCTACATCCACACCCGATGCAAGTTCAAGCTTCATGAGTGCTTCTACAGTCTTCGCATTCGAATCGTAAATGTCAATCAAACGCTTGTAGCTCGAAAGCTCAAACTGTTCGCGGCTCTTCTTGTTAACGAAAGTCGAACGGTTAACGGTAAAAATACGTTTGTGTGTAGGCAATGGAATCGGACCGCTTACTGCAGCACCGGTAGCCTTCACTGTCTTAACGATCTTCTCAGCTGACTTGTCAACCAAGTTGTGGTCGTAACTCTTAAGTTTAATTCTGATTTTTTGACTCATTGTTTTGTTTTTTTATTGTTATTATTATATAAGGTGTCAGTCAAAGAGTCATTTGCTCGACTGACAGACACTTTCTCTTTATACGAGGTCGGCTCTGCCACCTGCTTCAGTGAGCACCTGCTTGGCTATTGTGGGCGATACCTGAGCGTAGTGCGAGAACTCCATGCTGCTTGTTGCACGACCCGAAGTTATCGTACGCAATGCTGTCACGTAACCGAACATCTCGCTCAACGGCACTTTGGCTTTCACAATACGCGCACCCGTGCGGGCGGTTTCCATACCCTCTATCTGGCCACGACGCTTGTTCAAGTCGCCTATCACATCACCCATATTCTCTTCCGGAGTAACAACTTCTATCTTCATGATAGGCTCCATCAAAACGGGTTTGGCCTTTGCGCATGCTTCACGGAAAGCCAACTGGGCGCATATCTCGAACGAGAGCTGGTCGCTATCTACAGGGTGATACGAACCGTCAACAACTGTTACCTTAAGTTTGTCGAGCGGGAATCCAGCCAACACACCGTTGCGCATAGCCGACTCGAAACCTTTCTGTATCGAAGGTATATACTCCTTGGGGATATTACCGCCCTTCACTTGGTCTTCGAACTGCAGGCTTCCGGCGAAATCTTCGTCTGCCGGACCGATACGAACTATCATGTCGGCATACTTACCACGACCACCGGTCTGCTTCTTGTAAGTTTCACGAAGTTCAACCTCACGTGTGATAGCCTCGCGATAAGCCACCTGCGGACGACCCTGGTTGCACTCAACCTTGAATTCGCGTTTCAGACGGTCGATAATAATCTCAAGGTGCAACTCACCCATTCCCGATATAACGGTCTGACCCGTCTGTTCGTCGGTCTTAACGGTGAATGTCGGGTCTTCTTCTGCCAATTTCGACAAGCCTACACTCAGGCGGTCGATGTCAGCCTGACTCTTAGGCTCAACTGAAATACCTATCACAGGTGCCGGGAACTCAATCGACTCGAGTACTATCGGATGGTCCTCCGAGCACAATGTGTCACCCGTACGTATGTCCTTAAAGCCCACACCCGCACCTATATCACCGGCTGCAATAACTTCAACGGGATTTTGATGATTCGAGTGCATCTGGAAGATACGCGAGATACGCTCTTTCTTACCGGAGCGGGTGTTATACACATACGAACCCGCCTCTAATTTACCTGAATATACACGGAAATAGCAAAGACGGCCTACATACGGGTCGGTAGCTATCTTGAATGCCAATGCGCACAGAGGCTCGTTCTCATCAGGTTTGCGAGTAACAGGTTTGTCAAAGCGAGGATCCACACCTTCTATCACCTCGTTATCAAGAGGCGATGGCAGATAAGCACATACAGCGTCAAGCATCGTCTGAACGCCTTTGTTCTTGAACGACGAACCGCAAATCATAGGGTATATCTTAAGTTCAAGCGTACCCTTGCGAATGGCAGCACGAATCTCATCCTCGGTAATGGCTGACGGGTCGTCAAAGTACTTCTCCATCACCACGTCGTCGAACTCTGCACAAGTCTCAAGCATCTTGTCGCGCCATTCTTCTGCCTCGGCAAGCAGATTCTCAGGAATTTCCTCCTCCTCATACTCCGCACCCATGGTCTCGTCGTGCCAGATGATAGCCTTCATTTTAACAAGGTCAACTACACCATTAAACGACTCCTCTGCGCCGATAGGAATCTGAATCGGACACGGGGTAGCACCCAGCACATCTTTCACCTGACGAACAACTTCAAAGAAATCAGCACCGTTGCGGTCCATCTTATTAACATAACCTATACGCGGCACCTTATATTTATCGGCCTGACGCCATACTGTTTCCGACTGAGGCTCAACACCGCCTACCGCACAGAACGCTGCTACCGCACCGTCCAATATGCGCAACGAGCGCTCAACCTCAACCGTAAAGTCAACGTGACCCGGAGTGTCAATCAAATTTATTTTATATTTCTCACCACGATAGTTCCAATAAGTGGTGGTGGCAGCCGAAGTAATGGTTATACCACGCTCCTGCTCCTGCTCCATCCAGTCCATCGTAGCTGCACCGTCGTGAACCTCACCTATCTTGTGAGTCAAACCGGTGTAATAAAGAATACGTTCTGAAGTAGTAGTCTTACCGGCATCAATGTGAGCCATGATACCGATGTTTCTATTATATTTTAAATCTCGTTTCGACATTATCTCTTGTTTGCTTCCTAATTGTTTGCCCCTCAGCAAACAACACCTTATTTATTAACAGACTTGATTAATTTATCAAACTTTTCCACATTTAATAATCAGGAATTATCATTTATGTTTTATGTGGAAAACTTTAGTTAATTTAAAATCCCCTCTTAGCTTAATAATAAAATTCAAGGTTTCGGGTGTTGCCCAATGGCAACTCCCGAAACCTCATCGTTTTAGAACCTGAAGTGTGCAAATGCACGGTTAGCCTCAGCCATACGGTGCATATCCTCTTTGCGCTTGAATGCTCCACCCTGATTATTGTAAGCATCCTGAATCTCTGCTGCAAGTTTCTCAGCCATCGAGTGGCCGCCACGCTTGCGAGCGAACTGAATCATGTTCTTCATCGAAATCGACTCCTTGCGGTCAGCACGAATCTCGGTAGGAACCTGGAAGGTAGCACCACCGATACGACGGCTCTTAACCTCTACAAGAGGAGTGATGTTGTCTAAAGCCTGTTTCCAGATTTCGAGAGGAGTCTTGTCCTCTGCCTTCATCTTCTGGCCAACAGTCTCTAAAGCGGTGTAGAATACGCCATAAGCGGTATTCTTCTTACCGTCGAGCATCAAATGGTTGACGAACTTGGCAACCATAACCTCGCCGAACACCGGATCCGGAAGGATCACTCTTTTCTTTGGTTTTGCTTTTCTCATTGTTGTAATGTTTTTTTAATCGAGGGAACTGTCCGCCCCTCCTTTGGTTGTAGTCGCTTCCTCCACATCACAGAGTACTCAACCTTCAACCCTTGTTCATCAGCGCAGGCACGTAACCCGCATTTAGTTAGTTAATTTGAGCTTTTGGCTTACTTCTTAGCCTTCGGACGCTTTGCACCGTACTTCGAACGACGCTGCAGACGGTTAGCAACACCTGCGGTATCAAGTTTACCGCGAACGATGTGATAACGTACACCCGGAAGATCCTTTACACGGCCGCCACGAATCATAACGATCGAGTGCTCCTGCAAGTTGTGACCCTCGCCCGGAATGTAAGCGTTCACTTCTTTCTGGTTGGTCAGACGAACACGTGCTACCTTACGCATTGCCGAATTAGGCTTTTTAGGAGTGGTCGTGTACACGCGAACGCACACACCACGACGCTGCGGACAACTGTCAAGTGCAGGCGATTTCGACTTGTCTTGAAGTTCTGCTCTTCCTTTTCTAACTAATTGTTGAATTGTAGGCATTTACTTTAAAATTGTTAATAATTTGTTAATATTCTGTTATACTTTTACACCACTAAACTATCGCTCTTCAGATACTCTGGCAAGCATAGCGCGGCGAAAAAGCGTGCAAAATTACAATATTTTTTTAAACCCACAAAATCTTTCTCAAAAAAAATCAATCTTTTAACCTTTTTTATCACTAAAAACCCTCGTATAACTCCAAAATTGAAAACTCAAGATTACAAAATTGTAAAAACAAGCAACTTGTCTATATTTAATAGTACTATGTATTGCAAGGTATTTTAAAAACTCGTATCTTTGCCGCAGAATTATTAAGGATACTATACTCCGACACACGAAAACACCAAATACCATGATAGACAATATCAAATCGCAAATGAGAAAAGGTATTCTCGAATATTGTATTCTTTTATGCCTTGAACAGAAAGAAGCATATACAAGTGAGATATTAGAGTATCTCAAGCAAGCCGACCTGCTTGTCGTTGAGGGCACTCTGTATCCGCTGCTCTCGCGAATGAGAAATAACGGACTGCTGAGTTACAGATGGCAGGAATCGACCGAAGGTCCTCCAAGAAAATACTACTACATCACATCTCAAGGAGAAATAATGCTTGGCGAACTCGAAAAAGAATGGCAGGCAATATGCAACTCAGTCAACACAATCAAAAACAAATAATAATTCTGCTACTATGAATACCACCATCAACATCAATCTCGCAGGATATGCATTTTCCATCGACAAGGATGCATACGACCTCTTGCAATCGTATCTCGAAAGTATTAAAAATCAAATCGACGACAACAATGCCGACGAGGTAATGCGCGACATCGAAGCACGAATTGCAGAACTCTTCAGCGATATATGCAGAAGTCAGCACACCCAAGTGGTTACCATGCAAATGGTACAAACTGTTGTCAACCAACTCGGCAAACCCGACGACTTCAAAGACGATGACCAACCTGCCGAAAACGCCTTTACAACCATGCTGAAAAAGAAACTCTACCGCGACACCGACAATGCTCTGATAGGAGGTGTGTGTAGCGGCATAGGGCATTGGCTCGGCTTAGACGCCATCTGGGTTCGCCTTATATTCCTACTATGCCTCTTGCTTTGGGGTATCACTCTGCCCATTTATTTGATACTTTGGTTAATAGTACCGGAGGCACGGACTGCTGCACAACGACTCAACATGCGAGGAGAACTTACTACCATTGAGAATATCGAGCGTGAAGTAACACAACAGCGCAACAATCAGCAGAATAACAATAGCGGATGCCTCGGCACTGCACTCAAAATCATACTGCTCTGCATCGGAGGATTCTTCCTGTTCATAGCAGTTATAATCTTCTTCTCGCTTATAACCGGCATAATAGGAGCTTTTTCAGGCTTAGCAGCGCTTTCTCCCTTAGGTATTATAGGTGCATTCTTCTCAGGCGACTTTCGTTTGTCTGCCATACTCGCTATACTTATCGTATTGATTATTGCCATCCCCGTATTCCTTATCGCATTGGTCATCTATAAACATTCAAAACAACAACAAGTGCAGTCGCGCACCATTTGGATAACAGTTATCATTTGGCTGGTTGCCATCTGCGGCAGCATCGGCATAGGCACTTACCAACTTTTCAGCAACGACGAACTTCTAAACGAGATATTATTCGACGAAGATTTGTCAGATAACGATCCGCAGACTGCTAACGACGTCCTTTCGCTTTCCGGTTTCCACTCGGTATCAATTACAGGAGCTGCCGATATCAAACTCACACAAGCCGACGAATATTATGCAGAAGGGAACAACTCTTTTTTCAAACGCGCCGAAGTAATTGATAGCGTACTGTATATCACTACTATCGATAATCTAAAAAAGGGAGGGGCTAAACTATGGATACAGACTCCAACCCTCAAAGCCATTACTATCGAAGGCGCCTCTAAATGTAAAAGCAACGGAATGCTCAGTCTCGACGAACTCTCTATTACTGCAGAGGGAGCAAGCAAAATCGACCTTCGGCTACAAGCTAAAGCAATAACAATATCCGCATTAGGAGCCTCTGACATCGAACTCGAGGGAACAGCCGACAACCTCAACATCGAAATAGAAGGCGCTGCAAACATCGATGCCGACGACCTGCAAGTCAGAAATGCCTCCGTTAGGGCAGACGGACCAAGCAGGATAGATTTGTTTGTAACCGAGCAATTGGAAACACATGCCTCATTCCTAAGTAAAATAACCAACAAGGGTAATCCTGCCATTATCAAATGATACAACTTCGAAACATACACAAGTCCTATAACCTCGGGCAACCCAACCAGCTACACGTTCTAAAAGGTATCAATCTCGATATCGATGACGGAGAGTTCGTTAGTATTATGGGAGCATCGGGTAGCGGCAAGTCAACATTGCTCAATATACTTGGAATACTCGACACCTACGATAGCGGTGAATACCGACTTGCCGACCGACTTATAAAAAGTCAGTCAGAAACAGAAGCTGCCCGCCTGCGCAACCAATTCATCGGGTTTGTATTCCAGTCGTTCAATCTGCTTAATTTCAAAACCGCTCTCGAAAACGTTGCACTACCACTCTACTATAAAGGTGTGGGGCGCAAAGAGCGTAACCGGCTTGCCATGGAACAACTCGAACACATGGGACTCGCAGCATGGGCCGACCACTTGCCCAACGAGATGTCGGGCGGACAAAAACAGCGTGTAGCAATAGCAAGAGCCATCGTCTCGAAACCAACTATCCTTCTCGCCGACGAACCTACCGGAGCACTCGACTCGAAAACGACTGTCGAAGTAATGGATATCTTCAAGCAACTAAACGCCGAAGGCATAACAACCATAATAGTAACACACGAACAATCAGTTGCTGATGCTACCAACCGCACTATTAGAATAAAAGACGGACTGATACTCAACTAACAACCAACAATAGGCAACCAACAACCAACAGATCAAGCTCGCAGGGCTAAGTCCCGGCACCAAAACACCCACACATGAATATCCTTTCCGAAATATGGTCTTCTATCTCTAACAATCGCTTCCGAACTGCGATGACCGGTTTTGCTGTAGCATGGGGGATCTTCATCCTTGTTGTTCTGCTCGGTGCCAGCAACGGACTGCAGAACGGGATACAAGACAGTTACGGCAGTAAGGTAGGGAATGCCGTAGATATTCGGGCAGGCTGGGCAAGCAAACCATATAACGGACTGCCCAAAGACCGATCCATGTTCTTTACTCCACGTGAGGTACATATTATAAAACAGTTACCTTTTGTAGAACTCTTTTCGGCTGTGGTGAATAAAAATGTAACGGCTAATCTTGGCAGCCAATATTCAGCTGTAAGACTTCTTGGTATTGAAGGCGACTACGAGAGTATCTACCGCAAAACAATAATTGACGGACGCTTCATCAACGACCTCGACAACAAAGAGCGCTCTAAGGTATGCGTCGTTGACAAACGCACATGCGAGGAGCTGGGCAGCAACGACCTTGTAGGCAAATATCTGCAACTCGGTGGCATACAGTTCCTCGTTGTCGGTATATGTCAGAATGGCGACCGCTGGGAAGGTGCGTCGGTCCATATCCCGCTCACTACTTGTATGTCAATTTTCGCTACCGACCAGCATATCAACACCATGTCGCTTACCGTCAACCAAGAAGCAAACCGCCGGCTTACAGAACAAATACCCATCATCGACCCCGACAGACCTGCACGATTCCGCGACACCGAATCACCATTAGAACGGGAACTGCGTCAACTCCTCGCCCCCCCAATGCAGTTTGCACCCGACGACCGTGGTGCCATCTGGGTCAGAAGTCAGGCTGAACGGATAGAAGAAACGGGCAAGGTGATGTCTGCTATCCGACTGTTCGTACTCATTATCGGTATATGCACTCTCATCTCGGGTGCCGTGGGTGTAAGTAATATAATGCTCGTGAGCGTGCGAGAAAGAACAAAAGAGTTCGGCATACGCAAAGCCATAGGAGCGCCACCACGAACCATACTGCTCACCGTCGTTGGTGAAAGCATACTCATCACCGCGCTCTTCGGATACTTAGGCATGTTCATCGGTATCGGAATAATGGAAATAATAAATAAATTTTTGCCTGCCGAAGCCGACTTCCCATTCCGCAACCCCACTGTCGATATTCCGGTCGTAGTGATAGCCACTACAATACTCGTTGCAGTAGGTATAATAGCCGGGGCAATACCCGCTATCAGAGCCATGAAAATAAAACCGATTGAGGCACTCAACTACGAAAAATAATACAAATCAACTTATCTCGCATGGATTTCTTCAACGAAATATGGCAAACCATCTCAAAGAACCGTTCGCGTTCACTTCTCACTGCGTTTGGTGTGTTCTGGGGTATGCTCATGCTTATGATACTAATAGGAATGGGTAATGCTCTCACCAATGGTATCTATTCTAATATAAGCGGGTTTGCAATGAATTCATGCACCATGGGCTCAACACTTACAAGCAAACCATACAAAGGCTTCCAGAGAGGCAGGCAATGGGATATACTGCTCAGCGACTTGAGTGTTGTCGAGTCGCAAGTTGAGGGTGTCGAATGTCTCTCTCCTATGGTATTTGCCAACCGCAATACTACGGTTTCTTACGGCGAACAACACGGCGAATATTCGCTTGTAGGAGTTACTGCCGATTACACCAAAGTTATGCTCTCGCCACTGCTCTACGGACGGTTTATCAATAGCATAGATATGCAAGAGAAACGCAAAGTATGCGTATTGGGAATTACCGTTTATCAGAAACTATTTCCTTACGGAGGCAACCCTGTGGGCAAACAGATAATGTGCGGAAGCATACCATATACCATCGTTGGTGTAAGAAAGAAAAACGAAAACTCAGTATATATAGGCGGCGACCCCGACGAAATGGTACAAGCACCTATCACCACCATACAAAAAGCATATAACTACGGAGAAAAAATACATATTCTAATGGCGGTTGCCAAACCTAACTACGCTGTCTCAACCATCGAGAAAGACATAAAAGATGTACTACGGCAACGCCACCAGATAGCACCCGACGACGACAAGGCCCTTTGGGGATTCAATGCCGAAGAAGAATTTAATGCCATCAACTACCTGCGCATCGGTCTTTCGGCTCTTGTCTGGCTTATCGGACTCGGCACCCTCATCTCAGGCGCTGTTGGTGTAAGTAATATCATGCTCGTTACCGTCCGCGAACGAACAAAAGAGATAGGCATCCGTCGAGCAATAGGAGCCTCACCATGGATTATAGCACGGCAGATTATTGCTGAGAGTACCGTACTTACAGCTATGGCAGGGGTAACAGGGATAATGGCAGGAGTTGGAGTAATAGCCGTCATCGAACCCATATTGGCACATTCCGACACCTTTCTTAAAAACCCGCAAGTTAGTTTCTCAGTAGCTGTCGCATGCTTGATTATAATAATAGTTATAGGAATCTTAGCAGGACTGCTTCCGGCACTTCGAGCACTGAAAATAAAACCTATAGAAGCCCTTGGCGAAGAGTAATATTTATTTTCTATTGAAAAAATATAATACCTTTCAAACTAAACACCATACACCCAATTGCAATGAAAAAGAGTTTTAAATGGATTATCGTGATTTTGCTCCTCTCTGGAGTAGTGTTCACCTTTGTGTTTCTTTGGAAACGCCAACAGCCAAAGCCTGTATTCTACGATACAGTCCGCGTTGAGCGCAGTAATATTGAGAAACGGACTATCGTTACCGGTAAACTCGAGCCACGGGATGAAGTGGCTATAAAAGCACAGATTCAAGGCATAGTAGCCGAAATTTACAAAGAAGCAGGCCAATCGGTAAAAAGCGGCGAGGCAATAGCCAAAATAAAAGTAGTGCCCGAAACGCAAGCCCTCAATTCGGCGGAATCGCGAGTTAGATTGGCTGAGTATAATCTCAAAAACGTCAAACATATCTTCCAGCGCGACTCTACGCTCTTCCTGCGAAAAGTTATAGCTCAAGAGGAGTACGACAAGTCCGAATACCAATATATTCAGGCACAAGAAGAACTCAGCAACGCCCGCGACAACCTTTCTATAGTCAAAGAGGGTGTTACTGCCGCTGCCAAAGAGTCGGGCAATACCATCGTTCGCTCTAATATCAACGGCACTATTCTCGAAATACCTGTTAAAGTGGGTAACTCAGTTCAGAGTGTCGGTGCATTCAGCGAAGGTACAACAATAGCCACTGTTGCCGACATGAAAGATATGCTTTTTGTTGGCAAGATGGACGAAACTGAAGTTGGCAAGTTGCACGAGGGCATGCCGATGGACCTTCTCATCGGTGCACTCAACGACCAACGGTTCAGTGCCACACTCGAATACATAGCTCCTAAAGGGACAGAAAGCAACGGAGCCATGATGTTCGAAATTAAAGGCGCTGCACGCATACCCGACAGCGTACAAGTACGTTCGGGATACAGCGCTAATGCCGAGATAATCCTGTTATCACGACAAGATGTGTTGAGCGTACCCGAAGCTGTTGTCGAAATGACAAAAGACAGCGCTTACGTACAACTCATTACCGACACTACCACGCAAGCCACCCAACGCAAAGCAGTCGAGGTGGGAATGTCGGATGGCATAAACTTAGAAATCGTCAGCGGACTGCAAGAGGGCGACCTGCTCCGAGGCAACCAGAAAAGCTTCTAATTCCGGGAGAGAATATCACATGAACAACATCTGGCAAAACTATAAATCATCCATTCTCCTGCTTGCCGGCATCATCGGTGGCGGACTGATAGGTTACCTATGGCCACCCGCCGCAACCTGTCTCGCACCTATCGGAAAGATATTCATCAATATAATGTTTGTCATTATTGTGCCGATGATTTTCTTCTCTGTTTCAGCTGCCGTTAGCAAACTCACCGCACAGTCGTCGCTTAGCCGAACACTAATAACAACAGCCATAGTAGTTATCGTCCTTATGTTACTTTACTCTGTGCTCACCTATTTGGCAATGCTCGCCTATCCGCCACTCGGCTCCGACCATTCGTTGCCGACTCTGCAACAAACCTACGGTGCACAACAATCGCCTACCGCCAACATGGCAGTGGATGCACTTTCGGTGAGCGACTTCTCTCAACTGTTTTCTACCAGGCACATCCTGCCGCTTATTATCATAGCTATACTCACCGGTGTGGCTGCCGCACGACTTCGCAACAACAAGATAACGGCTGCCCTCGATTACTGCAACCAATTAATGGCGGAAATGCTTAACTGCCTTATGCTTTTGGCTCCGCTCGGACTCGGGTGCTATTTTGCAGATATAATGTCGGTCAGTGCCGCCACCTTGGTATCAGGCTATGGCAGAGCCACCGGACTTTATTTCGTTATCGCTGCCATTGTCTTTTTCTTACTCAATCCACTCTGCGCCGCACTATCAGGCGTAGGCATCAAAGACTATTGGCGACATACCGTGCAGCCATCGTTGCTCTCTGTTTCTACCCTGTCAAGCAGTGCATGCATACCCTCTAATATCAAGGCTTGTGTAAATCTCGGCTGCAGCCAATCGGTTGCAGAAACTATCATACCGCTCGGCACACAATTGTTTAAGCAGGGGTCGGTAATAAGCTGCGCCGTAAAGGTGGCTTTCGTCATTCTCATCACCGGTGGCAGTTTAGCCACATGGCAATCACTACTGCTCGTTGTTGGTGTTGGCATGCTCGCATCAATAATAGTAGGAGCCATACCTACAGGAGCAGGCACCGCAGAATTGTTTATCTGCTCTGTTCTCGGGGCAGACCCGCAGTTAGTGGCAATGCTCATTGTCATCTCTACCCTTGTTGACATACCCGGCACACTGCTCAACGTCAATGGTAACACAATCTTAACCATTATCATCAATAAGCTAATCAAATCCGACAAATAACAAACCCACATGAAACGACTCGCATTCACACTTATCGTCGCGGCATTTATTCGACCACTATCGGCAGATACGTTCACTCTCAGTCAGTGTATCGACTCCGCTCTGCAGAACAATATCAGTCTGCAAACCCAGCGCAACCAGTATGCCACACAACGACTCGCATATAACCAGCAGAAACAGAACCTGCTCCCGTCAGTGAGCGGCAATGTCGGACAATCATGGTCGTTCGGACGAGCCACAGGTGCCGATAACGTTACCATAACACAGAACATGGCAAACACCTCGTTCGGAGTATCTGCTAACCTCATGCTGTTCGACGGACTCGGCATGAAGTATCGTATCGACGAAGCCCGAGCCACCATGCAGGCTAACGAAGCAGAAACAGAGAAGTTAGAAGCCGATATCCGAATGAACATATCAACCATGTATCTGCAAGTACTACTCAACAAAGAACTGCTTGCCGTGGCTGACACTCAACTCCAAACGACACTTTTCAGCCTCAACAGAAGCCGCGAACTCGTTAATGAAGGACGATTAGCCGAAGGCGAGTTCTTCACCCTGCAAGCACAGTATGCAAGAGAAGAGTTGTCGAAAACACAAGCCGCCAACAACTTGCAGCTGTCGCTTCTTAATCTCGCACAGGCGATGAACATCTATCAACCTATTGAATCGTTCGACATCGTTACTCCCGAGCCCGCCGAACTCGACGACTCGCTACTGCCTACCAACAACGAGGTATATGCCTTAGCGTTGCAAAACAGACCGGAGATAAAAGCTGCCCAAGCAAAAATAAGAGCACAAGAGAATGCCGTTAGGGGTGCCAAATCAGCCTACTCACCTTCTCTCTCAGCGTCTGCAAGTTTCGGCACAGGTTACTATCATAACTACGGAGGTACAAACGACGACTTCGCCACACAACTCGGCAACAACCTTTCTACACGAGTCGGACTAAATCTCAGCATTCCTATCTTCGACCGCATGCAGACACCCAACAACGTAAGCCGGCAAAAAATTATGCTCGACAACATGCAACTGCAAATAGAATCCACGAAACAAACTCTTAGAAAAGAAATCGACCAAGCATACTACAACGCTACCGCTGCACAGGCTCAAAAACTATCTGCACAAAAAGCAGTCAACTCGGCTCAGGAAGCACTTAGATATGCACAGCAGAAATACGAAGCAGGAAGAGCCTCAGCCTATGAGTATAATAATGCAAAAAACAGCTATGTCCAAGCAAGTTCACAATACCTTCAAGCCAAATACGACTTCATCTTTAAACTAAAGATTCTCAAATACTATCAAGGATTATTATAACAATTTTATTATTTCACTTATGGAAAAGAAACTCACCCGTTCAAGAAACAAACTCCTTGCCGGAGTTTGTGCAGGCGTAGCCGAATACTTCGGCATAGACGCAACCCTTCTGAGAATATTGTATGCCGTTTGCACACTTTTTTCCGGAGCATTCCCCGGACTCATACTCTACATCATTCTAATGGTCATTATGCCAGAAGCAGAAGCTTAAAAAGCTGTCAGCATAACGATATTCCAATTCAAAGCAGCCGACACAATACTGATTGTCAGCTGCTTTATTTTTTTGGCACGAAGTTTGTTTATTCTTATGCGGAGCTCTAATAGAAAAGATAAATCACTAACGGCGGGTAATAACGACACCTCCGCCTACTAAACAAAAGAAAGGGAACAATTATGAAAACTCGTATTTTAAGCGTGGCAATGTGTCTCGCACTTGCAATGAGTCTCTCTGCTCAAACCGTGCAACAGAAGTTAGATAGCGACAAGAAAGAATGTGTACGTGGCAAACGTCCCGAGGGTAAGATGCAAAAAGAAGGCAAGCAGGCGCGTCAACTCACAGCATCGGAACATGCCAAGCGCATGGCCGACCGCATGAAGACGACTCTTACACTTACTGATAAACAATACAATGAAGTGTATGCACTCTTGCTCGATGGCGCAAAAAAACGCGAATTGGCAAGAACCGATAACAATGCTCAACGCCCCACCAACGAACAAATGCATGAAGCAAGAAAACAGTTCGAACAGAAAATAAAGGGCATCCTCTCTGACGAACAATATGAAAAATGGCAGGCAGAACGACGCTCGCACCACCGCCATCACGCTGCCGCACACCTAAATCATCAGAGAGGAATGGCTGATAAAAGTTCAAAGTAAAAATAATAGTATATTCAAATTCGAAATCTAAAATTTGAAATAATATAATCCTGAATAGTTTGTTATTGGAAATCCGAAGAAGTGTAACTGCTTCTTCGGATTTCATTTTTGTGCACATATCACAGAAACTCGTGTCTGGAATATATTGTTTATATTCATTGCCTATAATTTCTACTTGAAAGCGAACACTAAATATACCGCCCCCACAAGCAGCAGTGCTGCAAGAATATGATTCCAACGAATATGCATACCGAAAGCTACAACCGAGAATAGCACGAACACCGTCAGCGTAATAACCTCTTGTATCACCTTAAGTTGCATAAGGTTAAACGGACCTCCATTAGCCTCGAAACCTATTCGGTTGGCAGGCACCTGAAGGCAATACTCGAAAAACGCTATGCCCCAACTGAAAGCTATTACTGCTATCAGAGGCAAGTGCTCAAACCATTTCATCTCGTTGAGTTTCAAATGACCATACCAAGCAAATGTCATAAACACATTCGAGCACACAAGCAATAATATTGTATATAATCCTTTCATATCTAAAGTATATTAATTTTTTCTCTAAGTTTTCTATATTTTATAAGTAATATAAAAATTCCAGTCATCTAAATTCCACTATCGTCTCCTTGGCAGATACCCTTCTTTAACATTGTGCATTGCTCCCCATAACGAATCGCGAACAGCAGGGTTAAGCTGCTCTAACTCACCCACTATTTTCTTTGCCGCTGCGCGAGCACTCTCCCTCTCGTACGGGCACTGACGGTCAACTTTCTTATAACCTGCCGACTCGGCATATTCTGCCAACTCCTTCTCTTCTATCAGACACAACGGACGAACAATAGTCATCGGAAAACGCTCCATCTGCAAACGAGGCGCTATAGTCGAGAAACTGCCCTGATAAACGAGATTCAGCAACAACGTCTCCACTATATCATCCTTATGATGACCTAAAGCTATCTTGTTGCATCCTAATTCCTTTGCCTTATCAAACAATGCTTTGCGGCGATACCATGAACACAGGAAACAATGAGTTTTCTGTCTGTGCATCTGCTTGGCGTCCTCTGCATCAACTCTCTCATCAAAAGAAGTTTCCACATGGTGAAAGTCAACACCGGCTGTCTCACAAAACTCACGCAGATAATCCAAATCGCTCTTGTAACCGATATTACTCATACTCACATACGTAGCCGACACCTTAAAGTGAGGAACAAATATTTTCTGGCGTGCACCCAGTAACTCAACCAATGCCAAGCTATCCTTACCACCACTCAGCCCGACCAATATATGGTCGCCATCCTCTATCAAACCATATTCGGCACAAGCTCGGTTGAGCTTCTGCTGCAAACGTTTTCGAAATTTCTGATGTGCCTTTTCTTCCAAAGTCATACCTGCAAGATGCTTTTCGGACTGCAAAATTAACACTTTTTGCATAAACAAATATACATTATGTTTCAAAATCACAAATAATTTTCTAATTAGTTGCCTAATCTACAAAAATATCATACCTTTGTAGCAGTTTATAAAATCTGCATAAGCATGAAACGCTTACTTCTTCCCCTCTTGCTGCTGTTTGCAGCATCTATATGTGCTCAAGAATATCGGGCATACACAGTGGAAACAGTGCCTAATCCGAAAAGCGAAACCACCAATTTTTGGGTTAGCGACCCCGACGACATAATTGACGACGAGGTGGAAAACCTTATCAATTACACTGCCGACACACTAAAGAGTTATAGCAATGCCGAACTCTGCGTAGTCGCTGTCAATGCCTTTGACGAAAACCATTACTACTCTGCCTTCGATTTTGCCCTCGAACTTTTCAACACATGGGGTATCGGTAGCGCCGAAAACAATGCAGGCGTGCTTATCTTTTTGTCGCTCGGCGGTTCAGGTCAAGAAGGCGGACGCGACATACGCATAGTTACCGGACGAGGACTCGAAGGACTCCTGCCCGATGTCAAATGCGACGAGATAATCGACGATTGTATCGATATTCTTGCCGCAGGACACTATAGTGAAGCACTGCTTAGAATGTCTTTACTAATATATAACGAACTGACCACCCCTGAGGCGCAAGCAGAACTAATGCTCGGATACAAGCCCAAACCTACCGAAGGCGACAAAGCCGCTTCCAATTACTTTATTTTCGCCATCTTAGCATTTGTGGCACTATATGTTTTTGCTTACCGGAAATGGAATCCGAAGAACATTGACAAAGAAAAAGATACAAGGCAAGCTTTGCTCGACCGCACCGAAGGCATACAAACCACATCAGGATGCTTGTCATTGTTGTTCCCCATTCCATTGTTATTCCTTTTTTTATTTCTAAAAATCAAACGATTTAAATTACGCAACGAACCATTCATTTGCCCTAAATGCAAGACTAAGATGAGTAAACTAACCGATATTGATAGCAATATTTACCTTACTCCTGTTGAACAAACTGAAAACAATCTCGACTCTAAAAAATTCGATGTGTGGCTATGCCCTAACTGTGGCGAAACCCACAAAGAAGAATACAAAGGACCTGCAAATTATAAATATAAAATATGCCCCGAATGCGGAGCTTTGGCTGACGTTATTATTGCTGCTACCACACTTAAAGCAGCAACCACAAAGAGCCAAGGTGAACACTGCATAGAATATCAATGCAAACACTGCGGGCACAAACATAGTCTGATTAAATATATCCCGCGTCTCTCAACATCGTCGTCATACTCAGGCAGAAGTTCGGGCGGTGGCCGTTCGTCAGGCGGTAGTTGGGGCGGTGGTCGTTCGTCAGGCGGTAGTTGGGGCGGTGGCTCATCGGCAGGTGGCGGAGCAGGACGCCGATTCTAAACATCTACACCTCACAAGAATAGAAAATCAACAATCATATTAACACTTTACAACAATGAAAAAGAACACATTGACTATCGTATTGGTGCTTGGTGTAATAGCACTAATCGCAGTTTGGATGGTGGGCCGTTACAATGTAATGGTTACCGAAGAAGAAAACGTAGAAACGGCATGGGGCGAGGTTGAAAACCAATATCAGCGCCGTAACGACCTTATCCCGCAACTCGTTGCCTCTACCGAAGGTATGGCCATCCACGAGTCGCAGTACATGAAAGATGTTATCGAGGCACGTGCTAAAGCCACACAAATGACTATCGACCCGTCGAAAATGACCGAAGAACAACTTCTTGCTTTCCAAAATGCTCAAGGAGAACTCTCGCAAGCACTCGGACGACTCATGGTTAACATCGAACGCTACCCCGAGGTAAAAGCCGATGCACACTTTATGAAACTCATGACCGATATCGAAGGCACTGAAAACCGCCTGGCTGTTGCCCGTAACACCTTCAACGAACAAGCCAAAGTATTCAACACCTATATCCGTAAGTTCCCCAACAATGTTGTAGCATCTGTTTGCGGATTCGACAAGAAACCTTATTTCACTGCCGAAGAAGGTGCTAAAACAGCTCCTAAAATCGATTTCTCCGGACTAAAACATGACTAATATCGAGATTATGGCACCCGTAGGGTGCTACGAGAGTTTGGCGGCTGCTATTCAGGCGGGCGCCAACTCTGTATATTTTGGCATCGAACACCTTAATATGCGAGCACGATCGTCGGTTAACTTCACAACCGACGATATGCATCGTATCGTTGAGATATGCCGACAAGCAGGTGTGAAAACCTACCTCACTCTCAACACCGTTATGTATCCGGAGGATATCAACCTCTTACACACTATTGTTGACCATGCCAAACAAGCAGGAGTAACGGCCATCATTGCCTCCGACATCGCCGTTATGCAATATGCCAACTCTCAAGGGGTAGAAGTCCACTTGTCAACGCAACTCAACATAGCCAACACCGAAGCACTGCGTTTCTATGCCCAGTTCGCCGACGTGGTAGTGCTCGCACGAGAACTCAACATGCAACAGGTAGCCTCTATCCATCGCGATATTATCGAGCAAGATATACGCGGGCGCAGCGGACGGCCAATACGCATAGAGATGTTCTGCCACGGAGCACTATGTATGGCGGTAAGCGGCAAGTGCTATCTCAGCTTACATAACTACAATCTGTCAGCCAACCGCGGAGCATGTGTACAGATTTGTCGCAGAGCATATACAGTTACCGACAAAGAGACCAACATGCAACTCGACATCGACAACCAGTATATCATGTCGCCCAAAGACCTCAAAACCATACACTTTCTCAACAAGATTCTCGACTCTGGTGTCTCCGTACTCAAAATCGAAGGACGAGCACGCGGACCCGAATATGTAAGCACCGTTGTAGGTTGCTATCGTGAGGCCGTCGAAGCTTACCGAAACGGAGAATACCAAACGCCGCAGATTGTTGAGAAAATCAATAATTGGAATACACGTCTTGCACGCGTCTTCAACCGTGGTTTCTGGGACGGATACTATCTCGGACAACCACTCGGCGAGTGGACACACGAATACGGCTCACGCGCAACACGCAAGAAAGTGTATGCTGCCAAATGCACCAACTTCTTTAAGAATATATCGGTTGCCGAATTTCAAGTCGAAGCCGCCGATGTTCATCAAGGCGACGAACTACTCATCACTGGGGAGACTACTGGAGCATACGAGTGTATAGCCAACGATATACGAGTTGACCTGCACACAACACCGATAGCTAAAAAAGGGGAGTTTTTCTCACTCAAAACCGACAGGATTATACGGCGTGGAGACAAGTTATACCTTCTCGTACCACAAACCTAAGCGACAAGCCAATTTGCAATTGGCTGCGGTTTTACCGCACGCGCAGTTTCTGTCCGATTCTGATTACCGAATTAGATTTTATGCCGTTTAGTTGGCAAATCTTTTTCACAGTTGTTCCATAACGCTTGGCGAGAACCGAAAGGTTGTCGCCTTTTTTTACTACTATGTACTTCGCTGCTTTTAGAGCCTTCAACTCGGCATTATGCGAATAGGTGTTCTTCAGCGTTATAAGATAAACTGAATCTTTGGGTTCGAATGTCAGATAGTCGATAACCTTTTCTGTGTTGAAAGCATTACCCAAAAAGCGCATCTCGAAATGTAAATGCGGACCGGTAGAGCGCCCTGTACTGCCGCCCAGACCTATTATCTCGCCAGCAGCAACACGCTCGTTGGGTTCGGCTATAATCTGTGATAAATGACCATAAACGGTTTCCAAACCGTTATTATGACGAATAACCACATAATTACCATAACCACGAGGGTCATAATCGCAGATACGAACCTGACCATCGAATGCCGAACATATCGAGTCGCCGGTTTTTAAGCGTATGTCCGTGCCATAATGATACCGGCTCTTACGCATTCCGAACTTCGAAGTTATAGCACCACGTATCGGCATTACAAACCCCGACATATCCACCTCAACCGAATCGGGCATACTATCAATGGGAACCTTATAAGGATTAACCCAGTTATGAGTCCAAGTAAACCCATAAACCGAGTCGCAAGGATGCTCACCCTCGTCAGTTCCAAGGTCCTTGAACAAACGCTTATACGTATTGGTCATCTCGGCAGATGCAACAGTAACGTACTTGGGTAATATGCCGACATTACCAAACACAAACAATGTATCGTTCCTATATATAAAATACAGAGAATCGTTCATGTTATCAACTATAGTATCACCATCAATCTCTGTATAATCTTCATTGTCGTCACCTATAGAAGCCTCAATATCATCTTCGGCATAACCTTCTCCGACATTCTCATAATTAAAATTGTTTGCACTAACCAATAGTGCAAACACTGCAAACAAACAAACAAAAAGGTATCTCTTCATAAAAACACTAAGAATCAAAAAGTGGAGCTGGAGGGAGTCGAACCCTCGTCCAAACAAGGAACAACTGCGCTTTCTACATGCTTATTCCGGCCTTCATTTTCGTGCAGCAGCAAGACCCGGACTACCAACTACTACCTTATCCGCTTAATTTTCGCCGGTACATCACGGAAACATACAGGCTATCTCCGATTTGTTAGCACCACTATATCCTCTGCCTCGAAGAGACGGCATCAGAGTGATGTCTCGTTTGCCCGCCTTGCAGGCAAATAAGCCAACTTACTATACTTCGGTTAGGCAGCGAGAGCGTAAGAATTTTCGCCAATTAATTTTTCGACAGCCAAGATTAACGAGCTTCGCCACAGTGCTCGGCATGCTTACACAACCATTCAGCCTGCTGTCAAAACCAAACAGCCCCAATGATTTTTCTTTAACCCCGCCCGAGAAGTCGTTTTAAAAAATAGAACTATATCTCACTAATATATTCGGTATATTTGACAGGTTAGGGGTTAACAAAAGCGGCGACAAAATTACTTAATAATTTTCAATTCTGCAAACCACGTGCCAATTTTCTGAAACGCGAAAGGAAAAATACTGCAGCCAAGGAGAGTGCAATAATAAAACTTATCCACATTCCTGCAACACCGATACCCGCCTCAAACATTAGCATATATCCCAGCGGAAGTGCTATCACCACGTATGCTATAAAGGCATATATCATCGGACGTTTAACATCCGCTATACCACGCAACATTCCTGCACCGACGCACTGTAACCCGTCGGAAAATTGGAACAATCCGGCATAAACAAGCAGCGGCGAGGCTATCTCTACAACGTTCATGTCGTCGGTAAAAAGGTAAGGTAATACATTCCTGAGCGTTATCATCAATGTTGCACCGACCGTGTTCATCACAAGAACAAGGTGGACACTCGCACGCGAGGCCATACGCATCGCCTTGTAATCTCTCACCCCATACTGATGAGCTACCCGTATGGTCGTTGCAGAGCCCACACCCAACGACAACATAAAAGCAAAATCTGCCACCTGATTGGCAATGTGATGTGCCGCCAAAGCCTCCTTGCTTATCCAACCCACCATAATAAACGACAAAGTAAACAACACAGTCTCCATCGTTGTCTGGGCACCAATAGGAAAACCTACCCGCGCCAATTCGGAAAAATACGATTTGCTCAAATGGGATAAAGAAAAGTAACGGAAATATTTGCGCCATTGCTCTTTCGATAACGTCACCACTATAAATATAATAGGCATAAGCAGGCAAGCCATCAAACTTGCCAAACCGGCTCCATAAGCACCCATTGCCGGAATATATTCTTCCCCACTTATACTTACACCATATATAAATAGGTAATTAAGCACAATGTTAAGAATATTCATCGCTATGGTAATCACCATAGCAACAGTTGTATTTCCTAAGCCCTCAAAAAACTGCTTGAACAAACAAAAAACTATAAATGGAAACAGACCTATTATACGGGTGATAAGATAAGGTCGGGCAACAGCCGCCACTTGTTCGTCCTGACCCATCATGTCTATAAAAGGAACAACAGCACCTAATATTACACAAGTAAGAACCGAAAGGATAAAAGCAAAAACCAAACCATTCTCTAACAACACGCCTACCCTCTCATCCTCATTGCGTACGAATGAATGACCAACAAGAGGCGTAATACCCATCATCGCACCCATCACAAACACCATGAAAGTGAAGAAAATGCCGTTTGCAAAACTCACAGCCGCAAGATCAACAGTAGAATAATGACCAACCATTATACTATCAGCCAAACCAACTATTGCGGCACCTAATTGCGTCAGCATCACGGGGAAAGCTATCCTTAGATTACGCTTATAATATGGAATATATTTTCTAATCGACATTTGAGTTGCAAAGGTACTACATTTTAACAACTCACACAAGGAGAAATTGCAGATTGAAAAAATGGAGGATTGATTTAATAGTGACTGAAGTACATCAAATTCAAACAAGAAAAAAACAAAAATTTGCACAATATAAAAATTTGTTTTAACTTTGCAGCCGATTTTGCGCCTAATGGTACAAAAGCAGTTATAGACAAAGTATTAACTTAAATAATAATTATTATGTCAGAAATTTTTCTTCAAGTACAGAACATTATTGTTGAGAAATTAGGAATCGACGAGTCGAAAGTAACAATGGACGCTAATTTCTCAACCGATTTGAATGCTGATTCTTTGGATACAGTTGAGTTGATTTTCGATTTCGAAAAAACTTTCGGTATTGAAATACCCGAAGAAGACGCTGAAGGAATTGTTACAGTAGGTGATGCAGTTGCATACGTTGAGAAAGCACTTGCTGAAAAAAATAAATAACTAAATTTTTCCACTACTACAATATTTATTTAATAATATTAATTAATGATTAACGACATTCATTAATTTGTGTTTTATGAATTTATTGTTATGGTAAGTGAAAATTTAGTAATCAATTCTTTTTCTTAAAATGGAACTTAAGCGTGTAGTAATAACCGGTCTCGGAGTAATTTCTCCCATTGGCAACGACATCGAAACAGTGTGGAAAAATGCCGTTGAGGGGAATAGCGGAGCCGGACCTATAACGCATTTCGATGCATCAAAGTTCAAAACGCAATTCGCTTGCGAGGTAAAGAACTTTGATGCTCTTTCATTTATCGACCGTAAAGAACTGAGAAAACTCGACACCTTCTCACAATTCTCCGTTTATGCTGCCAATCAGGCCATTAACAACTCAAAGTTAAAAATTGAGGAGGAAGACCGCAACATGATCGGAGTAATATGGGGGTCAGGAATGGGAGGTTTTAGAACTTTCCAAGACGAGATGCGCGACTACTTTGCCCTTGGGACTCCTAAGTTTAACCCTTTCCTCATTCCGCGAGTAATAACCAATATCGCAGGCGCCTATATCTCCATCATTCACGGGTTGCACGGCGTAAACTTCTGCACCACCTCAGCATGTGCAAGTTCTGCACATGCTATTTGCGAAGCTTATAACTACATCCGGCTTGGCAAAGCCAATATCATCCTTGCCGGCGGTGCCGAATCGGCTATCGAAGAATCGGGTGTAGGAGGTTTTAATGCCATGCATGCTCTCTCCACTCGCAACGACTCACCTGCGACAGCTTCACGACCATTCTCCAAGTCGCGCGACGGATTCGTACTCGGAGAAGGAGCCGCATGTCTCGTGCTCGAAGATTTAGAACATGCACTGAAGCGCAATGCTCATATCTACGCTGAAATAGTAGGAACCGGGCTTTCTGCCGATGCCTACCACATGGTAGCACCCGATCCCGAAGGGAACGGAGCAACACTTGTTATGAACAATGCCATATCTGATGCTAATCTCAAACCTTCGGATATCGACTATATCAATACGCACGGCACCTCAACACCACTTGGCGACATAGCCGAAGCAAAGGCCATAGAAGATGTATTTGGGCAACATGCTTACAAACTGAGCATATCATCAACCAAATCAGTAACCGGGCACCTATTAGGTGCTGCCGGAGCCTTCGAACTCCTTGTTTCCGTGCTTGCCATGCAACATTCAATGGTACCCCCTACTATCAACCATGAAGCAGAAGATATCGACGAAGCTATCAATCCTCGACTCGATTTCACCTTCAATACCACGAAACAGCGACAGATAAACTATGCTCTGTCAAACAGTTTCGGGTTTGGAGGACATAATGCGAGTATCATTGTTAGAAATGCTGCCCTCATTTAAAAAAATCAACTCTCTGATATCAAGATTACGACTTAGCAGGAAAACTGACAAGTCGTATCTTTTTCTTACCCGGCTACTCGGCTATAAGACATCACGGCCAGAACTATTTGAGCTTGCATTCACTCACCGTTCTTTCCGACAAAAATCAAGAAACCGTACACTCTCCAACGAGCGATTAGAATATTTAGGGGATGCCACACTCGGCCTTGTGGTTAGCGAACAACTCTACATCGCTTACCCTAATAAAGATGAAGGATTTCTCACGAGGGCAAGAGCACGAATAGTCTGCCGACCTAACCTCAACCTAATTTCGCACCGACTGCACTTAGACATACATATAAATTCGGGCGAGCTGAAAGACAATGCCGACAACATATATGGCAACGCACTCGAAGCACTAATCGGAGCTATTTACATCGACCGCGGTTTCAAACAGGCAGAACAATTCATAATCAAAAATATCATTCAAAGCAACGAACACCTCAAACGGCTTGCCGAAGCAGATAACGACTTCAAATCAAGGCTATTAGAGTGGGGTCAAGCCAATAATGCCCATATAGTTTTCAACCAACTTGCCGACAACTATAATAGCATTAGCGACTCTCATAACTTCATCTGCCAAGTAATTATTGATGCCAAACCTATTACACAAGCTGCCGGAAAGACAAAGAAAGAAGCACAACAAACAGCCGCCAAAAAGGCACTTGGAGTTGTCAAAAAGCAAAAAAATGCAACATAATTGACATTTTTTAATCATTTTTTATGTTCTATAACATATTTTTTATATCTTTGCAGACGAATTGAAAATCGCCATGTTTGGCGACTAATAATTAACGAAGGAATTCAAGTTCCTATATAAAAAAATCAGGTATTATTATGTTAACAAACAAGATTGGTGAGAATGCCGGTAACGTATGGCAAGCACTGCAAGGCGGTGCGCTCACAACTAAAGCACTTGCTAAGGCAACCAAACTGAAAGTAGCAGAACTTAACATGGCTCTTGGTTGGCTCGCACGCGAAAACAAAATCGCTTTTGCAGAAGAAGGCGCTGATTTGGTAGTTAGCCTCCTCTAATAAAGATTGTCAAAAAGGGGAAACCCTAAGGTTGTATAATACCTCTCGAGTTTTTATGCTACGAGAGGTATTTATTTTGTTATTTGAGAAAAATAGACTAACTTTGCAACCCTTTTAGTTTGCAGGCAAGTTCGCCTGCAAACCAGCACAATTTATAATTCTCTTTACAAGCAATGTATCTTACAATACTTAAATCGAAAATTCATCGAGTAACCGTTACCGAAGCTAATCTCAACTATATCGGCAGTATCACTATTGATGAAGATTTAATGGACGCGGCAGGCATCGTAGCCGGCGAGAAAGTGTCTGTTGTTGACAATACCAACGGAGCACGACTCGAAACCTATGTCATCCCGGGAAAACGAAAATCAGGAGTGATTTGCATGAACGGTGCAGCCGCTCATCTGATTCACGAAGGAGATATTATCATAATAATGGCATACGCTCTGATGACTACCGATGAGGCAAAAACCTTTAAGCCCAGCATTATCTTTCCAGAAAACAACCGCCTCAAAGATTTCTAAACAGCTCGTTACAACAATCTTATGTTCTTTAATCTGCAAAATACAGATTCGCTTTCTGCTGCACGAGCAGGCGTCATTCATACCGACCACGGAGACATACTCACACCCATTTTTATGCCTGTCGGAACAGTCGCCACTGTCAAAGGTGTACATTTCCGCGAACTCCGAAACGATATCAACGCACAGATAATATTAGGTAACACCTACCATCTCTACCTCCGCCCCGGTACGGAAATCCTGCATAAAGCCGGCGGACTACACCGTTTCGAAGGCTGGCAACGACCTATACTCACCGACTCCGGCGGATATCAGGTTTTCTCTCTTACAGAAATACGCAAGATGAGAGAAGAAGGAGTGGAGTTTTCATCACATATCGATGGACGAAAACTGATGTTCACACCCGAAAATGTAATGGACATCGAGCGCGAGATAGGAGCCGACATCATCATGGCTTTCGACGAATGTACACCGGGCACAGCCGACTATCAGTATGCCAAGCAATCAATGGAGCGTACTCACCGCTGGCTCGACCGTAGCATCTCGCGCTTCGACAGCACCGACGATATCTATGGCTATCGGCAACACCTGTTCCCTATCGTACAAGGTTGTATCTACCCCGATCTTCGGAAAGAAGCCGCCAAACGACTGCGCGACCTCAACCGCGACGGATATGCCATCGGCGGACTTGCAGTAGGCGAACCCGAAGAAAAGATGTACGAAATGATAGAAGTGGTCAACGACATTCTGCCTACCGACCGACCACGATATCTCATGGGAGTGGGTACCCCTTGGAACATTCTCAACGCCATAGAAAGAGGAGTAGATATGTTCGATTGCGTAATGCCTACACGCAATGGACGCAACGGCATGATATTCACATGGAATGGCGTTATGAACATGCGCAACAAAAAATGGGAGGACGACTTCACTTGCCTCGACCCTACAGGCACAAGTTTTGTTGACCATGAGTATTCACGAGCTTACGTCCGGCACCTTATTCACTCGCAGGAAATGCTCGGACTCGAAATTCTCTCGATACATAACCTTGCTTTTTACCTGCAGTTAGTTGGCACTGCAAGGCAACATATAATCAACGGCGACTTCAAAAAGTGGAAAGACTCCATCATGCCGCAACTAAAACACAGAATGTAGTGTGAAGCGTCTCGACTTGTACATAATACGTAAGTTTCTCGGAACATTCTTCTTGTCAATCGTCCTTGTGATGAGTCTTGCCATCGTGTTCGACTTGACCGAGAAGATGGACGACTTCTTCGAGAACCAAGTGTCATTTAGAGAAATAGTTGTAGATTACTACTTCAATTTCATTCCATACTACATGAATATGTTCGCTCCGCTTTTCATATTCATATCTGTCATTTTCTTTACCTCCAAATTGGCCGGCAACTCCGAGATAATAGCCATGCTCGCTGCAGGTGTTTCGTTCCATCGGATTATGCTACCTTACCTGTTTTCAGCAACGTTGCTGTTCGGGCTGTTCTATTATATGGGCGGATATATTATACCACCGGCGAACGGCAAACTACTCGATTTCGAAGATAAATACATTAAGAAATTCAAGTCGGATAACGCCCGTAATATACAAATGGTGGTAGAACCCGGAACCATACTCTATATCGAAACTTTCCAAAAACGACACAATTCAGGTTATCGCGCCTCGCTCGACAAGTTTGAAGACAAGCATCTTACCTCCAGAATAGTGGCAGAACGCATCTATTTTGATGGCGTTGACACCGACCCGCAAACTGGCGCGAAAAACCCGAAATGGCATTTCGAAAACTACACACGACGCGAATTCGACGGACTGAAAGAAAGTATCAGCATAGGGCAGCGTCTCGACACTGTCATCCCTATGGTACCAGACGAACTATTCATCACTGCCGAACAGGCACAACAAATGACTAATCCCGAGCTAAGCCATTACATTGAGAAACAGCGAGAACGGGGGACAGGTGACATACAAGCCTTCGAAACAGAACTACATAAGCGTTATGCATCACCTATTGCAGCATTTATCATGACACTTCTCGCCGTTACACTTTCGAGCCGCAAGGTAAGAGGTGGCATGGGAAAAAACCTCGGCATTGGTATTACGCTTTCGGCTATGTATATCCTGTTCTCTACCGTCTCTACCACCTTCTCGGTAAGCGGTGTGATGTCGCCGTTTATGTCGGTTTGGCTACCCAACTTCATATTCCTCGCCATCGGTATCGTCCTCTATACAAGAGCACCGAAATAAGCGACAGGTAGAAAGTGGCAGAAATCAGAATGGAGAAGTAACACCATTACAAATAAGAAAAGTCAGATAAATAATATTCCAAAAATTTTGTGTGTTTCAAAAAAAGCATTATCTTTGCAGCCGATTTCGAAAAACTGCGACACAAAACGCTTGTTCGATTCAGGAAAGATGGCGGAGTGGTCGATCGCGGCGGTCTTGAAAACCGTTGACCTGAAAGGGTTCGGGGGTTCGAATCCCTCTCTTTCCGCTGAGTTATTAAAATAGAGGCTTTTTCAACCTCTATTTTTTTGTGGGATTTACTGCAAAGCATAACCCACACTCTTGTTTAGATGGCTTTAACTCAGCAGGTTAAGGCTGTTTTG
>JAFSTG010000091.1 GCA_017450605.1 Paludibacteraceae bacterium | reverse complement strand
ATATTATGTCTATATTCCGCTTGGCGGCAGCCGTCCTGAAGTCTCAGCGCACATTAAGCACCCCGACCGTTACAAGAAATGGATTATAGTCCGTAATACCTTTGTCATCTTCCTCTTGTCCGGCTTCTGGCATGGTGCGAACTGGACCTTTATTGCTTGGGGCGCATACCACTCACTTCTCTTCCTCCCTCTCATCCTCCTTGGCAAGAACCGCAAATACACCAACCAAGTAGCCGAAGGGCACATCTTGCCGAATTGGAAAGAGTGCTTACAAATTATCTTCACATTTGCACTCGTGGTAATAGGCTGGATTATTTTCCGAGCTGAAACCATCACACAAGCATGGGAATATGTTTGCGGACTTGGAACTACATCACTATTTTCCATTCCAATGATTATTAGTGGTCTCAAACGAACACTTTTCTTTACTGCAATAATGCTTATTGTAGAATGGTTTGACAGAGACAAAGAACATCCTTTTTGCCTTTCCCATGTTCCACAATGGGCACGAATTGGCGTTATTTATATACTTGTACTCTGTATGCTTGAATTTGCAGGAAACAGTCAATCATTTATCTATTTTCAATTCTAATCAACATGAAAAGATTTATCATAACAATAACAATCGGCATTGCGATTCCATTAGTGATTTTGGTATCCATATACTTATGGACTGATCCGTTTCGTTGCCTCCATGCTTTTGATATAAATGATGTGGATGTAACAAATCGTGAATATCTTTCCACAGAGTTATTTCTTCGCAACAATCCCACTTATCACTACAATTCTTTCATTTTCAGCAGTTCACGCGGTGGCGGTATGAATACGTATCAATGGAAAACCTATTTGCCCGAAGGTGCTCAGCCTTTTTTATTTCAAGCATGGGGAGAGAGTTTAACTGGAATTGAGTTGAAGATGAATTATCTTAACGAGCATGATATTCCTATTAACAACGCGTTAATAATGTTCGACATTCCGGGAACATTTAGTAGCAACCAATTACCTAAAGAAGCTTTGTCCATGAAGCATTACATGTTCACAGGGCACACAAAATTCACATATAATGTTTATCAATTCTTTAACTTTATACAAAAACCGTCATTATGGCGTAAGAGTATTCAATATAGATTACACCATGTGAAAGAAACATGTTGTTCTGACACCATAACAAACGATTGGGATAATACTTGTGCTTTGAATTACACCGAATTACCGGCACAAGACAGTTTGAAACTCTGTACGGAAATGACGCGCACGACTTTCTTTTCAACGATAGAACATTCCGGGTACAAAGTACCTGTCTCAAAGCCTGTTATTACTCAACAATTTGAGAAACAACTACGACATATACGAGTTATATTGAACGAGAAAGAGACAGACTATCATATCATTCTTTCACCCGGCTATTGCTACACAAATCCGGAGGTTAATCCACAAGATCTGAGACTGTTGCAGGAAATTTTTGGTTCGTCTCGTGTGCATAATTATACAGGAAAGAACGAATTGACAGAGGACTACAATAATTATTCCGATCCCGGTCATTTCGGCTTGCGGGTAGGATTTCTAATAATTGAAGATATATACAAGAAGAAGTAGCCATATTTCGTATTTCTCTTTCTTCCTTTTTACTCTTACCTGCCGTTTACGAGAGACACACGAGACAGATACCTGACGATAGACCGACAGAACACTAATGAGATATAGTGTTGAAATCCTTAATAATCGGCAATGGATAAAATTGGGAACGCGGAATACTAATTGTGTTACTTTGAGAATTTTCTATAGATACTTTGAGAATTTGTCCTATACAAATTGAGAATATTTTGTAACTTTGCAACGATTATTTGAAGATACATATCATTCACTTAAAATCTGCCAAGATGGTGTTTACCGTTACATATCACTCGCCCTTGGGACTTATAGTCATAGAGAGCGACGGAGAGGTGCTGACCGGTCTTCGGTTTGCTGACGTGAAGGCAAGTGCCAGTAAGATGGAGCACGATGAAGCCGGTGGTGAAAAGGTCGAGAGCAACAAAGCAGCATCGCCGATACCTGTCATTGCAGCAACCGTCCGGTGGTTGGACGATTATTTCAGCGGCAAGCGAACGGAAAATGCCACCATGGGCAAGCAACCGGAGAATGTCACCATAGGCAATCAGACGGAGAACGCCACTATAAACGTAACGGCTGACGCACGGATTGTCGTCAAGCCTAAAGGCACCATGTTTCAGCGACGCATTTGGCAGGCACTGTTAACTATTCCTTATGGCGAGACGGTCAGTTACGGCGAGATAGCGAGGATGGTCGGTTGCAAGTCAGCGCAGGCGGTCGGACAAGCCGTCGGAGCCAATCCCATTGCACTGCTCATCCCCTGCCACCGCGTCATAGCAGCAAACGGCAAAATTGGCGGCTACGCATACGGAGAGGAGAAAAAGAAAAGACTATTGGAATTGGAGCAACAATGCAAACATAAAACCTTTTTCTGTTGATGCTATGGTGTCACACGTGACGTTATAGATTATAAAATCTGAAATAAAAACGAGCGTACCAGAGGGTTGGCACGCTCGCTTTGTAATTAGTTAATGTGTCACTTAGGGCGCACTACCGCTGTTGGTTGCCAGTCGGTTTGGGCGATGAGAGTCTCAACGGTTGAGAAGTCTTCTTCACCAAGGTACGGCAACATCACTTGATTGGTGACACCATCGCGGTTCATATACTTGTCGGGATTCGGGACGATGCCGACATAGTCATCTTCGCGTAGGATGCCCATCAGTTCATTATGCTCCGAGACAACGAGATACACGCCTTGCTCATAAAGCGAATGTACGATGAAAAGCACGTCGTCATAGTAGCCGTAAACACCAAACGAGATATGCAACTCCCACTTGCCAACCTCGCGTTTGTGTGGCCAGAGGTGTATACGAGCGTATGCCACATCGAGGTTGTGATACGAGCTATTGGCTCGCTTCCATTCTATGAAGTCGTCTTCACTATCGTAGTCAAGACCTTCAATCTCATGTCCTTTGCTCGAATATCGCATGAATATCTCGGCATCAGTGAGTTTGCTAAAGTCATCTTCGTTTTTGAATAGCCATTCGTTGCACTTCTCGTATGCCTCGTATGCCATACGCCAGACATGCATATAGGTGTTGAGTGTCATCTTTTCGAAGGTGGTAGGAGCGTTGTTTTTTAGTTCGGTCAAGATGTTCATATACAGTTCCCGGTCCGTCAGTCTATTGTCGGGATAGATGGCATAGAGTGTATCTCTGCGGATACGGCCATGACGGTAGCGGTATGGCAGATGGTGTGCCACATAGTCGTTGTAGTGGTTCTTATCCTCCAAGACCGATGCTACTATTTTGCTGATCACCCTTTCAAGATTAAGAAGCGGTGCCTCAAGGTCATACTGCCAACTGCGCTGATTGGTGTAAGCATTATCGGCACTTTGGAGAATGGTCATGTTCCACTGAGCATCGCTGATATACAAGTAGTGGCACTCTCGGTATTGCGCTGTGGTTACGCGATACCATTTGTTGCGGGTCAAGCCGGCAGGTATGGGGGTCAGAATGAAAAGTACAATTGCTTTGAGTGGGTGGTTTGATTATTAGGGAGTTAGGAGATATGGGTTCAAAAAGAAAAGTACAATTTGCTTGGATTTGCTTGGATTGGACTGTGCAACAACGGCGGCTTCGGTCGCCTTTTTTTGTGCCTTATTTGTGCATTACTTGGCACGGACTTGGCATCGGCTTGTACAGGGCTTTACAGGTCGTCAGAACGGCTCTCTGCTGGCGTGGTTATGGTTGGCGATTCGGTGAGTTCTAACTATGGCAACAATACGCACACATCAGACAAACAACGCGACACAACGACCAACCGCAAAACGCTGTTTAAGCGACATTTAAGCCGTGTTTAAGCGGTATTGATAGGACTTTGTTGCGGACATGGTTTATAGAGCGAGAAAAGGCGGCATTGACAAGCCAAGATTGACCGTTGCGGTCGTTGTTTGCGGGGCTGATTTTAGTCGTCAAGATTGGCTGCAGCACCCCACTTTTCGGGGTGGTTTTACTCCTTATATATTATATATGGATATGCCTGTCGGAGAAAAATCCTGATGGGCGTTTTTTTTGCCCTGAAAAAAGAAAAATACACGAGTTAGGGCGGAGTTAGGGCATAAAGTAGGGCATAAATGAGGGGGTTGAAAGGGGGGTATTACCAAAAAATCGGGCAAAAATGGCGTTTTTTGTGTTATTAACCTACCTTTATTCCACGATTGGCAGGGGTTTATTTCCTTGTTGTTGCAGGGTGTTTTTGTGGTAAGTGGTTATAATATAGTAATTTGCGCGTTTTTGGCTTGAAAAAACGCGCTTTTTTGTGTATTTGTGGAGTTTTAGGTGGGGGCTGAGGCTATATATTAGGTGCTGTATTGGACGAAAAAAAGCAGCCAAGATTGGCTGCTGCGTTCGGTTGCGGTGGGTTAGATAGAGGTCGCGCATAAATGCGCTCGGCAAAGACGCTATGGTTACTCAAGGCGAATGACACCGATGACGAGGGCGATGCCGGTTATCTCGGATTTGGGAACATCGAAGGGTGGATAGTTAGGGTTGTCACTGACGAGGCGCAGCGCGTCGGCGGTGTCGCTTTGCATGAGGCGTTTGCAAAGTAGTCCTTGTTCGCGTGTGGCGATGACGTGGCATTTGTTCCACTGTATGAAGGAACTGTCGTGGAGTATGGTGCAGGCAACGACATCTCCGCTGTTATATTTAGGGTACATGCTGGATCCGCTGATTTCTATCATAAAGTCCACCCGGTTATAGCGGAACTTGGGTACGATGTAGTATTCTTTGACGTCGGCTTCTTGTATGGCAAAGGTGTCGTTACCAAAGCCTGCGACGGCTGTTGGTGTGACGAGCGGTATGAGTTTGGCGTCTGCAAGGGGCAAGTTGGCAGGTTGTTGCTCATTTTGAGCACTTGTAGTTGTCGGCACTGTCTCGGCACTGTCTCGGCTTGGCGTTGGCTTTTCGGATTTTTTTCCGATAGGTTTTCCGTTTGGTACATTTTGAGGTACATATCTATCACCTTCACCTGTCAATAACCATATACGGTTATACTTTGGAAACACAGCAAGAATGCGACTTATCAAGTCATCTTTGAACTTGATAGTTTTACCGCGTTGTATATCGTACAACTTACTTGCAGGGTAGTCTATCCGTTCGGAAAATTGTCTAATATCAAGCCCTGAATCCCTTAAAATTGTCCTTAAGACCTCTTGTGTATTCATAAAAAATCAAGTTTTTTGATAAAAAGTTGGATTTTTTTCCGATTTTATTTTGTAGTTCGGAAAATTATCCGTATCTTTGCAGCGGATTTCCAAATGTAAAGTGGCGACAAAAGTACAAAAAATAATTGAGATAAACAAGAAATTGGTTTTGAAAATGGAAAATGCAAGCAGAAAGATATTAGTTCCTTCGGGTTTGAAGATGTTGATGCATCGTGAGCTGGGTTATAGTCGTCCGACGATAAACAGGGCTTTGGACGGTGCTGATGATACGCATGTGGCTCGTGAGATTAGGAGTTATGCTTTGGAGCATGGTGGTGCGGAGGTGGTACCGGTGCATTGGGAGCAGGTGGATGGTAAGACTTGGGTGAGAAAACAATAATCATCAATTATAAACAACTTTAATACTGCGCTAACGGTTACGGGCGATGGATATGAAACAGATGACAGAAAAAGAGTGCCGCAATTTTGTGTTAAGCGGTTTTATTCCGACAAGCAACGAGGATATTGCAGATATTCAGGATTGCTTTAATCATCAGAGTGTGGATTTTCAGATTGGTCTGCTGATAGACCCTGAGACTCACCAGAACGCTGAGCGTCTGATGCGTGCGTGCCTGCATTGCGAGCAGGACGTGAATGATATGGTTAAGCATGCGGCTGAGATTGCAAAGCGTCTGACTTTGCGCCGTCAATATACGGAGCATATTGCCCGGCTTGAGGCAAAGATACGCGATATGCGCGAGTATATCGAGCAGACAGGGGAAGAGGATTTGCGATTTGGTGATTTTCTTAAGTAATGGAGGGCGGAGAAATGAAGATATATATTTTGGATTATCATTCCTTTGATAGCATTTCAAAGACAGAGATGTATTTCACCAGATACTACACCTCAAGGAAAAGTCTGAATGAGCGTATTAGAGGATTTGCGAGTGCGATAAGTCCGATACACTATGAGGTAAAAGAAGTCGAAACAGAAAAGTAATAACCAATAAAACGATAAGACAATGGAAACAAAGTGTGTAAAAATGGAATTTGATTGTGTTCATGACCAAGCGGCGGGTACGATGACCTGCAAGTGGCTTGGCGGCAGGGTTCAGATTGTGGTTGATTGGAAGCACGAGTGCGGTGTGGTTTTGGTCAACGGCGATGTGAAGCGTCAGTTCAGCCTTGTGGGGCTGTCGGTTCAGGAGTTTATGCGCATCGAGGAGCAGACGGCTGAGGCAACGGCGCAGTTGGCTGTGTTTAATCAGGAGGATGCGGCATAGAAGCCGGTCGTTGAATAGGTTTAACTTAAATACGATATGATTATGGCAAAGACAAAGAAGGGTGTTATCCGTATAGGAGACACGATGGAGATTGAGGCGACAGAGGCAGAGGTTAGGAAGGCTGTTGCTGAGTTGCGCGGGCGTTCGCGCGATGATAAGGAGCGCAAGGAGCGGAAGGCGGATCCGGCTAAGCCCGAATAGAATTCGGGCGGAATGGACGGAGGGCTACCACACCTATTTTGAGCATCCAAGATTGGCTGCTACACTCAGGGCGAAAGCGGCAGTTGACAGCGCGGCGAGTAGCCACCCCTTGAACTGCAGAGGTTAGACCGGAGCGATACCGGCAAGGGGACTAAGAAATACACCATAGAATTATGTATCAGTATATAGACGGAAATTTGGCGATAAGCGTGAACGACTGGACGGCAGCCGGTTTGACTTATGCGCAGTTTAATCATGACAGTAAGTCGGGTTATTTGCAGATTGCGCGTCGTGGTATTAAGGGTAACACGTTGATATGGTTTGATAGTATTAAGCGTCCGGAGCGTATGCGTGCGATAGAGGCTGTGTTAGGTAAGGCTCATGCTGAGCGTTCGGGTATTTATTCGGTAGTTATGTCGGCTTCTGCTCGTGCGTTTTTCAGCGGTTATGTGAAGGCGGATGGTAGTCGTTTGGATGCTCGTCAGATAAATGAATATACGATGAAGGCGAGTTTGTTTGAGGCTATGCGTAGTGGTTTGGAGAAGCAGCAGTCGGTTCGTGCTGCTGCGGGCAAGCGTTTGCAGAAGGGTGAGTGGCTGAAACAGATGTTGGTATGGTGGCAGCGTGAGTGCGAGAATGAGGGTGGTTCGGCTTATGGTGTGGTTCGTTCTTATACTAATACTCGTAGTCTTGAAAGGGCTTTTCAGCAGTTTTTAAGTGAGGGTTACGGTTCGTTGATACATAAGGGTATTGGTAGTGATAATGCTCGTAAGGTGAGTCGCAGTCTGAAGAACCTGTTGGTTGCGTTGTACAGGATGAATGATAAGCCTTTTGCGAGTCGTGTGTTGGAGTTGTACCGTGAGTTTATGAGTGGCACAACGGAGCTGTACGACAAGCAGACGGGTGAGGTGTATCGTCCGCAGGACTTTATGCACAAAGGTAAGGCTGAGGAGTTGAGTGAGAGCACGGTGTGGAACTACTTGAAGGATGTGGTGGATAATACGGCTATATACAGCGATAGGAATGGTCATTTTGATTATCAGAACGCGCGTCGTCCGAAGCACCATAGGAAACTTGGTGAGTACTCACTTAGCAAGATAAGCATGGACGACGTGGCATTGAGCCGCAAGATTATAGGCAAGAACGGCAAGGAAGGCTGGCTGTATAAGTACATCGCCGTTGATGTGGTGAGCGGTTACTATTTCCGCCCTGCCTATGTGGTGGGCAAACCGAACGAACGGACGGTGTATGAAAGTTTCCGCAATATGTTCTGTGAGTTGGTGAGTTTAGGTCTGCCTATGCCGGCTGAGTTGGAGGTTGAGCACCACTTGATGAGCAATATCCCATGGCTTGACGATGTGTTCAGTTTCGTGCGGTTCTGCCAGAGTCCGACTGAGAAGCGGGCGGAGCATAATATCCGCAGTTTGAAGTGGGGTACGGCAAAGTCGATGGGTCACACACGAGGTCGCTGGTATGCGAAGAGCGAGGCATACAGGGCTATCAGGAATAAGGTGGACGGTGATTATACGGAGCCGGTGTATGAGTGGCAGCAGGTGTTTATGGACGACCTTGCTGACATTGAGCGACACAATAATGAGTTGCACCCATTGCAGAAGACTTATCCCGGTATGACTCGCAGGGATGTGTTGATGAAGATGGTGAATCCGAACTTGAAGCCGATAGATATGTCTTATCTGTTACAGTTTATAGGCAATGTGACGGAGACGAGTGTCAGGAATAATGATTATTGCATGGTGGCGCAGGAGGAGTTTGAGTTGCAGGATTTCGAGTGTTTGAAGCGTCTGCAACCGAATAACACGAAGGTAACGGCATATTGGCTGCCTAACGATGAAGGCTCGATAGAGCGTGTGTATCTGTATCAGGACGGCAGATATATAGGCGAGGCCGATAACCGCAGGTGCTATGACTATAATGAGAATGCCGCCGAGCGGACGGCTGAGGACGAGCGGAACATGCTGCATCAGCAGAAGCGGCTTGCGAAGTTTGATAAGTTTATTAGGACGCGTCGAGAGGAGTTGCCTGAGTTAGGCAAGACGTCTGCGATGACGGCGGAGGCAGTGAGGTCGGTGCCGATGGATATAGTGATTGAAGAGCATGAGCAGCCACGGAACTATGAGGAGGACGAGTTTAACTCCACAGACTATACTGCGATGGCATTGAATAGCTTATAATAACCAAATAATACACCAAGATTATGACAGTAGAACAGAAACAGAAGGTGCTTGCTTCGATGGAAGCAGCGCGTCAGAATTTCGCAGGCAGTGACGCGAAGTTCGCTATGAGTTTAGGAATAAACGCTGGTCAGTACAGCCGTATTCGTAATGGCGAGTTGGAGCGTGTGCTAAGCGATGAGAAATGGATTAGTATTGCAAGGCATTTGGGTGTTAACTTGACTGGTCGTCCGGAGTGGAAGACCGCCAATACGCTGGTGTTTCAGTTTATCACGGCTCAGTTGGAGATGTGCCAAAGGAATTCGATGAGTGCGCTTTTGTGCGACCGTGCCGACATCGGCAAGACCTACACGGCTCAGTATTATGTCCGCAATCATCAGAATGCGGTGTATATTGATTGCAGTCAGGTTAAGACGAAGACTGCTTTGATTAGACGAATAGCCAAGTCGTTCGGTGTGGGCAGCACCGGCACATACAGTAATGTGTACGAGGATTTGGTGTATTACCTCAAGGTGCTGCCCATGCCATTGATTATTCTTGACGAGGCAGGCGACTTGCAGTACGATGCCTTTTTGGAGATAAAAGCCTTGTGGAACGCTACGGATATGTGCTGCGGCTATTATATGATGGGTGCGGACGGTCTGAAGGCAAAGATACAACGCTCGATAGACAACAAGAAGGTGGGCTATACGGAGATATTCAGCCGTTTTGGTCGCAAATATGGCACTGTCATCCCGATGGAGGCACAGGAGCGCGAGCGTATGACTCTGACTTGCGCCGCTATGATTATCAAGGCGAACTGCGCTGCGGGTACTGACATCAATCAGGTGCTTCGGCGGACGATGGGCGAGGACAATATGCCGTCGCTGAGGCGCATATACAAGGAGTTGAGCAAGGAGGCTACAACATCAGCCAAACTTGGCTGATGCATTTTATGGATTATGAAACGCGCATTGAGTGTAAATAACATATTGACCGCTAAGTTCAACAGGCTACCCTTTTCGGGGCAGTGGTTGCAAGCGGTTGGAAATCCTGAACTGACCGGCTCATGGGTGATATACGGTGCGCCTAAAAACGGCAAGACGAGTTTTGCGTTTATGCTTGCCAAATACTTGACGGAGTTCCGCCGCGTGGCATACGACAGCGTGGAAGAGGGCAAAAGTCTGACGATGCAGATGCAGGTGGAGCGGCATAAGATGCTTGATGTGAGCACTCGGTTTACACTGCTTGACAAGGAGGACATAGAGGAACTGAAGGATAGGCTTGACAAACATAAGTCGCCGGATGTGGTGTTTATTGACTCGGTGCAGTTCCTTGATATGAAATTTTCGGAGTACAAGGAACTGAAAGCACGCTATCCGCAGAAGCTGTTTGTGTACATAAGCCATGTGAACGGCAACCAGCCTGAAGGTCAGGTGGCAAAGCGTATATGGCGCGATGCTAATGTGATATTCCGTGTGGAGGGCTTTAGGGCGTTTCCTACGAGCAGGTACGGTGGCGGAGCGTATATCGATGTATGGAAGGAGAGAGCGGAGGCGTATTACGGGATAGTGGAATAAAGACCGCTGCGCTGAAGGAGCAAAGAACAAAGACAAAAGACAAAAGGCTATGGATAGACAGAAGGAATTGATACGTGAGTTTCACATTTTGCTTAACCGGCTTGGTGTGAACGATAACGGCAAGGAAGGCATACTGAGTGCCTACGGTGTGGAGAGCAGCAAGGACTTGTCGGTGGCAGAGTTGTCGGAGGTTAATGAGTGGCTTCATGCGGAGTGCCGCAAGCGCGGACTTGAGCATGAGAAGCAACAGCAACCTCGGTCGGAGATAGACAAGGAGCGTCAGCGTTGCAAGGTGGCGACAGGTAAGTATCTTGCTCGCAAGGGATATATCAAGCAAGACGGCTGGGGACTGATGGAGTGGCATAAGATACAGAACACTATCTGCCGCGCTGCTAAGACGGAGCGTTTCTATGATATACCGCTATCGACGCTTCGTGGGATAACCTACGAGTTCAACCGTCAGCGCAAGGCTATGGAATCGGCGGCAGAAGTGGCGGAACAGGAGGATATAGATACATCAGCCAAGATTGGCTGATACATTCATAAAACACCAAATAAACAACATTTAATAACCCATTAAACACCATTTAAGATTATGGCAACAAGACAGAAGAAGACCCTGATACAGGGCATTAGTCAGGAACAGGCTAACGAGGCGTTCGCAAGTTATGCGAAGGCGGACGCGCAAATCCAAAAAATCAATGCGGAGATAGAGTTGCAGTGCGCCCGTATCCGCGAGAAACAGGCAGACCGTTTGTCGCAGTTGGACGCAGAGCGCGAGCAGGCGTTTGATGTGCTTCAGGCGTTTGCGGTAGAGAATCAGGCGGAGTTGTTCGCCAAGAAGAAGAGTCTTGACATGGCACACGGCACTATCGGGTTCCGCACCGGTACTCCGAAACTCAAGACGCTGAAAGGCTTCACATGGGCGAGCGTGCTTCAGATGGTGCGCGAGTTTTTGCCCGGTTATGTACGCACGAGCGAAGAGGTGGCAAAGGACAAACTGCTTGCCGACAGGGACGAGGACGGCATGTTCGACAAGATGTCGAAATGCGGCATCACGGTTGCGCAGGACGAGACTTTCTATGTAGAACCTAAAAAGGAGGATGCATAGTTATGACACAGTATCAGTTGGAAGTCCAAATCAGCGAGACAAGAAGCCGTTATTCGGCATTGGTAGCGGAGAAGTTGCAGGTTATCCGCCAGAACAAAGTGCGCAGGTTGGAACTTGAAAAACAGGTGTTCGACCTCAAGAGTGAAAACAGCCTTCTGCAGGGGGACATTGAGCAGTTGCATATCCGTATGAATGACGAACTGGCACCGCTCATCAGACTACACGCCGACCTGCGTGCGCAGAACGAGGCAGAAAACAACAGCGACCATGAGTAAGAATTTGAGGTGCTGCATTTGCCACAAGACCATTGACGGTCACGGACACGACCCCATACCGGTTATGGCGAGCGGCAAATGCTGCGACAGATGTCAATATCAAGCCGTGATACCGGCGCGTATCAGGCTTGCCAAACAACGAAGAGACAATGAAAGTCAGACAATTTGAATACAACCGCATCGACCTATGCCGTGATTGCCACGGCGTAGGTTATTTGCCTCCTGACGAGGACGGCATCACACCTGTCTGCCCGGTGTGCAGCGGTAGCGGCAGAGTGAAAAAGACAACGAAAGGAACGGTAACAATAGAGCCTTATTGAGATGACGATAGCAGTAGATTTTGACGGTACGATAGTGGAGAATAAATATCCGCAAATCGGGGAGTTGCAGAGTGGCGCAAAAGACACCCTGCAACGGCTGCATGAAGATGGGCATAAGATAATCCTCTGGACATGTCGCACGGGCGATTTGCTTGTGGAGGCTGTGAATTTCCTGCTGTGGCACAGCATACCGTTTGACCAAGTGAACGATAACCTGCGCGAGAATATCGAGCAATACGGCGGCAATAGTCGCAAGGTGTACGCCGATGTGTATATAGACGACCGCTGCCTGCTGTGGAGCAACGGCATTGATTGGGAGCGCGTGCACTACCACTTCTTCGGCAAACCTATTTATCCGGAATTTCCGTAAACTAATTGCAACGACAGATATGGCATATACACGTAGATACTTATTGAACCGCATAAAGGCTGTATGCGAGATATATCTTCGGGAAGCGAAGCGTGGCGTGAATAACGAGTTTATTTACGACAACTATATTCGTGACCAGTTTCATATATCCCGGAGTACTTTCTATGAGTATCTGACGGTGCCATACGAGCGTCAGTTGCGCGAACTTGACCGAAAAGAGGCGGAAGAGAAACGACAGAACCCGACACTTGATTTTGGCGAATAAACCGCCACAGACGGCTTTAATTCTCAACAGGCTAAGAAATACCCACCGTCAACAATAAAGCCCCACAGAACGCATCTGTGGGGCTTTATTTGTATTGTATCAGCCAATCTTGGCTGATGCTTTCAGAAACGGCAGTAAGCAGAGGCATCGGTAACGAAGCATTGGTACTCCTCAATGTTGTCTGCCAGTTCGCCGAAGTCGTGGTCAGTGGTAGAACGGAGGAGCGTTAGGTCGTTCATCACGCTGCAAGGTCGATCGAGTTGGCGCGTTTCGGTGTTGCTCGATACGCTGAAATTGCCTTCTATGGTTTCCACTCCCACGCCCTGAATGACGGCATGCAGACCGTGCAGACAGCGGTTGATGTCATCGCACAGGCACAGACGCGGTACGACATCCTGCCATTTGCCGACGCGGGTGTCGGTTACGACATGCAGCCGGACGGTAACAATGGCATCGCGCACGCCGTGCAGTTGTTTGTTCCAATCGATAGCGGCGAACTCAATGAAGATCGCCGGTGTGAGAAAAGGCTGTTCCTCTTCGGCATACTCCACTTGCCGGTTGAATAGGTCGATATGCTTGATGACGGCTTCACCGTCCTGCTGAAGACTCTGTAACGCCTCCTTTATTACATTGTAGATAACGGCTCTCAGTTGTTTAGGATTTTACTGATTTCTTTTTCTATGATTTCTTTGGCGGCTTGTTGCACCTTGGGGTGGTCGCCCAAGAATTGTCGTTTCGGAATTCGGGTGCGGTGTCCGCGTCCGGCTGTGGCAGTACCTTCGTTATGCGCTGCGCTGTATGGCAGGTCGCTATATATGGTAATGCTCGCTTTTTCCGGCTTGGCTTCGATGCTGCGTCCCAAGTCGCCGGTGCGCCCGGTCAATATCTTGCGGCGCGTATCAGAACCATGGTAGCGTTTGCCGTGACCTTTGCGTTGCGGCTGACGGCGTTTGACCTCTTTCCAACGCCTGCCGAAATAGCCCTCGTCTTGGAAATTCTCTTTGGTCATACGCACAACACGGTTGCCGACTTTCTTTGGCAGGTCATCGTTGATGGCACGCTCAATGTCGATTTTGGTCTGTGCCATTTTGTCTTTCATTTCCTGAATAGTCATATTTTTAGTAATTTTGTGGGCTGAAATAAAATGGTTATCATTATGTATAAAATCGAAGCAGAGGCATTGGATTTGCTTTTAGGGGTGTTTGTCAAGACCCCCATGAGGTATAAAGATATTCAGGAACAGTTACCTGATTGCGATGAAGGAATTAACAGACTTATTGCTGACGGCATGCTTCAGCAAAACAAATATGGCATGTATGCAACCGAAAAAGGTAGGGTTCACCTCCACGAAGGAGGTTACAGAAGGCTTCGGCGCAGGGCAGTCATCAGAGAGGTTGCTTTCTGGGATTCCCTTGCGGCGGCGATTGTTACAATACTCGGTGTAGTCCTTTCGCTCGTCTTTTAACAGAGTTTCAACGGCGAATAATTTGTAGCAATGTACATCGTCTTTTGTGATGTGCAGATGCCTTTTTTCGCTTTTTTTGCTCATAATTTTCAGATTTATTTTGTGAATTAGAATTATTGTTGTATCTTTGCAGGCAAATAAATGGCTATTCGTGCACACGTCCAATAGTTTGTGGGCGGCTATACACGAGTAGCCGTTTCTCTTAATGTCTTGCTGACCGCATAAAATTTATACTCACCGTCCACCATATTTTGATACACCGAAATATACAAAGGTGTCCCATCCGCGAGTTTGGTTTCGTAGTAGAGATAGTATCTATGGGTAGGTTTCTTATCTAATTTGGTGTTGAGTTCATAGCCCACTAACTTTGCACCCTGTAATACCTCATCAAGTCGCGTTGTTAGTTCCTTTTTCAGCCATACCTTTCGGTCTGACAACATATCATTAGCAAAGTGCGACACTCCTTTTGAGTTAAAAACAATCTCAATAGGATTTCCCTGTTCATCAATCTGCGTTGCCTTTTTGCTATACAACTGCTGCCCATCCTTTATTGTCATCTTGCGTGCGAGGTTCTGCACCTTTTCACGCATTGCCAGACTCGCCGTTCTGATGTACGAAGCATTGTCGGTGAAGATTTCGCCGGTTTGTGCGGGGTTGCCTTCGAGTCCGAGGGGGACGGTGGGTTGCGGAACGGCGGCGTTGTCGGTTGCGGGTTCGTCCGTTTCCTCTATGTCGCATTTGCAGTTCCACTCCGTGCCCGGAGCGTTGGTGTTCCAGAACGGGTCGTCCTTTGCCCAGATATGGTTGTAGAAAGCAGTATGGGAAACACGCGGATCGGCAGAGCGTGAAGGCAACCATTTGAGGTTCGGGAACAGGCGCACATTATCCGGCTGGAGGAACTCCTCGAACTGTTTGGCTGTACGCGCACGGGCTGTGGCGGTGGAGCGTTCTGCGTCCTGATAGCGGTTGAAAGTCCGCAGTACGGCACGAGCCAATTTCGGGCGGTCTGCTTCGGGCGTTGCGGGGTCGTTTAAGGCGCGATTGAGTGCTGCGCTTACATATTCCGCTTTGTAGGCGGCAAAACGCGACACATTAGCCCGCAGGCGGTCAGAAAGCCCTGTGTCGGTGTCCTCTGTGAATACGGAATTGACACGACCGCGAAAGTCGGAGCCGTAATGGTCGTAAAGGTCGGCAGAGGTGATAGAACTTATGTCGTTTGGCAGTCTTAACTTGATGACCGCAGGCGAGCCGCCTGCGTACCCGGTACATTCGGCACAGCCACAACCGCTATGGTGTGCCGTCAGTCGAAAAAACTGCCGTCTCCCCCTGTTATGATATTCGCCAAACGGCGGAGTTGCTTCTTATCGTCCGGAGTAAGTTCGTCATCACTCCCGGTCTTGTCATCATCCGGCGTAGGTTGGTCAGGTTCCGGCAGGGGTTCGCGCTTGCCGATGATGTCGATGTCGTATTTTGCTTTGAAATAGTCAGGGGCAATATCGTAGCCGCCCTGTATAAGCATCTGCTCCACTTGGCGGATTTGTTCCGGCGTATATTCAACGGTATCGTCCCACTCGAAGGTCAGCCCTTCCAAAGGGAAGCCGTGTTTGAGCATAAACGGAATGAGGCGGTTGTTCACCACATTGCGCAGGAACTTGCGGTCTTGCTCAACCACATCTTCAAAGACTTCGAGGTGTACTTCAGACTGCGAGAGCGAAGAGCCGGAGTCGATGGTCATAGTCTGATTGAGTGTGCCCTTGGATAGTTCAGAGTTGGCACGCTCGATACGCTTGTCATAGACATTGTAGGCATCGCCTCGTGTTGTCTCTTTGATTTCAATCTCCGTGCCTTCGGGGAACACACCAAAGAAGGCAGCACCCATCTTTTCAAGCATATTCTCCAACTTACTTCGCTCTTTCTCATCAGCAGATGTGGTGCGAGCGATACGGATAGGCATACCGAATATCTCGCCGAAGCCGTCCCAGAAGGCAAGCATGTTTTTCTTTGGCAAGGCTTGCGGACAGCATTTAAGCAGAAGTCCGAGGTCGCGAGGTTTGCCAACCTCAATACACCAGTCAGCCATTGAGCCTTCGCGGTAGGATATACCATGGTCGGGACTGTCGTTCCGGTCGCGGACGATAACGCCGTATTCGGGACGCACATGGCGGCGCGGTACGAGTGAGACAGACGAAAAGCGCATCTGACCTAATACGCTCACCGGTGCGCCGAACTCAATGAGCGACGCTCCCCAGAAGCGCGTATCGAGCACCTCCGAAACGAAGTCGTCGAACCACTCTGTCTCAAACAGTGCCGTAGCTTCATCATCTACATTGCCGTCCTTATCCATCAGCTTGAAGCCCTTACGGGTGACGAAGCCTTTGCGCTGACCGATACAGCCGGTGAGGTGCAGGTCACAGCACACATCCGTATAGATGTCGTAGAGGCGGTTACGGTTCGGATTCTCAACATCAAGCGCACGCTGCCATGCTGCACGCCATGCCGCAATATCCTGACGGGTAAGGCGTTCGGTTTGCAGGTTGAGGTTGATGAGCATCTTGCGTGCCTTGTCTTTGTCAATAGAACGCAGGTGGCGACGCATCTCACGACTCATGCCGTCGCCACGCTGAAAGAGGTTTATGAAATTGTCAAATAGTGCCATAGTTGATTATGTTTATTGAACGATAAAGTCGAACTCTATGCCCCAGAACTCTATGCCCTCCTCTTGTTGCAGAATGTCGAGTATTTGGGCGTGTGTAATGGCGGAAGCCGGTTTGTAGCGATTGACGGCAAAGGTCTGCACGGTGGCAGCGTCTGACGGCTCATCGGTGGTCAGTTGCTCGCCATTGGTGAGGTCATCGGTCAGGCTCCGCCCGTTCAGGAACGCCAAGAGCATAGCGTCCTCCATTGTGCCGCAGTGTTCTACTGCGACATCAAAGAGCGATTGGTGCGATGTTACTGTTGCCGTGGTCATATTATGTGGTAGTGTTTGAGTGCTATTAGTACGATAATGGTTGCGGCGGCTATGATGCCGAGAATGAGCCAAATCACCCACGAGGGGGTTGTGGTTTTAGTCTTGACCTTGCTGTCGGTCTTGGTCTGTTCCTGTTGGTGCGTGTCGGTCTGTTCTTCGCTGACGGTGTGCGTGGCGGCAGTACGGTTATCGGTGACGGTGGTCTGAATATCGTTCTGCTGTCCTCGGCGAGTTGTCGTAGTTGTTCTCGAAGTTCTGACAGGATATTGTCTGCCAAGCGAGTCAGGAGCCGACCAATCGGTGGTTTCCGTTTCTTCGGTTCGTGTTTCGGCGATGGCGGTGTGGTCGTCCTGCCTGAGGTCGATAGTGCGAGCGGCGGTGCTGTCGGTTTCCGTCCGTGATTGTGTCTGCTCATTGGTCTGCGTTTGTGTGGTCTGCTTCAGGGTTGTCTTTTGCGTCTTGCAGCTCACGGCGCACAGGGCAAGTAGCAGCAGTAGGGCAATCGGATATTTTCTCAATGGCGCGGTTAAGGCGGTTGACCGACCGGCGCAGGTTGATGGCTTCTTTCTGTATGGGTTCATAGATATACTGTTTGAAGATTTGCAATGTTTTCTCCTCGTTGACGAGTTCCGTGCCTGTTGCTTCGGCACGCATACGCTTGGCTTCAGCGAGAGCCTGTTCGGCTTGGGCTTCGGCTTCCTTGACACTACTGCGGAGCGTGGCAATGGCTGTTATGGCGGCTATCAGTCCGCCGCCAAGCAGGAAATTGAGAATAAGACTGATGATTTCTGTTGTGGTCATAGCGGTTCCTCCTGTTTGTATTATTATATGCTTGCAATCCACTGCTGCACATCGAATGACGGGCAGGCTTTCTGTGCGAACTCGTTGTGTCCGTGTACGGCGGTGAGCGGCAGGTTGTAGCGGTCGCAGAGCCGGTGTATCAGTTCGGCGAGGGCGGCAGTCTGTGCCGGTGTGCGTGTGTCTTTGGGTTTGCCTTGTCGGTCGGTGCCGCCGATATAGCAGATGCCGATGGAGTTTTGGTTGTGGTGCAGACAGTGTGCGCCCACGGCTGTTTCGGCTCTGCCTGTTTCGACTGTGCCGTCAAGGTGGATGATGTAGTGGTAGCCGATGTCGGCAAAGTTGCGCTGCCGGTGCCAGCGGCGTATCTCTTCGATGCTGACCTCTCGCCCTTCGGGTGTGGCGGAGCAGTGGATGATGATTTCGCGGATTGTTCTCATATCAATAATGCGCTTCTATAGTCAAGCCTTTTGCGCTCAACTCAAGTTTGTCTATATGTTGACCATCGCGTTCAAACTCGATGGTGATTAGTCGTTTCCAATAGGCAAAGTCATGGTCGTTCAGAATATCTGCCATACCTACGCCAATAGTTGGGTTCTCTTTGAACTCCCCTTTATGAGCGACAAGCAGAAAGGCTTGGTTCTGCGGAGTAGTTTCACCTAAACACAGACCCTGCTTTATCAAACCATGACTATCATATCTGACATCAAGCAGAAAATCGTAGCCGAGTTGGTCGTCTGATAATTTACATTGTATTCCTGTCATAGTTACCACACATAGTTTGATTTGTCCCAACCACCATATCGCACCGGATTGCCGATGTCTTCACCGGTTTCGTTCGTGAGGGGGGCAAGGTCTGGAGTTGCCTTGCCGGACTGCACATCTTTTAGCCACGATATGGCATTATTATAGCGCGTCTCGCGTATCTCAAAGCCGATACGCTTGGGCAGCCATGCCACTAAATGATACAGAGCCACATCGCACAGTATCATCACAAGTTGCGGATTGCGCTCCGCACCCTCTTTACTGAAGGATTTACTCACATCATAGCGGCTGCGCAGATACGATGCCACTTCCTCCATCGCATAACCGATGGCACGATTGAGGTTGTCATTGTCGGTCTGGTCGATGACCTCGAGTGTCGTAGGGTCGCATACCGCCTTAAAATCGTCTTTAGTTATAAAAGCCATATAAATACCGTTTATTTGCCGTTTAACCAGCGTTTCAACACTTCGCGCGTTATGCGCTTGTCATATATATCCGACCATTTGAGGTCGTGTCGAAACATACCTTTGGTGCGCAAACCGCGAAACCCTTGACGGTTCACTATTGCCGGCTTGCCGCAGATATTCGCCACTATATACTCGCCGCCGTTATGCGGCTGTGCGTTCAAATCCTCGCAGCGGCTGACAGCGTTTCTGAAACGCAGGTACAGCAGCATATTTTTGAAAAACTTTACCATGTGTATTTGCTTGAATGGTGATACTCTTTTATTATAGGTTCGAAGGCATCGCGCCTTGTCGCCTGTTGTAGTTTATAGATGGCTCCCTCGTCGGCATCGGGGCTATCGTCGTGTCCGGACATACCTTTTTCAAAAGCAAGTGTCTGTTCCAACCCGGCAACCATATCGGGGTCGGATTTTTTACGCTCGTTGTAGAACACAAAGCCTCGTTCCCAGAGCGGACTGACCGCTTCTATTCGTTGATATTTGTCCGGCTTCTTGCGTTTGTCCGGAATAAGCGGCAGCTGATAGCCGCGTACCTCGCCTTCACGCCGGAACTCGTCCAATATAATATCCTGCATGAAGTTAGCCTCCATATAAAACAGACAAACAGCATTCTGTTCGCGTACACGCTCAAACAAGTCATACTGCCACCTGACCATCTCCACCACTGTTGTCTGACGGCAGAAGCACTCAATTAGATGCAGCTCGCCGCTTTTGGTCTTGCCCCATAGTTTGCTCGCTTTGTAGTCGTTTTTTGTGGTCGGCTTGAACGAGGGGTCGGTGTAGCACACAAGTTGTGCGTATTCTCTCAACGGCAACGCAGGCTTCCATCTTATCCAGTCAGCGCGGAACACGGCACCTTCCGTCAGAGGATTATTCATATACTCCTTCTGAAATGCCCTGTAGCCCTGAAAAGCTGCCTTTGCCTCAATGCGCTCCGGCGTCCAGAACTCCGGCCAAGACGGCTTGCCGTCCTTCTGATATACATTGACCTTGCTCACTTTCACTCCGCCGGCTTTGCTAATTTCAGCCAACACCGAGCATTTGCTAATCAGGTTGCCAACCATAATAAAGCGACCGCCTTGTGCGCCTAATGTGCCGAACAAAGCCTCTTTAACCCAGTCTGTCATTTTGCGGACACGACTATCGTTCTGGCAGAGTTCATCGTCATCAAGGTCGTCGATAACGATATAGTCCGGACGGTTCTCACGATAGCGCAGACCACGAGGCGACTGACCGCGACCAAGGGCAAAGAATGCCGTCTCGTCTTGAGTAACGAACTGACCGTTCTGCCAGTTGCCGGCATTGTACTGTTCGCCGAAGTCAGAAATGTAGCGTTGGTTGTATTGCAACTCCGCCTGTATGTCGCCAAGCAGAGTGATAGCATTGTCTTCACTTTTACCAACAATGACCATCACATTAATCTCCCTTTGCTTCTGACAATGCAGCCACATCGGAATCATCACATCCATGTGCGTTGACTTGGCATGACCTCGCGCCCATTGGAACACGGCACGCAGGTCGTGGTTCTTGAGTATAGTCCTTGCCGCGTCAATATGGAACTTGGCGGACGGGATAGTCTTGCCGGTCGTTTTGTCGGTGCAGTAATGCGGAAAATACCACGACACAAAGAAAGCATAATCCCTCCTTGCACGCTCAATGCGGCGTAGCCGCTCCGCTTCGCTCTCCACAGGCACAATGGTCATGCGCTGAATGTTGTCGCAATGCTCACGCCAACGGCGCAGTGCCTCCTGTCTTTCCGCTTTCGTTGCCATTACTCGATAGGTATGGTTACATTGTTGAGCTTCTCATTGATGAACTTGTCCTGATAGGTGTTGATTATCTTCACCACCTCCGGTGTCAGTTCCGGATCCACCTGCATACGACTCACGAGCCAGTTGTTAAATGCCGTGAACACCTCAATGATAGTAACGATGTTAGTCTGCTTGTCGAGTTTCTCAATAGCCGAAGCCACCTTGATAATCTCGTCAGCCGTCCAACTGCCTGATTCTAACTTGTCGTTAAGGTCGGTGAGCATTTTCTTGACCAGTTCCGAGCGCGTTACCGTCTTGGCGGCGCGGCGTGTATCCCATCCACCGTCACGCACCCATGCCGAGATAGTATTGCGGCTCACACCAACCTTGTCGGCAATATCTTTCTGACTCACACCTTGCATATAGTACATGCAGGCGAGTTCCTTGCGTTGCTCTTGTTGAATGTCTTGTTTTTTTGCCATATCTGTGTCTGTTTAGTATTAGCCAATCTTGGCTAATACAGTTAATATTCTTTCGCCAAAAGAGCGTGCTTTCGCCCTTTTGCAGTGCAAAAGTACTGCGTTTCAAACCCAATACAAAAGAAGTGTCCAACGCTTGGACTGATTAGTCCAACGGTTGGACACTTTCTTGGTTAGCCTGCTATAACTCACTAATTTTGCCCTCGAAATCAGTTCTTAACAACAAATCACTATGGCAAAAGAAGTAGTTATATCAAACGGCAGCCTTAACAGTTACGGGTTCCGCGTTTTGACTGAAGGTATCGACCTCACCCAATACCAACGCAACCCAATATTGCTATGGATGCACACGCGTCCGTGGCGTGGCACAACCGATGAGGTGCTGCCGCTCGGTCGTGTCGAGAACCTGCACATTGACGGTGATAATCTGATAGGCACGCCGGTCTTTGACGAAGGCGATGAGTTCGCACGCCGCGTCAAAGCGAAATGGGATGCCGGTATTCTGAAAATGGTCAGTGCAGGTCTTAAAGTAATAGAGGAGAGCAGCGACCCATCTGTGTTGCTGCAAGGTCAGCAATATGCCACCGTCAGCCGCTCAAAACTCATAGAGGTCAGTATCGTTGATATTGGTTCCAATGACGATGCTATTGTTCTCTACAACGAACACGATGACATCATCAACCTTGCTCAAGGCAAGGGCGAGATATTTTTAACACCAATTACAAACCCTTTAACATCTATTCAAATGGACGTAAAACAGATTGCATTGGCTCTTGGTATGTCTGAAACAGCCACAGAGCAAGAAGTGCTCCAGAAGGCAGCACAACTCCGCGAAGATGCCTCCGAAGTCGTAAGGCTACGCCAAGAGGCACAGACAAGACAGAATGAAGCAATCGTTGCCCTTGTGGATGGTGCAATCAGTGAAGGCAAGTTCACGGCAGACAAGAAAGACCATTTTGTCGAACTCGGCAAAAAGGTTGGTTTTGCATCGCTGAAAGATACGCTTGACCTGATAGCACCGGCACAAAAACCGAGCAACCTCATTCACCCCACTAACACACCTGCAACAGGTGAGTACAAAACACTGAGCGATGTTCCTACAGACAAGCTCGAAGCACTCCGTAAGGAACAGCCTGAACAGTACAAAACATTGTACCAAAAGGAATATGGCATCATGCCGGAAATGAACGACTAATTACAAACTTCAAAAACTTTTTCTGATATGAAACGATTTCAAACAATCCTCATCATGCTTTTTGCCGTAGTGGCAAATGCAATCTGCGGCGGAACAGTCGCCGCAATGGCGGGCTTTAGCCCTGTAGTGGGAGCTGTGGCGTTGAATGCCGTCGCAGCTGTGTCACCGATGTTCGGTATTCAGGGACTGCGTGCCGGTCTTTATACAGAGATATGGACAGGCGAAACAATCAAAGCCTTCCGCAACGCAGCCGAGAGTATAGGTTGGATAAACAAAATCCGCAGTTTCGACTCGGCAGTAGCAAAAAACAACACTATTAATTTTGTTGACCTTGGAGGTGACCCGACCGTGTTGGTAAACAATTCTACTTATCCTATCGGTGTTGAGTCGCTCACTGACGCTAACAAAGCGATAGGTCTTGACAAATACCAGACCAAGGCAACCAAGGTTACTGATGACGAAGTACGAGGCCTGTCTTATGACAAGAAATCTACAGTTATTGAACGCCACCGCGAAGCCGTTGACCAAGAAAAGTACGCACGCGCCTTGCACGCACTTGCACCGTCGCAAAACTCCACTGCCACACCGGTTTTGGAAACCACAGGTGCGGCATATAATGGTCGCAAGCGTTTGACCGTACAGGATGTCATCAACCTCAAAGAGAAATTTGATGCGCTCAAAGTGCCGTCGCACGACCGCGTTTTGGTACTCTCTCCGGAGCATGTGAATGACCTGCTCGTTCAGGACACTACCTTTGCTCAGCGTTACAATAACACTGAAAAAGGCAAGGTGATTAACCAATACGGCTTCGAGATATATGAGTTCGTCGATGTTCCGCGTTACAACTCGTCTAACAACAAGAAAGTAGCATACGGCACGGCAGCTGCCAACACTGACACGACCGCTTCTATTGCTTTCTATGCACCACGTACGATGAAAGCAACCGGCGAAACCAAAGCCTACGTTGACGAACCTGACACACAGAACCAAGAATGGCGTTACAATGTGCGTCACTACTTCATCTGCCTGCCGCTTAAAGAAGAAGCCATCGGAGCAATCGTAACCGCAAAGGCATCTAACTAAACGGATAAGGTGAAAGCTATCCGAAACGGGAAGAGCGGACGGCAGACCGCTTTCCGCTCTCCCTTATTATATCAACCTCTAAAACAACAAGATTATGTTTCCAAGAGTAAAAATAGACTTCACAAACGGAGCATTAGGTTCGGTAAGTCCGAGTGCTGATTGCGTTGTGGGTATGGTGGTAACAGGAACCGAAGTCGCCGGTGAAGGCAAACTCAAAACCGCTACCGCCTATATACTCAAGAAATTCGACGACCTGACTACACTTGGCGTTACAGAAGGCAACAACGCTTTCCTCTACAAGCATGTCAAGGAGTTCTATACCCAAGCAGGCGATGGTCAGGAGTTGTGGCTTATGGCATTGCCTTCTACAGTTAAACCGTCAGATGCTCTCGACCGCACCAACGCCTATGCACGTAAACTCGTACAAGTTGCCAATGGTCGCATCCGCGCACTTGTAGTGGCATACCAACCGGCATCCGACTACGAAGTGACGCTTGTCAATGGTCTTGACAATGATGTTGTACTTGCCGCAACCAACGGACAGGCACTTGCCGAATGGGCAACAACGCAACTATACGCACCTTTGTTTGTAATTATCGCGGCTCGTGGATATAAAAAAGCCAACCTTACCGCATTGCCGGACTTGACAAGTATGTCATTCAACCGTGTGGGCTTGCTCATCGGCGACACTGTAGCTGAATCAGAAGGTGCTGCCGTCGGTCTGCTGGCCGGTCGTATTGCAGAGTGTCCGGTGCAAAGGCATATCGGTCGTGTCAAGGACGGTGCGCTATCTGTTGCACATGTGTATATTGATGACGAAGATCCGTCAGTAGCCGATGTGGAAACTCTCCACGACAAAGGTTTCATCACCTTCCGTTGCTTCACCGGCAAAAGCGGCTACTTCTTTACTGACGACTGCCTCGCTTGCGGAGACAGCGACGACTACCGAAGTATTGCCCGTCGTCGTACCATAGACAAGGCATATCGCATTGCCTATATTACGATGCTGGAGAATGTCAACGACGAAATACCAATCACCAACGACGGCTATCTTGTGCCGTCTGTGGTTAAGTCGTGGGAGGCTGAAATGGTAGCAGCCATTGTAAATCAGATGACCGCACAGGGCGAACTTGGTGCCGACCCTGACGACTCAGCTGATATGGGTGTACAATGCTACATCAACCCCGAACAGCAGATTGCTTCAACTTCACGCATTGCCGTGCAGCTGAAAGTAAAGCCTTTCGGATATAGCAAGTACATTGATGTTGAACTCGGTTTTACAACCATAAACTCGGAGGACTAAACTATGACAATTATCAACGGACGACAATACGAGTGGGCAGACATCTCACTCATTCTCGGAGGACGCGATGTTGTAGGTTTGCGTGGAATTAAGTACAAAGAGAGCCAAGAGAAAGAGCTACTCTACGGCAAAGGCAATCAGCCGTTGTCTATTCAGAAAGGCAACCGAGCCTACGAGGGCGAAGTTACATTGCTGCAATCGGAGTTGGAAACGCTCAAATTACTCGCACGCCAACAAACCGGACGCAGCAGCGTACTCGGCTTGAACCTCAATGCCGTGGTCTGCTACGGCAATCCTCTACATGGCGATGCAATGATAACCGACCGCCTCTATGGTATTCAGTTCACCGAAGAGGAAAAATCTATGTCGCAAAGCGATAAGAATATGGAGATAACCCTGCCTTTTATCTGCACCGACATACAGTATCAAACCATTTAACAACCCGTGTTCTGTACCTGCCTTGTTTCAAGGTAGGTGCAGCGCACACAAAACAAGACTATCATGGAATTTACAAAAGAACAAATCGCCGAACTCAAACAAAAGCACGGCGAAATCTTCAAGATAACAGTTGACGGCAAATCCTGCCTGCTTCGCAAACCCAACCGCAAGGAACTCGGCTACGCATCAATGGCTGGCAAAGACAATCCGCTACGTTTTAACGAGTCAATCCTGAATGCCTGTTGGCTTGCCGGTGACGAGGAAATCCGCACCAACGACACACTCTTCCTTTCTGCGTCTGCCAAAATTGCAGACATTATCGAAGTCAAGGAGGCAGAATTGGAAAAGCTCTAAAGGCTGCCGAAGTCGCAGACGGCGATGGTATGCGCAAGTTGAATGCTCAACTGCGATACTATATGCACATCGCTGACCCCGACAGCCTCACTGACCAAGAGTGGGCTATGAGAGTAAAGGAAATGGTATGGGTTAGAGAAGATGAAGCCAAGGCGGCAAATAAAAAAGCAAATGCCTTTTAACACTTGCCTTGTATATTAGCACCCGTGATCCATACAGGGGATAGTTGAATGATAGGGTTCGTCCTGTCGCTCTTTTTCCAGACGCTTGCGTTCGGCTCTTTTAGCCTTACGAAGACGGACAATTCGCTTGGCTTTCTCATTGAGTTGCTGATAATCGTCCTTGGTCATCCACTTGTAATCGTCAATACGGCGCAAACCATAACCAATCAACCACAAGCTGAAAACGATTGATACGATACATAATATGGCAATTATCAATGCTAACATGCCGCAAAGATACAACAATTTTCTGAAAATCAAAAATTATGGCACAAAATAAAGTAGAATTTACAATCAATCTGAACGGAAATGCCTACAAAGGCATCGCCCAGTTAGATGCAGGCACTAAAAAAGTCTGCTCTACTATTGATGCGTGTCAAAGCAAATTTGCGAAATTCGGAGATAACATTGTACGTATTAACAACATTTTCCAGTTAGCTGGTTCTGCCATTAACTCTATCACTTCCGCCTTTGAAGCCTCGGTTCAAGCCAATCAAGCGCAGCAGGAAGCCGAAACCAAACTTGCACAGGTCATGCGCAATACCATGGACGCGAGCGATGCCCAGATAGAGAGTATCAAAGCCCTCACAGCAGCACAGCAGGCTCTTGGCATAGTAGGCGACGAAGTACAACTTGCCGGTGCGCAGGAACTCGGCACCTATCTTGAAAAGACCGAGAGCCTGCAGAAACTGATCCCGGTGATGAATGATATGGTGGCGCAACAATACGGCTACAATGCCACGCAAGAAGCCGCCGTGAACATCGCCACGATGATGGGCAAGGTTATGGACGGTCAGGTGGGCGCATTGTCGCGTTATGGTTATAAGTTCGACGAGGCACAGGAGAAAATCCTGAAGTTCGGTACTGAAGAGGAGCGTGTGGCAACCCTTGCGGATGTTATCTCTGAGAGCGTAGGCGGAATGAACGCTGCCCTTGCTGCCACACCCGAAGGACGGCTCAAACAAGCAGCCAACCGCATAGGCGATATTCAGGAGCGTATAGGTCGGCTGTATGTACAGATACAGTCCGCCCTTGCGCCGATTATTGAAACAGTGGTCGGAGTGGCAGAGCGTATAATGACTGTCTTTGAGAGTAAGCAAGTAGAGGTGCAAGCCATCGTGGATAGGGTGAACGCTGCCTTTCAGCGACTATACGACTATTTCAGTGCCCGTATTGATGATATTCGCGGTGTGCTCGACAATCTGCTTGCGGCTTTCAGAGCCACATGGGCTATTATCGAAATAGGCTGGGTGCCGGTGAGAATAGTGTTGCAAGGTGTGATAGGCACATTTCTCGTATTGAGCAATGCCGTCCGCGCCGCACGACCGTTCTTTATCGGACTTGCCGCCGCCATAGGTATAGTTACAGCTGCCCTCAAATGGCAAGACATCTGGCTCAACATACTCATCGCAAAAGAAGCATTAGCAACCACCGCTACAAATCTATGGTCAGGCGCACAGGCTATTCTCAATGCTATTATGACCGCCAACCCGATAGGTTTAATCATTGCAGGTATTGCGCTGCTCATCGGTGCTATTGTTGCCGTATGCAGCCATATAACCGGCTGGGGCAGTCTGTGGGACGGAGTATGCGGATTTATGAAGTACTCGTTCTATGCCTTTGTGGATGCCGTCAAACTCTACTTTGAGACTTACATCAACGGTTTCCTTATTGGTCTTGACAAAATCAAACTCGGCTGGTACAAGTTCAAAGAGGCTTGCGGCATAGGCGACACGGCGGAGAACCAAGCCGCCATAGCACAAATCAATGCCGATGTGGAAAAACGCCAACAGGCAATCATCGACGGCGCAAAAGCTGTGGCTGACAATGCGCTCAAAGCCAAAGAGTCGCTCGCAGGAATTGAGATGGGCTGGAAAGGCAAGGACAAAACCGACAAAGCTCAAGCCTCACTCGGCACTAACGCACAACTCAGGCAAGCCGTCAGCGGTAGCAGTACTGCATACGCAGGCGGACAAACAGGTGGCGGAGGTGCAGGTAGGGAAACAGGCAAGTCAGCCGAAGCCGTGGCTACAGGCGGCACACGAAAGACCGACATACATATCAACCTCAAATCGCTTGTGGAAAATATGAACTTCAACGGCACCACCGCCGAGAACCTCCACGAGATACAGACCAACATCGCACAGGCATTGCTTCAAGCCCTCAATATGGCACAAGCCTCCGTTTCATAAATAGTAAATTGTAAATGAGTAAATCGTAAATGGCTTTATGTTTATAGATTTCGCACAACCCATATCGCTACCTCCGTATTGGCTCAACCACCCCGAAGTGGTACGCTCCATGGCGGACAATCTTGACCAAGCCGAACCGCAGGCAAGGCTCGGTGTGCCTTGTGCCTGTCCGTTGCTCATACGCGGAGCGAACGAGGCAAACTGGTGGGAACTGCCCATAGAACCGGTCATCACCATCAACGGCAAAAACACCATCGTCAAACGGCAGGTTCTGAAAGTTGCCGGCACGAAAGGCGAGCGGCGCGGAACGGTCAAGGAACTATGGACGCAGGATGATTATGAGGTGAACATAAGCGGCATCTTTATCGCTGATGAGGAGTACCGGCTGCCGGAACAAGACATACGCCGACTGCGTGGTTACTGCGAGGCACGCGAACCGCTCTATGTGTTTTCTGACCTATTCACGCTCTTCAATATCGACCGTATAGTGATAGAAGACTACTCGTTCCCATTCACACACGGAATGCAGAACCAGATGTTCGCAATCAAAGCCTACAGCGACAACTACGACGAAAAACAACTATTGTGTTAGGTAAATACAAACTCTTTGTGTGATATGCTCAATATGGATTATGAAATACTGATTGGCGGCAGCCGTCTCGGATTGCTCACAAGTGTCACCGTTCGCAAGTCGGTGGAGACACTCTGCGACACGGCAACTATTGTTGTGCCGGCAACTTATTTAGGTCGCACGCTCAACATAGAGCAATACCTAAACGAGGGCGACACCATAGACATATCACTCGGCTACAACGGCAACCTTCAAACGGAGTTTCAAGGCTATATAAACAGCATTAAAACGGACGATAACAGTCTGACCATCGAATGTGAGGACGCGCTGTGGCTTTTCCGCCGTGAGGTGAGCAACAAAGAGTACAAAAACATCACCGTCAAGAGCCTTATGCAGCGCATAGTACAGCAGGTGAACGGCTCGTTCACAGTCAAATGCGACTACGACTTCACCTACGATAAGTTCGTCTGCAAAGATGCCACCGCCTATGATGTACTCAAGAAGATACAGGACGAAACCAAAGCCAATATCTATTTCAGCGGCACAACACTGCATATTCATCCGCAATACAGCGAGATAACCAATCCGCAGCCGGTCAAATACGATTTTGCCGTGAACATAGAGAAGTCCGACCTCAAGTACAAACGCGCTGACGAACGGCGTTACTTCATCGAAGTGGAAGGCATACAGCCGGACGGCAAGCGAATAACGGTAACGGCAGGTAAGCAGGGCGGTGACAAACGCTCAATAAAAGTGTATGGCGTGACCGACCAAGCCTCACTGCTCCGACGCGCACAAGAGGAACTTGCCACTATCGTCTATACAGGCTTCGAGGGGTCGTTCACAGGCTGGCTCGTGCCCTATTGCGAACCTGCCTACCGCATTGAACTCAATGACCAAGACTACCCCGACAAACAAGGTCAGTATTATGTCATCGCCACCGAAACAACATTCTCGTCGGCAGGCGGAGTAAGAAGAATAACCATAGGCAAAAAAATAGGATAATGAATGTTTACGGACAAATAGCACAAGCCATTCGCGACATCGCTGGAGTGCAACTTGGTGGCGCAACCATCTTCCCTGCCGTGGTCAAACAGACCGATGGCAGCACTTGCACCATCCTCATCGGCGACCTCGAGGTGAGCGATGTGCGTCTGCGGGCTGTCATCAACAACGAACAAGACCAACTCGTCTGCACACCCAAGCAGAACTCGCAGGTGCTTGTTGCCGATATGTCTGGCGGCGAGTTCCGAGAATTGGTGGTTATCGCCTATTCGGAGATTGAGACTATCGACCTCACCATCGGACAGACCACACTCCAACTCGAAGACGGCAAGATTACCATCAACGGCGGCAACCTTGGAGGACTGGTCAAGATACAAGAACTGACCGACAAACTCAATAATCTGGTACAGGAGATAAATACCATCAAAACCAAGTTTAATACCCACACTCATTCTGTAGAAACCACAGCACCTGCCGGAACTTGGGTTACTAAACCGACAACAAGTACTGCGTCCGATGTGAGTGATTTCAATAAATCCGATTACGAAGATACAACCATAAAACACTAAGATATATGGCACGCACCATCCAACAAATCAAAACCGAACTCACCACCGCCTTCATGGCGGACACCACGCTCGCCGCCAACTACGGTTTCACCGCCGGAGCGGATTTCGACAAGACCTTCTCGAAGGTCAGTATCGAAAACATACTCCTTTATATCGTGGCAGCCGTCCTCTGGACGCACGAACGCCTCTTTGACGAACACCGCACCGAAGTGGAAACCACCATCGCGCAACTCAAGCCGCACACCCTCCGCTGGTATGTCAGCAAGGTCAAGCAGTACCGCAATGGTCAGCCCCTCATCGACGGCACCGACCAATACGACGACACGGGACTGACCGACGACGACATCGCGCAACGGCAGGTCGTACATTTCGCCGCCGCCACCGAAGCCGCCACGACCATTTACATCAAGGTCGCCACCGACAACAACGGCACCAAGCAGCCCCTCACCACCGACCAACTCAACGGACTGAAAGCCTACATCGCCGAAGTCAAAGATGCCGGTGTCCGCGTCGAGATAATCAACGAAGCCGCCTGCCGTCTGCAACTATCCATAGCAATCTACTACGACCCGATGGTGCTTGACGGCACAGGGCAGAACATACACACCGCCGAACACCCGGTTGATGACGCTATCCGAAGTTACATCGAAAACCTGCCGTTCAACGGTGAGTACAGCAACACGGCTCTTACCGATGTGCTTCAGCAAGTGGAAGGCGTGCGTATTCCCGAAATACTCTCCGCCGCCGAATCGTTTGACGGCGTGAACTATACCCCCGTTGATGTCAAAGCCATACCTTACAGCGGCTACTACCTCTTTGAACCCGCCAACATAACCATTGACTACCGCCCATACGAACAATAGCGTTAACGCATTCGCCATTCATGGCGAATATAAACCCCACCAACCATGACCCCATTTGAAATCGACTATAAGAAACTCGCCGTACTGCTCACTCCGACCTTCCTGCGCAAACCGGTCTTCACCGCCCTCGTGCGTGTCCTGATGCAGCCGCTCACAACCCTGCACCTGACCTTCCGCACCAAGCGCGACGACCACCTCTTCAACCTCGCACACAACGGACAGGTCTGTTATCTGAAGGATGCGCTTAACAAGGCGTTCGGACTTGATTACAGCAACGGTTTCGAGATACGCGACATCAACGCGGAAGGCGACTTTGTCTTTGCCTACGACGAAACGCAGTGGTTGCAGGACACCAACCGCGTGTGGCTTCTGCCCGACAGTCCCGCGTACACGATGGTCTGTGACGAAGCAGCCATCACAGCCGCCACCGAGACCTTTGTCGTCTATTGCCCCGCGTCTGCAACCACATTCACCAACGGCAAACCCACCGACTCGCGAGTGGTCAGCATTGTCGAGCAATACCGCCTCGTCAGCCGAACCGCCACCTACCGACAGAAATGATTGGAACGCGGTCGTCCCCACCCGCAAATGTTTAATCCTCGCCATATTTGGCGAGCCAACCCCAAGCAATATGAACCAACAACTCTTCATCAACGGACAAGCCAAGTTCCCGGTCTCAACCGAAGCCCTTGACTTTTTCCAGCAGCAGATACTGCTCACCGCACGCCTCGCGTCAATAGCAGGCACGAATGTCATCATCACACCCGCCACGACCACCGCCGACGGACTTGTGGTCATCAACGGCGAACTGCTACCGCTCCTCGCAGGAACAGCCAAGCAGTATATCCAAATCATCGAGACCAAGCAAAGCATCGTAGCCGGCACGCAGACCTTCACCGATGTGCGCATAATCCGTTTCGCCCAGTATGCCAACAGCGGCACGCCTGTCAGTCAGTTCACCACTCTTGACACCATCGTCCGCCTTATGCAGCGCATCTCCGCCGTCGAAGGCACCTATATGACCGGAACCGCCATCCGAGCCCTCGTCAGTGCCGTGCAGACCAACCTCAACACCACCAACAGCAACTTGTCATCACTGCAAAGTACGGTCAATACCATACTAAACAACTACATGACCCGAACCAACATCGAAGCCGCACTCGCCGACAATGCAAAGCACCACATGCCTAAATGCAGTGTGATAGATTGGTACTGCGCCGACTATATATGCTTCGACAAAGTGCCGGACGGCTTCGTACCTTGCGGTAAAGTCATCATCGGAACCACCAACCAGTTCACAGCTTCGCAACTCAACACTGAAATTGGCAAATGGAGAACACGATACCCCGGAATTAGTATTAACAGCAGCACAGTGTCAAAAAATGTCAATGGTATTGTCGTTTCATTCAACTATATCCAAATAACAAGAGCCAACAGCATAGATGTCCCCGACCTCACCGACCGCTTCATCGTCCAAGCCGGATATACTTTCGACAAATGGGAAACCGGCGGCAATGCCAATGGTAAAGTAACGCTAACCGAAACAAATATGCCACGACACAAGCACGATGTCGCAGTCAATAACACCGGCTCTAACCACCAGCACCGTATAGCATGGCCAGCCAACGGAGGAGGCGATGCTAATATAGCAGCAAGCAATTATATTGAGCAGTCGGGACAGGGCAAATCAGGGAATGAAACATATTTATTGACCCACGCCACAGCCAGCAACTACGACGGCAAACACACCCACACCGTCAGCGAAACCTACAAAGGAAACGGTACGCCATTCAGCATACTTCCGCCCTTCTACGCCCTCTACAAACTCATCAAAGTAATCTGATAGCGTTAATGCATCAGCCATTCATGGCTGATAAAAAAGCCCGTTCAGCCGCGAGCCATGCTTGGCTCGCAAACAAAAAAATAGTAAATCGTAAATCGTCAAATCCCAATCATTATGACCCCACGACAAACCCTCAAACAATGGTTCTCACGCGGCAAGAAACCCCTCGCCGCACAGTTCGCCGAAGCCTTCGACTCCTTCTGGCACAAATCCGAAGACCGCATCGAAATAACCGACATCCACGCCCTCCCGCAAACACTCAACGATAAGGCAGATGCCCACCACACCCACGATGCATCCGACATTCAGAACCTGCCCACAACGCAGGTCGATGCCGCTATCGATCCCGCGTCCGCCAATCCGGTGCAGAACGCTGCCATCGCTTCCGCACTTGACAACAAAGCCGACGACAACCACACCCACAGCACATCGGACATCAACGGCTTGCAGGACGCTCTTGACAACAAAGCCGACCAAACCCACCGTCACGAAATGGGAGAGATAACAGGGCTTGGAGAAGCACTCAATGACAAATCAGACAGCGGACACACCCACACCGCCTCCGACATCGACAATTTCCAAAGCCGAGTGGTCGAACTCATCGACGAGTACCGACCGCAGACCGACCCGGAACCAGATATTCAGGAAGTGGTCTATGTAGCCGATGCCGCTGCGCTTGAACAAGTGGCGGAACCGTCAGAAAGCACCCTCTACATAACCGAGGACACCGGCTATTTCTACAAATATCGCGATGGCGAGTTTGAACTCATCGAAGACAACGAGGACGATGGTGTAATCTATTGCAACGGCTCATTCACCAACCTTGACAACCTGCTCAAACAATACACTCGCACCGGCTCGTATGATGTAGTGCTTATTCAGACAAGCAATCAGATAGCCACCTATCGCTTCGTATGCTCAGCCAACTCAAGCAAGATAAGCCAGACCTTGACCAAAGACCAACGCGACGGCACAAGTGCCAACACCCGGACACGCACCGGCACCATCCGCACCGTCAACGACGAACAGGTTATTACTTGGTCAGGCTGGACAGTCCGCACACCTGTATATCAGGAAACGCTTGACAACTCGCTATCATCAACGTCAAATAATGCCGTTAAGAATTCTGTTATTAAAGCAGCTCTTGATAACAAAGCGGATTTGAACCACAGCCACGGAGCAGAATATGCAACCGCTAATCACAATCACGCCATTAGCGATGTAACAGGTTTGCAGGCTGCTCTTGATAGTAAACAACCATCCGGCAATTATCTGACTCAACACCAAGACATCTCCGGCAAACAAGATAAGACGGACAATTCGCTTGTTACAGTAGCTAAAACCATAGTCGGAGCTATTGCAGAGCTATGGAACAAATTTGCAGATTACCTCAAGGGTATTCAGCAGGTGACATACGCTGAACTTGTAGAGCTTCGCAATAATGGTCAGCTCATTCCCGGACAGCAATATCGAATGACCGATTTCCTGACGACCGTTAACGCCAATAGAACCGACATCCAGTCAGCTGGACATGCTTATGACCTGCTGCTCGTTGCTGTTAGCTCTGATAAATTGTCCGCAGAAGTCAAAGCCTTGCACCATACAGGTGATACTTACTTCGCAAAGTCAAAACTCGAAGCATGGCGGTTATGGTATTCGCTCGATAACGATACTATGATGTTCGATTGGGCTAATGCAAACGGGAAAGGTGTGGTATTCCGTATGATTGATGAGTGGAACAATGATCATCCGTTTGACTTCAAAAACTTGCAATTCCGCAGGTATAAACTAAAAGCAACAAAGCGCACAGTTACCATTGATGGCACTGACTATTTGTTGAAGTCGCAAAAATTAGAAAACGATGCTGTTGTAGGCTATACTTTGCTTCGACTTAGCGATAGCAACGCTTATACTTATTATGCTAAATACGATAGCCAGAACGATAACTTTGCGGTAAATATCGATGGGACACCATTCACATTCGCGGCTTCTGAAATTGTGGAAACTCAACTGAGCGCAGGCGATGATGAGGATAATTATCCCTTTGCCGATAAGTATGTAGCCATTAATGACGAGGAAATGGAATATCCGTATGGCTATCAAATAGACCTCAATGATAGTAAGTTTTTCTATCGTTATTCGGCTTTACAAGGAGGGGTGTTGGTTGCTGATAGTTCGCTTGGACTTGATGTTAGCCAACTATATCCCGGCGTTAATGCCATCGTTCCAACTGTGCTCGATAACGAGTCAAAAAGCTTTGTTGATGTTGATAATGCTGAAGCTATACTTACCGGACAGGCAGGAATGTTCCGAGTGGATGATAGTGTTTTCTTAGGTGAATTCTCTTCGGCAGATGACCTAACGAACCTGTATGTAAGAGGTAATAAGTTTGGTGTAGAAGCCAGAGCAAACACCTTCTTCGGGCTTACAGCATATAACGATTTTGGAAATGATATTGCTTATAACCTCACAGGGAAAACATTTACAGAAAATAGGATAGGCAACTATTTCAGAAAAAACACATTCGGGAACAGTTGCTGGGGTAATCAGTTCGGGAACAGTTGCTGGGGTAATCAGTTCGGGAACTACTGCTATTGGAACTTATTCGCTGCTAACACTCATTACCTCACGTTGTTTGAGCATGTCTATTATATTGATGTGCAAAAAGCTACCACTGACACAGGTACAAGTATTGAGCACGCACAAATACTCAATGGAACACACGGATATTCCGATACAAACCGCCTACTTATCAACTTCGCAACAGACAAAAACTATACCCAAATTGCAGGCTTGACAACCAATGGTGAGTTGCGAATTTGGAACCCTGCCGACCTCGTTCCGGCTGCCTAAAAATGCCATTAAAATGGGCTTAAAAATGGGCTTAAAAATGGCTTAAAATAAATGTGGCGTTTGCTTATTGTTGCAATCCATTTGCAGCAATAAGCAAATACCAAAAACAAAAAAGTAACGTAAAATTTTTGTATGTCAAGAAAAATGAGCATATTAGACGGACAAGTTTAAGGTAAAATAATAAGTTGTTCCCGAACTAATCCTCATATTATTCGGGGAAACAACATTAGTTAAAACCATAAAATTTTAATGTCTTATGCTCAACAAAATTCGTTACAAGTTAGTTTTTAACCGAGCGAGGCGACTCAATAAGCGAGGCGAAGGCCTAATAGAAATTGAGTGCTCACAGCAAAAACGCCGCATTTATTTTAGTACTCACACTTATGTACAACCGGAGTATTTCAGTAATGGTTCCGTTACCGGAACACCAAACGCCGACAGCCTGAATTACGCACTATGTCTGATGATACAGGAGGTCGAGCGAGTGGAACTTGAATACATTAAAAAAGGTGTAGATGTCCATTTGCCAATGCTAAGAGAAGCCGTTAGGCAGCACATATCACCGGCTGCAAAACTCTCGGATTTCGGAACACAGGTGGTAGAACAAAGTGAGCGTAAAAACCTCACAAAACAAAACTACCAAACGCTCTTTAACAACATTGAAAAGTTCCGCAAGGGAACGCTTATCACTGATGTTGATTATCAGTTTGTCGTTGCTTACGACAAATGGCTTCGCGATTCAGAGATAGCACACAACACCCGAATCAGTCGTTTGCGTCTGTTGCGTGCTATTCTCAACGAAGCAAAAAAACGCGACATCATACCAGTCAACCCTTTCGACCGATTTCGCATACAGCAGATGGTTTCAAAGAAGGGCTTTCTTACTATTGAGCAATTGCACCGATTAGAGAAAATGACACTCAAAGGCATAGAGGATAAAGTACGAGATGCGTTCCTTATAGGTTGCTACACCGGTTTAAGATTTTCTGATGTAATAACACTCCGTTCTGAACATATCAAAGACGGATGGTTAACAAAGAAAATGGTCAAGACAGGCTTCATCGTTGAAATACCATGTGCGGAACTATTCAACGGCAAAATGCTTCAGTTGGTGGATAAATACAACGGCAAAATAGAACGTCTGACAAAGGCGCTACAAACCAACTCATCCGTTAACAAGACACTACGTCAGGTACTCGACCGCCTCAAAATAGATAGCAAGATAACCTTTCACTCCTCGCGCCACACCTTTGCAACACTCCTCTCACAAAACGGAGTACAGATAACAACCATACAAAAACTACTCGGACATCAAAAACTGCAAACCACACAAATCTACAGCGAAGTTGACCGAAAAGCAATAACCAACGACCTCAAAAAAGGACGCAAAAAATAACCCTTTGGCAACCGAGCCAAACCGCGACCGCCGTCAGCCATACATGGCTGACCAAAAGAAAGCATCAGCCAATCTTGGCTGATAGAATAACAAACCTGAGATTGAGAAAAAAGAAGCGTTTTTGCAGTGGTCATTCTTGACCACCTGAACTGCAGACCGACATATATGCAAGCCGATGGGCAACAAAAAAATGCCCTCGGCTGTGGCAGATAAACTCTCTTACCTTTCTATCTGACCACATTTGCAAGCGCATACCCGCTACCGAGGACATAGTAGTCCCAGCAAGCGGGTATGCGCTTCATTATGTTATATGACCCTGCGGCAAAACCCCGCAAGTGGTAAGAGAGATGGTGCAAAAGTACTGCTTTTTTCTCAATTCTCCAAATAAATTTAATGTTTCACTCACAAAATTCAACGCTTATGTCAAAGACTTACACACAAGCACCGCTCCCATTTATGGGACAGAAACGCCGCTGGAACAAAGAATTCAAGGCGGCACTACTCAAAGAATTTGGCGACTGCCACACCTTCGTTGACCTCTTTGGAGGCAGCGGATTATTGTCGCATTTCACTCACACCGTTCGACCCGATGCCACCATCATCTACAACGACTACGACAACTACTCCCAACGCTTGGCGGCAATACCCACCACCAACGCACTTCTGCGCGATCTACGAGAAATCCTCAAAGGTTACCCCGACCTCAAACGCATAGAAGAACCCGTGCGCTCACAGGTCATCAGCAAGATTGCCGAATACGACCAACGAGGCTATCTTGACTACGTAACCCTCTCCGCCTCAATCGTCTTTTCAGGACGCTATGTCACCTCACTCGCAGAACTGCAAAAAGACACCCTCTACAACACCCTGCGCCAGTCTGACTACACTGCCGACGGCTACCTTGACGGACTGACTATCGTACACCAAGACTACCGCCGCCTTTTCCGCAAGTATCAAAATCAAGACGGCGTTTGTTTCCTCATTGACCCGCCGTACCTATCCACACAAGCCACCACCTACACCGGCTATTGGAAACTGCGCGACTACCTCGATGTCCTGCACACACTCCACGACACCAACTACTTCTATTTCACATCGGAGAAAAGCAGTATTTTGGAACTCTGCGAATGGCTCGACGACGAATACCAAACCGGCAACCCGTTCAAAGGCGCAACACGCATCGACTATGCCACCAACCTCAACTATTCCGCAGGCTTTATCGACATAATGCTCTACAAACACCAACCAACAGAAAGGAGGAACGCAGCATGAAACCAACCAACAAATACTACCAAGTCCTTGCCGACATACTTGACAACGGACAAACGCAGACCAACCGCAAAGGCTCAATCAAGTACCTCACCAATCAGGTGCTGCACCTCACACCGGCCGACCTGCTTGACATCTTCGAGACCCACGGCATAGCACGCAAGAAACTCCGCACCGAGCTGCAGATGTTCGAAGCCGGCATAACCGCCACCGAACAATACCGAGCCGAAGGCATAACATGGTGGGATTATTGCGGAGAGCAACTCATCAACAGTTACCCCACCTATTTCCGCAAGTTCCCGGCACTCGTAGAGAAAATCAGACAAGAGATGCGCGAAAGCAAGAACTATGTCCTCTTCCTCGGCGAAACAGGCGCACAGACCAACCAACAACCCTGCCTCAGCCTCGTGCAGTTTCAGATAGAAAACACGACAGACCCGAACACCGGACAAACCACAGGCTCGCTCATTGTGTCTGCCTACCAACGCAGTAGTGATGCGAGCCTCGGCTTGCCTTCAGACATTTATCACTTGTATCTTATGGCACGCGAAATCGGCATACCATTAAACAGTATCACATTGTTCCTTGGCAACGTCCACATATACGAAACGAACCTGCTTAACACTTTCCGCCTCCTCAACGGCGAAAAAGACATCAAGTTCGTGTTGAATGTGTGAACCCTAAAACAGCATTATAACACCGCTTAAACAACATTGAAATAATGTTGAAACAGCAATGACACAAACTATGACATAGTTGTCATTGGAAGCGGATTTTTCGCAAATTCAATGACAAATTAAGGAAAAGTAATGACAAAACAATAAAATGTAATGACAAAAACGGAGAGTTTGCGGACAGAAACAAGAGATAAAAAGAGCGGGCGACCAGAAAAGTCGTCCGCTCAAATTTTCGCTGAAAAAATGTACTTTTCTTTTTGGAAAATTGTATTTTTCTTTTTGGCGATTATACAGGAGACGGTTCGAGTGTCTCGTGTACTCGCTTTGGCATCTTCACCTCTACCCACAGGCTTCGCTGTTCATCGTCGCCCATTGCCTCAAGTTGTCGCATCGTCTGCTCGATGCGAAGCAGTACCATAAGGCTCTTGTCGTCAACCACTATATGGTCACGCCACGAGCCGTTGCCGAGCGTACGGAAGTCGCGCTCTAAGATTTTGTAGTTCTTTTTCATTGTTTTGTTTTTTGTGTTCACATTGCATCAGGTGTGAACGGGTTAATAAATAGTTGTGACAAAAAATCCCCGCAGGGCGAGCCTACGGGGATGCTGTATGATAATATGTTATCAACTCTCATCTGCGCATAGGCAACACGGCACACAATATGATTGTGCGGAAACACAGGCTACGAAGCATCGTGGCTTCGTCATGCGATTTGATATGTTGCTTTGCGTTGTACATGCTTTTTATTCTCCGTGTTCGTAAAGAAATTCCGGGGCAAGATCTGCTCCGTTAACCCACTCTATAGTAACAGGGGTCAGAGCATATTGGATAAACTTATTTTTATCCAACCCGTTGGCGGAATTAAACCAGCGCATATTTGATTCTTCCAATCGGTTTGTTATTGATAAAGTTTATATATTGTAGGACAGTCATTGCGCTGACTTTGCTGATAATACGAGCAAATAGTCCTACTTGTTGTTTAGCATAATTGCGACACACCATAAATTGGTCATCCAACTGTGAGAAAAGTGTTTCCACTCGCTT
>JAFSTG010000090.1 GCA_017450605.1 Paludibacteraceae bacterium | reverse complement strand
TTATATCGAGGTATGCCTTACCATAACAAGAATAAGGAGCATTTTGTGGCAGTTTGACATCTTACAACATTTTTTAGGAACTTTCCAAGCAACCTACATACAAAATAGCAAGAGGGTGTGTCGGCATTTTGACACACCCTCTTCTCGCAACTTGTTATTTGATGCTGATTGCTGACTACTGAAGGCTTCCCATGCTCCTATTGCCATGCGGTCGTTGAAAGCAAGAATCATTGAGGGCGAGTGAGTGAGCAGGTAATCGTTCATCAACTGTCGGGCATTGTCTCTGAACCAATTGGCACGGAGTTCTTCTGTGATTGTGATATTTTCGGGCAGATTGTCTTTTAGTCCGGCATAGCGATAGACGTCGGGAGTAGAACCTTCTAATCCTCTGAGTAGCACAAACTCACCGCCTCGCGGTAATAGCCTTGATATGTGCTCTGCAAGCAGCTTGCCCACTAAGTAGTTGTCGCCGCCAATAAAGGCTGTGTATTTATTGCCATGCACGCGGCGGTCGGCTACTATAACGGGAATACCGGCATCATACGCCCGCGAAACGGCATCGGTAAGACCGTCTGCTTCGTTGGGAGAAACAATGAGCAGGTCGACACGTTCGTGGATAAAACTATCAATCTGAAGACTCTGCATGACGCTGTTGTCGCTGGCGGAGCGTATGCTAAGACGTAGGTTGGGGTGGAATAGAAGTTCACGCTGCATCTCCTCGTCCATCTTTTGTCGCCAAGCGTCATCAGAGCATTGCGACAAACCAATATGATAAACGGGCGATGAGTTTTCGTTGCATGAAACAAAAGCAATTAAGCTAACGACTGATATTACGAGTCGCATAAAGCGGCTGTGTGTCATGGTATATTGTGTGAGTGTATGAGGTAATTGGTATTAACGTGCAAATGTACAAAATTATTTTTAATATGCAAAATAAATGTAATATTATAAGAGTTTTAGTAGCTAATTGTAAGGCGTTTAACGATAAAAAAATCAATACTCCGATTTCTCAGAGTATCGATTTTCGATTGTACTGCCTCGTGCAAGGCGGTTTTAACTATTGTCTGCGACCTGCTGCATCGTACTGCTCGCCGTTAGGCATGATGATAATAACATGTCCGTCGCGCAGTATTTTGTGCGGGCTGTTGACACTCTTGCCATCGATGTCCTCAAGACCTGATAACACCTCATACATAGCGACTACGGTGAGGTCAGCGGTGATATTGGTGATGGGCTTCGACCAGCCAATGAAGGTGTAGCCGTCGCGTGTGGGCTCCTCAGCCGGACCTTGTGCATCCTTGCCTTCTTCTACTGTCTCAACGAACAGCTCGGTGCCGTCCCAGTCGAGGAAGGTGACGGTGTAGTAAACCTTTTCTACTTCGTACTGAGCAACGACGGTGAGGTCGGCGGTGATGTTGGTGATGGGTTTCGACCAGCCGATGAAGGTGTAGCCGTTGCGTGTGGGCTCCTCAGCCGGACCGTGAGCGTCATGACCTTCTTCTACCTGCTCCTTAAAGAGCTCGGTGCCGTCCCAATCGAGGAAGGTGACGGTGTAGTAGATGGTCTTCACTACAGCGTTGAACTGTGCGGTATAGTCGGCGGCTTCGCTCACTGCCACTATCTCTTTATCCCAACCCTTGAACTCGTAGGTATAGGTCTCGTCCTCAGCGCGCAGAGGTGTCGAGCCGCTATAGACGGGTGTCGTTCCGTACTCCCATTCTGACGATTGGAGCTCGGAGCCATCGAAGTTGAGGAAGCGGATAGTGTATTGACGCAATGTTTCGGTATAGGTAGCGGTGTAAGTAGCATCACCCGAAACAGCTACAACCTCAGGACTCCAGTCCTTGAAGGTGTAGTCGTACTGCTCTGTGCTCTCGCGTACAGGGGCTTGAGGCGGAGTAGGCATGGTGCCGTAGTCGAGCGTTGCCGACGACAGTTCTTTGCCTTCGTGGTCAACGAAAGCTATTGTATATTCGCGCAGTGTCTCTGTATAGGTAGCCGTATAAGTAGCATCACCCGAAACAGCTACGACCTCAGGACTCCAGCCTTTGAAGGTGTAGTCGTACTGCACTGTGCTCTCGCGGACAGGGGCTTGAGGCGGAGTAGGCATGGTGCCGTAATCGAGAGTTGCCGACGACAGTTCCTTGCCCTCGTGGTCAACAAAGGTTACAGTGTAGGAGTTGATGGTGTATTGCGCTTTGACTATGAGGTTAGATGCTACGTTCTTGTAGTCAGGAGCCCAACCTGTGAAGGTATAGCCTTTTCGAACAGGGTCGGCAGGCGGAACAGCATCGCTACCATATTCCACCACTTGTGCTGCACGCAGTACGGCATCGTCGTAATCAACAAACGTGACGGAATAGGTGTTGATGGTGTACTGCGCTTTGACAGTGAGGTCGGAGGTTACAAAACTGAAGTCCTTGTCCCAGCCGGTGAAGGTATAGCCGGTGCGTTCGGGTGTAGGTGTCTCGGCTTCCGAACCATACTCTACTATTTGCTCTGAGAGAGTTGTGTCGTTCCAATCAACGAACTTGACGGTGAACTTGCGCAGCGAAGCCTCAAAGACAGCTTCTTGCACGATATTCTCGGTAACATAACTTACCTCGGGTGTCCAGCCGACAAAGGTGTAGTCGTAAACATCGTCGGATTCTTTCTGAGGAATGAGAGGGTAGTTAGTTGGATTGTAGTAGATTTGGCTTGCATCGAAGCCAAAGACGGTCTGTATCTGGAAGGTCGTCACGCCCTCCACGCGGTAGATGACATCGAAGAGTATCTCTCCGCTGAACTCGGCTTTGACGGTCATGTCGGAGGTGATGTTCTTGAGGTCCACATACTCGAAGTTCTTGGTGTTGTACCACTGCCCGAAGATCCATCCCACGCGTGTAGCCACCATGCCCTTTGCGTCCTCGCCGTTAACAACCTGCTCAGTGCCGATAAGCGAGTTGTCATAGTTCAGATAAGTAACGGTCCAAACCTTTAGGGCATACTGCGCGGTAACGTCCATGTTTTGGGTAACGATGTCAAACTCCTTGTCCCAACCGGTGAAGGTATAGCCTGTGCGTACGGGTTCGGCAGGTGCTACTGCCGACTGGCCATGTTCTACTTCTTGCGAGTCAAGAGAGGTGCCGTCGTAGTCGAGGAAGGTAACGACATACTTATTTTTCTCGTATTGTGCCGTTACTGTCAGGTTTGCTTGGATGTTACTGAAATCCTTATCCCAGCCGATGAAGGTATAACCCTCGCGTTCAGGCTCCCAAAGTGCTGTGGCGGCGTTGCCTACTTCGATGATCTGGGTATCTAACTCCTTGCCTTCGTGGTCAACAAAGGTGACGGTGTAGGTCTTGGGAGCCATTTCAAGAATAGGAAACTCTTTCCACGATTTCGACTCGGTATATGCCGACTTGCTGCCTTTAGGTACGTAGAGTGTGCAGGCCGTTTTCTTCAGATTAACAAAACTCGTTATCTCCGACAGATCGAAAGGCTCTGTAGCGTAGTTGTAGATAGAGCTAAGAGCAGGGCAGGAACTTACGAAAGAATTAGCAATGTTCGACAACGAGGAAGGCAAAGAAATGGTCTTCAAGTTATCCATTTCTATTATGGCACCGTCACATATAGTCGTCAGTCCTTCCGGCAAGGTGAGCGAAGTAATGCCGTCTTGCCCTTTGAACGCCTCAGAAGCAAGTAGCCATGTCCCTTCTTTAACAGAGCATTCTCCAGACAGTTGTTTGGTCAGTGCAAGCAGACAATTGTCATAATAAACGGCTCCGTTGCTATCGATGTTGTCGTTGTAGAGTTTGGTGCCAACGAAAGCATCGTTAGCAAGCGCTGTTAGTGTGGCAGGTATGTTGATTTCTGCGAGGTTGGTACAGCCGCTGAATGCCTTGGCGCCTATCTCTTCCAAATTATTCGGCAGGTTCACTTTAGTAATACCCGTTGCATAGCGGAAGGCTTCCGCACCAATGTCAGTTACAATATAGTTGACGCCCTGATAGTTGAGCTCCTTCTCCACTGTTACCTCACCTTTGAGGTCGGAGTAGTTGCCTGCCTCGTTCTTTTCGTAGGTTACATACGCAGTCTTGTCCTCTTGGAGTTGGTAATAGAGCTGTCCGTATTTGATTTTTTCAGATAAACCTTTATCATAAATCAGATAGAATCTATCCCATCCCTTTGCTTTGCGGTATTTTTCTATGCATCCATTAGGAACTGTAAGTGATATCTGATATTCAAGAACAGTTAAACCACCTTTAAATCCTGCATTATAGAAAGCACTGTCTTCGGCTAAAGGTGGATTCTCGACATTGACTATCACTTGAAAACCTTTTACACTGTTATTTAAAAACGCGCAATTTCCAACATACTCTACACTTTCCGGGAATTCGAATACTTTTTGCCTACACCAAGCAAATGCGCGATACTCTATTCTTTTCAACTGTTTTGGAAGGACAATAGTTTCCATAAAAGTTTGACTAAAACAACTGGAAGGTATCACTTCTACCGATGTCTTTGACAAATCTACTGAATGTATTGATGAGCAATGCTCGAAACAACTCTCGCCTATTGTACTTAACGAAGATGGGAAATTGATGGTCTCCAATTGTTTACAGTTATAAAATACATAATGGGCCAATGTTGTAATAGTGTTGGGTAGTTCTACTGCCGTTATTTTACAGTCTGTAAACGCATAGGCTGCAATGCTTGTTACAGTGTAGGTATAACCTTCATATTCTACATTCTGCGGAATAACCAAATTGCCGATTAATTTGTCCTTATAGCTTGCGTCTTGCACAACCTCTGCGGTGAGATCTTTCGAGAGTGTGTAATAGAGATTGCCAATTTTAGCCATTCCCGAATAAATGGCAGTCACATCTTCTTTAGGGTCATCTTCTTCTTTGTTAAGAGTTACGGGTTGTTCTCCCGGCTCGAGTATGTTGCCGAACTTCTTCCATACATTGGCAGCCTTGTAAGCGGCTTTAGTGCCTTTGGGTACGTAGAGGATACATTTCGACAAGTCAACTCCTGAGAATACATTAGCACTGATGTTTTGCGGAGTGGTGCTGTTGTTGGTGAGCACCTTGAGTCCTGAGCTGGCAAAAGCATAGTCTTTTATGGTTACTACGGTTGCAGGAAGAGTGAGTGTCTCCAACTTCTTGCAGTTGCTAAAAGCGCTCGCTCCGATATAGGTGAGTTTGTCGGGCGCAAAATAGATGTTTTGCAGACTTTGGCAGTTGGCAAAAGCCTCATCCCCGATGGACGTTGCTATTAACCTACGACGCGGGGTGCTTGCACCAACAGAGACCAGAGCTGAGCTACCCTTAAAGGCGGCTTCGCCGATTTGGGTTACACTGGCAATGTTGATTGATGGAAGCTTCGTGCATTTGGCAAAAGTATATGGTTGCAGCACTTTGATGTTTGACGACATACTCACCGACGTAAGCTGTGTACAGCCGTCGAAAGCATGTTCTCCTACAGTCGTTACACTGGAAGTAAGCGTGATACTTTGCAGACCTACAGCCTTATAGAAAGAGTAGCGCGAGACTGTCGTCATCATACCGCCGACGGTAAAACTTGCCTTTGCCTGCATTTCAGAGAAAGCGTATTCGCGGATAGTGGTTACGTACTTGTCGTACAAAGCGTACTGAAACTTTTCATCTCCACTCAGGTTTATGTAGTTGGCTTTACCGTCAGCCTGTCTGACTACTGAGTAATACGGTAGTTCTTTACCATTGATTTCGGCACTATAGCGTATGCCGTTTTTTGTAACGTCGGCATGGGCCATACTCACCGGCAGCATTGCCAAGAGTACAGCGGTTAAGAAAAATAGTAGTTTTTGCTTCATACTGTTGGTTGCCGGTTATTGCCCATCGGCTCGTCGGGTCTGAATTGATTATGATGTTTGTTGTTTAGTTTTAGAATGTGAAAATTTGTGTATTAAAAAAAATGTAGTACCTTTGCCGTTGAAATAAAAATTAAAGTAACTATGACCGCAGTAGCATTAAACAACTTATGGCTGTATTTGAAAGGAATGACTCTTCCTCGAAGCGATCGTGAATGGTTAGCAGGTAAACTATTAGAACCGACAGCCACAGATACCGAAACTGCTCGGCAGCAAGCATACGTGCATGAGACATTGTATCGTGCTCTGGATGAAGCCGCAGGCGGACAGCAACTGCAAACAGCAGAAGATTTTATTGCCGAAATGCAAGCAGAGGGTTTCTGATGAACGTTAATATTACTATCGGTTCTGAGTTTAAACAAGTGCCATTAATTTCCTAATAAATAAAGTATGTATCGCGGGCAAGTAGCCCGCTTTTTTTGTAATGTAGGTTTTAGTCATGCTCACCTATAGCATAAAAAAGCGAAACTGACCGCTCGTTGTGCAAGAACACACAAAAAAGCGGTAGTCCGCTATTGGATTACCGCTGTTGAAATATGTGTTATTGGTTGTCTATTAGAATAAATCGCCGTTCCAAAGCATTTTGAGAAAATCGAAGATATACATAACCTCGATTTGTCCGACACGGCGCGTTATAGTGTCGCGCGAGACGACTATGCATCGGCTATTAGGAAACTCTTCGCTATATTCTTTGAAGTTACTCATGTGCTTGCTTTGCACCTCATCGGTTGATTTGATTTCGATACCTATTTCCGCTTCTCCTATTACGGCATCCACTTCTTTGCCGTTGTAAGTATGCCAATAACTCAGCTTCTTGTCGTTGTGTGTATATCCGATATACGCCACAAGCTCTTGAATAACGAAATGCTCGAAGCAATGTCCATACTCTGTAGTTCCGGGTGCTAAAGACGTACGATTGAGCAAGTGATTGTAAACGCCTACGTCAAAATAGTAAAACTTTGGAGCTTGTACTACTTTGCGTTTTACAATTTTGGTATAAGCAGGAATGGTATAGCCGATGAGTGTATCAGAGAGAATGCCAAAGTATTCTTTCACAGTCTTAGCAGACACTTGGCAATCGTTGGAGATGTTTTCATAGTTGACGATGTCTCCATCGCAAGTGGCTGCTACTTCCATGAAACGCTGAAAGGCATCTAAATTACGTACCAAAGCTTCTTCTTTGATCTCCTCACGGAGATACACATCTATGTATCCATCTAATAGCCGTTGAGGCCGACTACTCAAATAATGCGGTGGTAACATACCATACAGCAATGCTTTATCCAAGTCTAAGTTTGCTATCTCTGCGCTCACAAACGGATAAAAGTAACAGGGCACAGCTCTTCCTCCTAAGGTGTTATTACCTTTGCGTTTGAGTTTGCGTGCACTGCTGCCGCAAAGTACGAAACGCAATCCTTTTTTTTGAATCAGACGATGTACCTCATTAAGCAGTTCCGGAACAAGTGGTATTTCATCAATCACTACAATACTGCCTTCCGGCTTGTCTTGTAACATCTCATACAAGAGTTCGGGCTTGCTGTGGAAACGGCGGCGTAACTTAGCATCCAGCAAATCAATATATGTAGCCTCAGGAAATTGAGCCTCTATAAAAGTGCTCTTTCCTGTCTGGCGAGCACCAAACAGGAATACACTTCCTTCTAATTCGTTGTTAAGCTGGAAATAACGTGTGATCATAAGTCGTAATTATTGAAGTAGTGGTACGGATATTTTATGAAAATCGGAAGTGGTACTTCGGATATTTCGTAAAAATACGCGGCAAAAGTAATGATATTTTCCGACATGTGCAAGAAGAAAGATAAGGCAGAGTAAAATTTGCCTTAAATAAAATTCAGTATATTACGTTACGGTAATCCAATATGTCAAATATCACTTAAGGGCACATCTAAAAATTCCACGTTTTAGTTGTCCCAAATTATAATTTAACATAGGCACTTTTATTCTGCTTTCTGTTTTATCTTGGCATCTTGCTGACTTTCACTCTTTCACAATGCCCGCATTGCTCCTTCGTTCAAGTCATCAATCTGCTCAAGATAAAATCAGAAATCAAAATAAAGCAATTTTTAGAAGTGCCCTTAATGTTGCGGGCAAGAAGCCCGCTTTTTTTGTAACTCGGCGGCGAGCCAACGCCGCCGAGCATGTAGTAGGTTTTCGATTTCTTAATGGTGGATTTCTTAATGGTGGATGCCACCATTTAGCGAAGCGTCACCATTTAGAATTAATCATTTCACCATGGCGCCGGCAGCGTTGTATTCGCGTCCGTCAGGCATGATGATATAGATATGTCCGTCGCGTAGCACTTTGCGTGCACCATTTTCACCATTAGCTTCACCATTGATAATTTCAATTCCTTCGCCTATCTTATGGAACTCGGCGGTGAGCTCGATGTCCTCGGTGACGGTCAGGGTGAGCGGGTTGTCGGTCGAGCCGTTGCTCCACTTCACGAACTCGTAGCCTTCGGCAGGAGTGGCTGTGAGCGTTATCTCGGTGCCCTCAAGGAACTCGCCACCTCCGCTTACAGTGCCGCCTTCGGCATCATTAGCGGCAACGGTAACGGTGAACATCTGTCCCTTCTCGAAAATGGCATTGACATTGAGCTCGCAGATGATGTTGTCGAAGTCTTTGTCCCAGCCGGCGAAGTGGTAGCCTTCGGGTGCGGGTATTTTCTTGTCTTCGATAATCCATGCAGCCGACTTACCATACTGAACCGAACCGAATGCGAACCACTCGTCGTCGCCTACGATGAAGCGGACGATGAACTCGCGAGGCTCCTCGTTATATTGAGCGGTATATACAGCATCAGCTGCGGCTTCAACAACTTCGGGCGACCAGCCGGCGAACTTATACTGCTTGTCTTGTGTAGGCTCGCGTGTCGGGTCGGCGGGTTTAGTAGGAGTCATGCCGATGATGACGTCATCTTCCGACAGCTTGGTGCCGTCCCAATCAACGAAGGTGATGTGGAAGGTGGTAACCTTGTATTGTGCGATTACCGACATGTCGTTCGTAACATTGCTCAGGTCTTGACTCCAACCGGTGAAGGTCATGTTCTCCATTGTGGGTGCTTCGACATTCTGAGCGGCAGGGCAGCCGTCTTTCACTTGTTCGGTTCCGATAACCACTTCCTCGTACTGGTCGTTGATATACTTGTAAGTAACGGTCCAATAGACATCGTTCTTGCTGTACTGAGCGGTGATTGAGATGTCGGAGGTGATGACTGAATAGTCGTTGTCCCAACCGGTGAAGGTGTAGCCGTCAACAGCAGGTGCTGTAGGAGGTGTGGCTGCCTTGCCTTCTTCAACCGTCTCTTTCGCTATTTCCTGGCCGTCTTTGTCGAGCCATGTAACGGTGTAGTCGGGTATGAGTTTCTGCCACTTGGCATTGAACTGCATGGGGAAGCCGTCGTTGTCGGATACTACCTCTTTGTAAGCGTCGGAAGCATAGCTTGTCTCATCGTCCGACTCCCAGCCCATGAAGGCGAAGCCCTCTACTGCAGGCACGTCGGGTTCAACGGCAGCCATACCGCAAGCCACAGCTTGCTTGTCGGTGAACATAGCCTGATGTGTTGTGGGGTTGACAGCCTTGAAGATGACATCGAAGGTGCGCGGGGCTACAGTCATCTGGTCGGTCTGACCTGATGGTATATACCATGTGCCATCCTCATCGGTGCCTTGGTTGTTGGAGTTGAGGTTCTGGTCGGTGCCGCTGAGCGTGAGAGCACAGTCGGCCGTTACCTCGTTGTCGCGGATATATACTTTCTCGCCTGCGCGAACAGGGATGACACCCTCCTTGCCTACTGTGGAGAACTCTTCGTTCTTTATATACAGCTCGTGCTCCGACTTGAAGCTGAGAGGATAATATACGTCGAAGACGATGGGATTAGAATAAACGGTTGTGCCGCCTGAGGTTACCTTTACGCGGTATGCCTCTTTGACGATGAACCATTTCTCGTTCGATTTCGGGCACTCGCCGTTAGCGCAGCCCCATGTAGTGTGAGCCACAGGCATAGTCCATTCAAGCAGTTTGCCCGACTTGGCTTCTTCTGCGCTGATGGCTTTCTGATAGCCGCCGTCGTTCCACTCTATCTCGTCCTTGCCGGTTGTCAGTGTACCGGTGCATATCCATGCGTTGGCAGCAGCATTGGAACGGATGGTGATGTTGAGCGCAAGCGAGTCGTTGCTCATGGCGCGGGTGGCTGACTTCTGGAAGTAGTCGTGCGAGAGCGAGTTGAAGGTCCAGCCGTCGTTCTGATAGGTCTTGTGCTCTTTGAGTTTGAGCTCTAATGCTTCGCCTGAGATTGCATAGATGGCTTTGAGCTTCAGCGCACTGCGCACATTGGTGTAGTCGCCGCTCCAGCGAACGAACTCCAAACCATCGATGGTGGGTGGGGTAGGAGGAGTGGCATCATCGCCGCACTCAACAAGCTCGCTCTTAAGCTCTTTGCCGTCGTTACCAAAGAACTCAACCCAATACTTGGCTGTCACCTCTTTCATCGTGAGCGCACAGGGCATCATCTCGAAGCTGATATACGACTTGTTGGAGTAGTCGATTTTCGGAACGAAACGACCGTTGATCACATAGTCGGTGCATACTGTTCCCTTGCCGTAGATCACCTCGTCGCCTGCTTTATAGTATTGTACGATGCCGTTGGGGAAGGTTACAGGGTAGCGGAAGTTGACGGTGAAGACACAGGTGTCTCTGTCGCCGGTGGAAGGTACATAGGTGAGCAGACGGTAGTTGCACGGTCTCATCGAGTTCTTGTTGAAGGTGCCGTCGTACGAGAGAGTCAGTCCGGCTTTTACCCAATCCGAAGCCAAGGTCTCGTGGCTGAGATCATACCAATCGTTAGCACCTATGCTCTTGTTTTTTTGCCAAATAAATTGCATCTCGCCCAGACCGAATACCTTGGCATCGAGTTTGAACGATTTGCCGAAGTCAACCGTGAGTTTCTCGTTGTCGGCTGTGCAACTGATAGTTGGCAGGTCAACATCGTAGAAGTTGGCATACCACTTGTTGGCAAGCGGACTGGTCTGGTCTTCGGTGGCGTAGTACGATATTTGGGTGTTCGTACGGATGACCGGTTCAACCACTATACGCACCTTACTGAAGCCGGCAGCGGCACATTGTGCTATGAGGTTGCGCATGTAAGTAGCAGGTACCTCTACTTTGCCGCCGCTGGTGGTCTGGTTGGTGGTGTTCAGATTGCCGCCCGACACTCTCTTGGTCTGGTTGTAGAAAGCATAGTATTTGGCGTCGCCATAAAGAAAAGCATCAGCCACATACTTCTGCTGTGTTATGTTCCAATAGCCGCCTACATAGAAGCCATTGCCTTCGATACGCTGTATGGCATAGACATAGTAGTCTCTAACGCTATGCGTACCTTGCTGGTAGTTGTCGGTAAAAGTCAGTACCTGAGTCTGACGATTGAAATAGAAACCTGTCAGATAACGCTGATAAGGGAAAGCGTTGTCCGCCACTTTCTCGCCAATTGCAGGGTCGGCTGCAAAAAGCGAACTTGCACACAACATTGCCGCAGCAAACAATAAGTAGAATTTCTTCATGATTTCTGTGCCGGTTATAACCCATTGGCCCTTCGGGGGTTAATTGTTTTGTTTGATTATTGAATGTGTTTGGTAATTAGCTATAAAATACACGTCATTTTGTGAAATCAATCATAGTGTAAGTTTTTTCATAGTTTTACACCGCAAAATTATTGAAAAATATAATTGCCTATTAGTTAATATCGTTCAATATTCTATGAATAATTCAACATTTTCGGTCAAAAAAACGGATGCCGTTGCGGCATCCGCTATTATGGGCTATTTATTGCTGTTCTGTATATTTAACCGCCGGTTGCCACGTTTACAATCGTTCGGAGCAAGGCGTAGATAAGAAACCGGCGTTTCCCCTCTAAACACTAAACTATTTCTCACGATACTGCGAGGGAGTGATACCGTAGAAGCGGCGGAAAGTGCGAGTGAACGAACCGGCATCGCTGAAGCCGCACTGCATAGCAATATCGGCAATCTGCATCTCCGCGTTCTTGGTTAGCAGTTCGGTTGCCCGCTCCATCTGAATGGCAAGTATGAAGTTTTTGGGCGAGTCGCCGGTGGCAGCCAGCATGCGGCGGCGGAAAGTGCTCACGCTCATGTTCATGGCTTCGGCAATGTGCTCGATGTTAAACTCACCGCGAGGCAGACCGTTGCTTACGAGTTCTATCACGCGTGCCAGCATAAGTCGATTGTCGGCATCAGCGTCAGTTTCGTCAGTTTCAGAAGTTAGGTCGCTCGAACTTGCTGACGGCTCGTCTGTTATGCTCTTCTTTGCCTCTTCAACGTTTTTGCGTGCACGCGACTGACTACGCAGTTTTTCAACCTCAACAAGAAGTTCGTTGAAATGTAGCAGCTGTTTCTTTTGTTGGCGTTTGTAAATAAGCCATGTGGCAAGCGACATAAGGCAGAACAGTGCAATAACGAGTACTATAAGGCATATATATCTTATGCGTTGGCGGTCGTTGATTTGTTGAAGTAAGTCGTTGTCGTACTGAGCTGCATAATGCGAGAGGTTGCGATTGGTCTCTTTGTCGTATATCGAGTCTCTGAGATGCTCAAAACGATCGCCATGTATAAGCGCTTCTTCGGGATTTATGCTGCGCAGTGTCTCGCGCAGGCCTTTGCGTGTGTGGCTCTCGTTGTAGATATCGTGCATCTTGACGAAAATGTCTAATGCCTTATAATAAGCATCGGCTCCTTCTTGGTTTCTGCCTGTTACATAATAAAGGTCGCCCAGATGGTTATATGCTATGCCAAGCGAGTGGTAGTTGCCGCTTGCTTCGATGACGGGTATGGCTTCGAGCAATGCCTTTTCCGACTCGTCGTACCGCTCTAAGACAGTCAGGGCGGCAGCACGTTGGGTCTGACGAATAGCAGCCTTGTCTTGCCTGCCCAACTGTTTTTCTATCTCCCATGCGCGAGTGGCATAGTCGAGTGTCTTTTCTACAAGTTGGCGGTCGGAGTTGTTTCTCAGTCTTTCAGAATCGCCAAACTTGTGCTGATAAACCTCCGAAGCCATGCCGTAGATAACGGCTTTGCGAGGCAGGTTATCGGTGCGCTCGACGTGCTCGATGGCTTTCAGTATGTATCGCTCGGCTTCATCGGGTTGCCGCATCGACATATAGATGCCTGCCAGAGTATTGTATGATGAGGCTATGTTGTTGTCATCGCCGCTCTCGATGTCGAGCCGATTGCATTGCTTGGCATATACCGCCGCTTTGTCGAACTCGCCAAGGCGCACGTATATGAGTCCGAGCAGTGAGGCGCAGTCGGCTTCCATCGTCTTGTCGCCAATTTCCTTGCATAACGGTAGCGACTGCAGTCCGTAGCGTTCGGCAGCGCGGAAGTCCTGAGAGTCGTAGTAATATTCCGACGCCCAATACCAAACGGTAGCACAGAGCGAGTCGCGAGAATCAACTCCGGCTACCGTCAGAGGCTCGTCGAGAAAGCCTTCTGAGAGTAGTTGCTCAAAGAATTTTGCAGCATTGGTGCTTGAAGGCACTTTGTCGAAGTCGGAAAGCGACTGTACGACAGAAGCGGTGCCCGCCAGGCTACACTGCAAAACAATGATGGCTGAAACGAGTAATCTAAGACAGCAATGCATAAAAAGTAGTTACTTAAAATACCCTGCAAAGGTAGTGCATTTTCTGCTATGAGTGTGTGCAAATTCGGTCAAAGCTATTGGAAAAGTCAACTTTTTAGGTCAAACTACGCGGTTTGGCAGGTTGTGGTTGCCACATAGCAGTGCAAAGATATTTTCTTCGACACTTCTGCATGTCGCCAATCTCCCCTCCCAAGTACCGGTTCCGATATGTGGCGATAGAACTACGTTTGGGCATTGTAGCAACTCAGGTGTAATCTGCGGTTCGTTTTCGAATACGTCTAATCCGGCGCCTGCTATCTCGCCTTTGAGAAGTGCCTGTGCTAAAGCTTTCTCGTTTACGTGGGCACCTCGTGCGGTATTTATCAGGAAGGCGTTTGACTTCATCGTGTGCAACTCGGCAGTGTCGATAAGATGGTGTACTTCAGGTGTGTATGGCAGATTGAGAGACACCATGTCAGAAGTGCGCAACAACTCATCGAAGCTCACATATCGGGCATGATAGCGTTTCTCTATATCTGCGTCGAGTTGGTGCCGGTTGTGGTATATGATTGTCATTCCTGCAGCTACTGCACGGCGCGCCACCGCCTGCCCGATTTTGCCCATACCGATGATGCCGAGCGTCATGCCGTATAGACTTCTGCCGAGGTTGTGCATCACCCCGAAACGTATGCCGTCAGAGTCTGCCATGCGCAGGCGGCGGTCGAGTTCGGCAGTGCGATGGACAACGGCGTGCATGAGAGCAAAGCACTGTTCAGCCGTGGGCTCTACTACTACCGTCGGAGTATTGGTAACTATCACTCCGTGTTGTCTGCACCATTCGATAGGGATATTATTGAAGCCGGCACCGAAAGCTGCTATCATGCGTAGTTTGTGCGCCGATTGCAGTATCTGCATGGGAACGGCATAATCGTAGGTGGCAACCAGAATGTCGGCATCTGACATGTGCTCGCATAGCTGACTATGTGTGAAGGTGTCGGTCAGAGGCATTATTAGCTTGTGGGAGTCAAGACGGCTGAAGCCTTCGTGTGGCAGACGTGTAGTGAAGACGATGTTCATGGTTATAATGGTGTGTGGGTGATAAAAGGTTGACATTGCAAAGATACAACAAAAAAATGACATGCTAAAAATGTATGTGTGTCGTGAAGCTAATGCGGAGTGTATTTAATGACCGATAGGAACTAATGCTGAGTGCAAAAAAACAAGAGACAGCGTTTCCGCCGTCTCTTGCGAGTTGACAGATATTGTTCTATCTTACCCTTTGTCCTGTGGCATCATATCGTGTGCCGTCGGGTAAGATGATATATACATGTCCGTCTTCTATCACCTTGCGAGGGCTCCATTGTTTCTGAACTTCTACCTCTTCAATATCGGTAACCACGATGGTATAGGTGGCTGTTGCCCAATCGGAAACCTCCGGTAGGGTGGTGCGCACCTTCCACTCGACGGAGTAGTTGCCGGGCTGCTGACTTGAGAAATCGAGTCCGACACCCTGGCGGTCGGTAGCTGTAGAGTAGATAATATTCTCGCCTTGTGTGAGGACGAACTCATACTCTGTGGCGCCTTCCACTGCGTCCCATAGGAAATAGACAATATTGCCATCCTGCTCAGTGCGCAGGTTCTTGGGAGTGTAATCAACAGGAGTGCCGTCCTTGCGATATTGTGCTATGACGGCAAGGTCTGACTGCACATTGTTATATGCCTTATCCCAACCAAGGAAGGTATAACCCTCGTGCGTGGGTGCTTGAGGAGCCGTAGCATTGCCACCTTGCTCAACCTGCTGGGTCTTAAGTACCGTTATGCCGTCCATATCGTAGAAGGTAACGGTGAAATAAGTCGGTTCAACCGGTGTGTCGTCTATGATGGCTGCAATCTTAATCTGACGGGTTGCAGTGACACCACTACCGTCCACTGCCGTTGCACGGACTGTTATCGTACCGCCGTTGTTCGGTGTGCGAGCGGTGAGCAGGCCCGACGACTGGTCGATATCAGCCAAGTTTGGCTGAGCAGTAATCTCCCATACCACCTGCTTGTAGGTGGTGTTGCTCGGCATCACCTCGGCGTACAACAACAGCATCGTGTTCTCTGCCGTAGTCTCGTACTTGCCGTTGGCAGAGAGTATGGTGAGCGAACGGGCATAGGTCATGGTCTTAGCCGCTACACGGTTGACTATGTTCGAGCGGCCTTGCAGCGACTGTGCCTGTGGTGCGTATCTAATTATCGGATTTTCCGGATTAACCGGATTAACCGGATTTTCCGGAGCTCGCTGATATCCAGGCGCAAGTGATGGTTGCTCGCTACCGCTTAGCACATACTCTATAGCATAATAAGGCTGCGCATCTTGCGGAGCGTAGTCGGTGTAGGAGGTGTTGTATGACGATACAGAAGCAATCTGTGTAAGGTTGCCTTCAGCCGAACCGCGTAGGATATTGTATGTTACCACATCGGCACCGACATACTGATTCCATATCAAGTTCCATTGGTTGTCATTGGCGCCACGGTTGATGGTGGTGTGGACGGTCTGGTGAATAGCGCTGACAGGTGTCTTTGTGCCACCATACATAATACCGCGGATTGCATAACGCTCAGCACGTTGTGTGGCATCGGACGATACGTCGGTAAATCGACCAAGATTGGTCGATACCGTGCCGAGTTCCACAAACTGATCACGCACATTGGTTTCTTTGAGTACTTGAATCTGCGTGAAGACAGATTCGTCGGCATCCCACGAGATGACATTATTTCCGTCGACATCACTCGTTACAAGCGAGATCTGCGGTATGTTAGTTGCGTTTATTATCTGAACGGAACTTTGAGCCGAAGCCTCACAACCGTTAGCGTTGCTCAGGTAGAGGATTAGTCCTATCGACTCGAAGTTGGTCAGTGCATTTGCAGCACTCCAAGCCTTCCGTGTGTCGAGCGAGAGGGTGTGACCGTCGAAGGTGAGCTGCGGGTCTCTGCCGTTGATACCTTTCTTCGTGATACTCTGCAATGCACCGTTGATGCTTATCTGTAAATCACCGCTCAGTCCGTCTGCCCATTCAACTTCAACCGAACCTCCGTCGAAGAGTGCGGAAGGCAGGTTTGCCCAACCTTCTATCTCATCCACGTAGAGCATGCGGGTGTATGTCTCACTGCCGAGAGTCAGCGAGATAGTCTTGGTACCCTTGCTGTCCCACGATACGCGATACGGACCGAAGCCTGTGCCTGACTCTATCTTACCACCATCGAAGTCCCAAGCAGGTGTGCCGGTGCGGTCCTCTGACATGTAAGTGATCAGTGCCTCGTCACCAAGACAGATAGTGGTCGGAGCATCAATAATCTGACGGTCGATATTCACTATTATCTTCTCCGAGAAGTCCGACATCAGATTCCTTTGGTCTATCGCCTGAACCTGCACCTCGTAGTCACCTGCTGTGAGGTAGGCAAGCGGCACAAGCAGGCGTGTGGACTGTATATACTTATGTCCGGGCAGATAAGCCGACTTTGAGTTCAAACCATTCTGTGGTGAGATAACGAACGCGCCCTCGCCTGTACGACCTGCATGTTTAACGCTCAGGTTATAGCGCATCTGCGTTGCAGGTGTATGGTCGTCTTCTGCTGTATTCCATTCTACAAGAAGACCACCTTCTGTCTGTACTGCGCGCAGATTGGAAGGTGCAGATGGTTGCTTGTTCTCGTTCACTCCTATCACACGGCGCAGACGAGTGCGACTGCTGTAATAACTGCCTGTCTCATAACTCTCTTTATAGAGCAACTCATTGGGGAATTCAGTAAAGAGAAGATCAGCAAAGTAACTTGATACTTGAGGAATAAGGAAACCTTGTGTTCTCACTCCCTGCGCTCCCATATACCATACATACAGACCGCTGACATCGGAACCCACTGTCGGATTCTGTTGCTGTGATAGGACATCAAGATAGCCGTCGTTGTCGATGTCAATGAGTTTGATATTGTCATAAGTACTACCGCCGAAACTGCCTATCTCACTTACCGGCATGATTTCCGGCTCTGAGAACGAACTATTTCCATTGTTCCACAGGATATACAACTCTGATTTGTTGCTACTTGTTTTGAAAGCAATGATGTCGTAATAGCCGTCGTTGTTGAGATCGGCATATTGCGGATAGTACAAGTCGTCTGTTGCAATCTCACTTGCAAACGGTACGGTCAGTTGCGTAAAGTTGCCGTTCCCGTTGTTTTGGAATATATACAGACATTCATACTTATTCACATTATCTTTATATACGCTATTAAGGAACAGAATATCGGTGAAACCGTCGCGGTTGTAGTCAATCAGTCCGTCGCGCACGTCGTTGGATATCTGTCCGCTCTGCTGTGCGTTTTGCAACGCCTGTCCTAATATCAGCATATCACCGTTTGTGCTAAGAGGTATATAGTTATAACTGCCATCACTCTGCACTACGCGGAAGGAGGCATTCTCAATACTTGAAGAGGAGTTGAAGTATGTGTAACCGAATACCGAAGGCACACCATTGTTAAGCAAGTCGGCTGCAAGAGGATAGAGATTATAATAATTAGTAGTCTCTGACGCACCGGTGCTGCGCAATATACCCTCAATAGTGGCATCCTCCCGTTGTGCCGTCATGTCTTGCGCGTTGTCTGCGTGAGGCAGGATATAATAATGATAGCCTTCGGCGCGTGACCAAGAATATGTGAGCAAGTCGGCATAGCCGTTGCGGTTCCAGTCTAACCATTTGGCATCACCCCAATTATATGCATTGATATTGGTATTCCAAAGTCCTGTTGCCTGTGTATATTCGGTCAGAGAGGTGGCTTGGGCAATATACACTTCCGTATCGCTATTAGATGAAACTGAGCGGAATATGTCAAGTAGTCCGTCACCGTTGAAGTCGGCTTTGGGATTCATACCCATTGTGTAGAAGTTGTTGCTTTGACCATCGTTCCAATCGCTGAACTCTATTGCGTCATCGCTCAGTCCTGCGGGCAGCACTATCAGTGTTATGCTGTAAGAGGCTGCCTTGCCGTCGGGAGCCGTAACGGTGTGCGTAATCACTTTCTCGCCCGCTGTCGGGAAACTGAGTTTCAGGAACGAACCGTCGCGACGCAGTTCGCCGTCGTCGTAGAGCCATTTGTGGCTATAACCGTCGGGTAGGGCGGTGTAAGAAACAGTCACTACCTCGTTAAACGCTATCTTCTCGCTCGAAAGGGTGAATTGTGCCGGCAGTGCTGTATGCTCAACGCTTGCTTCTACAGACCAAGACGAGCCTTTGTGCTGTGCGTCAATTGCTTGCACTGCGGCATAGATGGTTGCGGGTGCGTAGGTAGAAAGGTCAATCTTATATGAATGGTTCTTGCCCATGTTGCCGTCAAGGAAGTTGCGGCGAGAACCGTTGGCATTGGCAAAGGCATTGAGAATATCATTTCCGCCTTTCGTCGTACCGAGACGTAGAGCGTAGGTAAGGTCGCCCGTCATGGTTTCCTTGTCCTGCCCGTCGCCCCATGTCACGGTCAGCATACCGTTTTCATAGCGTAGTTCAGGTGCCGCAGGAGCAGTAGGCGCGGTGTTGGCTGTGACACCGAAAGTCTTGGCTGCACCGAACTCGGTAGTGAAAATCTGAGTCTTGCCCTGCGCAAGTCCTGAAACCCATATCTCTGCCTTGCCGTCGTTGTCAAGGTCTTCAGCATTGATGCGCATATTAGTCGGATTCCCGGCATATTCTACCGTAAACAAGGCTTGCGGTGCAGAGAATGTCAAGTTAGCATTGCCACGAAGCCAAGCGACGCTGTGTTCTGTTGATTCCCAACTGTCATCTGAATTGTTGCCGTTAAACGCCAGCAGGTCGTAGTAGCCGTCACCGTCAATGTCCTGCAAAGCTGAGAACCATAGTTTTTCAGAACCGTAGTTCTGCTCAGGCTGCTGCGTGAAGTTACCCTGTCCGTCGTTGATAAAGAAACAGGTGTAGGCAATACCTGTGGCATTGGTGGCGGCAGAGAAGGTGGCAAGAATGTCGATGTCGCCATCGCGGTCGAAGTCGTAGCAGTAGAGCAATGCATCCACGGCAGCGTTTTCATACAATGTCTTAGTCTCAAACTTACCTTCACCCTTGTATATTGACACATAGAGTTTCTCACCCGGGAAGATAAAGTCCATCAGACCATCGTTGTTCAAGTCGGCAGGAACTACCATTCCGTTGGTTTCGGCTATAATAAACCGTCCGTCACCCATATTGAGATAAACATTACCGTTTTTCTCGTCAATAAGGTCAATGAGGTTGTCGGCATTGAGGTCAACTGCCTTAGTGATGGAATTTACGGTGTAACCGATAGCCGGTGCGTGCTTGGGATGCGCTATGGATGCGCTACCATTGGGTCTTCGTGGCGCACGACCGTCTGATATTGACACTCCGCTCAACATTGCCGTGGCATATCCGTAGTTAGGTGTTATCAGTCCGTTACCTGACGAATAGGTCTTCTCTTTGTATGTGGCAGCCCACTCGGTATCGCTCATCAGTGCTTCATACTCATCCCACGACATAGCCTGCACATATTCGAGATTATAGGTGCCGTCGGGTTGTTGAGTACCTATATAATAGTGATTTTCTCGGTAGGTTGTACCATATCCCAAACCGCCGCCTGCACCGAAGTCAGAAACGAACCAGCTCTTCGGGTCAACAACGAGGTGGTCGGTTCTGCCGTCACCGTTCAGGTCGAACTGAGGCAGGAAGAGCGCTCCGTCAACTTTAGTGTAACCCTCATCACCCGACAGTATGGATATTGCGGAAAAATCACCATAATTGCCCATCGTGGCAATACCTAAGTCTATATCATCATCGTGATTGATGTCGGAAAGGAAGAAGGCTTTTTTGCCGGAAGAGGAGGGCAAACCCGAACAGAGCGATTTCTCGAATAAGAAATTATTTGACATATCGCCGCTCACAATAAGATTATTGTCGCTTGACACATACAACGCTTGTTTCTTACCGTCGCCGTTGATGTCGTACATCGTGGCTGCATCAGGCATGTTGATATATACAACACCCTCATCCGATACCTTTTTTCCGATATACGGTATATATCCCTTGCCCAATCCCCATTCTTTCGAACCGTAGCCCTCACTGAAACGGTCCTGTATGAATTTGCCGAACAAAATTACGGTATCGCCCTGTTGCAGTTGCATCTTGCTGACGAACTGTTCAAGACCGGGACCAAGCATGGAATAACCTCTGAGTTCGTTTGTGCCATATTCGTACTCACCGTTTTCTGTAATGCGGACAGAGAGCCTGCCGCCGGTCCAAAGTTCTGATGTCAGATATACAACACCCTTCACAGCGTGATAATCGTCAAGATGTTCTTCTCTGTAACTGTATTTGTTTTTGATGGAATCAATAATGTCAGTTGCTTCCTTGACACTGAGTATTCCTTCGGCATCCATGTTGAATGTGTAGAGCGGACGGATAATCAACCCTTCAGCCTGCGAAGGACAATCGCTTGCTTTAACTTTGTACTTTTCACCGTCTTTCCCGTCTAATTGATAGCAGGTGGATTCACTTACATTATTGATGTCCACGGTTTGCTCTCCCTTGCCGTTGTTCCAGATGATATTTCGCTCACCCGTCTCTTCGTAGGTGTAACTCCACCAACCGTACATATCTTTGCTGACCTTTGTTCCCGGCCATTCGCCTAACGGATATCCTCCCCAATTATTCCATTCAAACAGATACACCTCTGTCCATGACTCGCAACTTTCGGGGTCGAGTTTTACACGCACACCATCAGTCGGACTTTCCGATATCTGTTCTGCTTTTATGTTGTCTAACGGATGATCCCAGCCGGTGAATGTATGGAAGGGCAGTTCCGGTGCTTTTGGCGCAACGGCAGTGCCGCCTATTTCAACAAATGAAGACTCGATGAGATTGCCTGCAAAGTCAACGAATGTAACTTTTACGAAGCCTTCCGGCGTGCAACCTTCGATATACTCAAACACAGGTTCCACTGTCAGGTCGGTGCGGATATTGGTAAGCCTCTCGCTCCAACCTTTGAATACATAACACTCGTTCTCGGGAGTCTGGTCTTCCGGTGGTGTCACGCTGCCGCCGTCGGCAACGGTCTCCGATTTCAATACCTTGCCGTCCTTATCAAGGATAGTAACCTTATGGTCGGTAATTACCTCGCAGTTTATTTCTATCAGCGTCAGACCGATGTTGTCATCTGTCGGAAGGGTTATTTCTAATCTGTCTGTCGCTCCTGTCCATGTCACGCGAATGCCGTCGCGTGTCGCCGAACCTTGTGAGAAAGTTGCTGCGGCAAGATTCTGAGCATCATGTTCGTTAAGAACGGTGAAGGTTATGTTGCGGACATAATAGTCCGATGATATACTGATTTTGCCTCCGCGATAAATGGTGATATAATATGTAGTCACCCATTTCCCGTCAATGCGCTGTTTTGTTGAGTTCAACACACTGTTGGGAGTAGAGAATGAATAACCTTTTGTCTCTACATCCTGCATCTCGGCATTGTCTGTTGAGTCATTCTGCAGACGCGCCCAACCGATTGCTGATAGCGACAGCAGCCTTTTCAACTCCAATACAGGGCGTACTGTCATGTCGCCTCGCACCTTTGAGAGGTCTTTGTCCCAACCTGTGAAATCGTGGCACTCGTCGGGTGCGGTAAATGCAGGTGGTGTTACACTGCTGCCGCGAAGCACCGTTTCGCGTTTTATCTCTTTGTCGTTTTCGTCAAGGAAAATAACAGTGTAAGTTGGCGTCTCGTGCTGTTTGCAATAGATGACAAACTCATAGACATTGCAGTCTTGCGTAGGCGTGATAATAAGTGAATCGGTATCGCCTGACCATACCACGTTGTCGCCTTCCTGTTTGGCTGTGCCGTTGGAGAATGTTGCAGCCGCAAGTTTCTCGGCATAACCGTCAGCACAAACCAATGTGAGATTTTGGAACCAGTCTTTGCCTGCAATGGTAAAAGGTTTGTTGGCGCGCATAATCAAATGGCGGCGGGTGTTCCAATTTCCCAAGTTGGTATCTCCGAAATCAGCCTCCTTATCGCTCCAACGGTTCGTGGGAATAAGGGTGAAGTCGCCTACGGCGATTTGCTTGTTGCCCGTTTCGGAGTCTTCCCATTCCTTCGCTGTCAGGTCAAGCAACTTCTCTCTTACAGGATGTATCTCAAGGTCATCATAGATACCGTTCAGCGGTGTGTCCCAACCCGTGAAGCACTTGTCATTGACTGTTGGCGGTGTGGTTATACTGCTACCTGCCGTTACTTGTTGTTTGTCAAGTATTTTGCCATCGAAATCATAGAAAGTAACGTTGCATTTCGTGTCGCTCTTGTCTCCGATGATATGGAAATAGATAGCGCAGAAGTCCCAACCGTTGCTGCCCATAGTGATTGTCAGTTTCGAGGTGCTGCCCGTCCATGTGATTTCGCGCAGTATGCCGTTGAGTTCGCCTACCGTCACCTCTCCGCTACTGCATGCAAACGAGCCGTCGGTACTGTTGTAATACCAAGTACCCATCACAACCTTGTGAATCTTAAACGGAGCACTGATTGTCAATGTGCTATTCTCGCGAAGATATGCCGCATAGTTATAGTAGTAACTATTATATTCAATACGCGGTGAGGAATAGGCTGTCGCTTTGCTGATAGCGATAGTAACACCGTCTTTGGTGAAATCCACTGCCTCAAACTCCTCACCTGAGGTCAATTCGTTATAATCCATTATCTCCTTTGGAGTGATCTTCACAGTGTCCTTCATCACCTCCGGTGAGAAGTCATACAATGCCGTAACAGTCAAATCCTCTGTTATATTTGTGTAATCCTTGTCCCAACCGGCAAATACCTTATTGCTGACAGTAGGCGGTGTGGGCGGTGTGGCTGACTTGCCATAGAGCACACTCTCCGTCTTGAGTGTTGTGCCGTCGGCTCCAACGAAGGTTACCGTGAACGACTTATTAAGGTCATCATAGGTGACGGAGAAGTTGGTAAATACTTGATTTCCCGTAAAAGTGACGCTTACAGTCTGAGCATCGCCCGTCCAGTCAACCTGCTTGTTGTTGGAGCCGTTGACCGCAGCCGAGCCTGCCGACCAACTGTTGCCTGCTAAGCGCGTGGCTTGTGCTGCCACATTCTGTGTCAGCGACATCGCCGTCAGCTGATAACCACTTGTTGCAGTGATAGTGAGTGTGTTACCCTCACCTGCGGCTATGGCTGTGCCGTTGTAAGTAACCTGACTGCCGGTACCCTGAGAGAAGCTGAGGGTTATGGGGGCTTGCGTGTAGTCGGTTACTACGGCTCCGCTCGAAAGGCTTTGAGCCGTAGCCCAGTCGGTGGCTGTAATAGAAACAGTCTGTGCCTGCATGCTCTGAACAATCAAAAGCGTGCACAAGATAACGATTGAAACGAGATGCTTTTTCATAACCATTATGATTTTGTGTTTTATTTTTTTACTGAATATCTATCTGATTGGCAGATGGATGATTAAGCAGTTAACGACAATCGAAAATCTGCTTTATCTCAGAAATCTGTCGAATCTGCGGTAAAATTGTGCGGTACATGATCAATCAGGTGTATTACTTGCCTTAACAAACATTAATTATCAGATAGTTGCTTTTTATCGGAAATCAATTATTAGAAGCCGGTAATAATTTGCGTAAAAGAAAGCAGACGCGAACAGACTATGGTTGTCTCTGCCTTTGGAGCCTTGCGAGAAGCTGTGTGTCAGATAAAACAAAGCAGTCCACGCCTGATAATAGGGGAACTGCTGATTGCTACTAACACACTATCGGTCAATTCGCAGTTTTCAAAAGGTGTAACAATCAGTAACGCTCTATGTCTCGAAAGTAGGGGTATGCATCCCCCAAAACTTCCGCTGCAAAGTTAAGAAAAAGTTTGCACACCTGCAAACGTCGGCTTAATTTTACATAGGCGCGGCTGCTTTGCGTATCATTTGTCAGAGAAGAAGCCGACTCATAGGCAGACTTATCCCCGACGCTGCAAAAGTACAGCAATCGCGCATTTTGGCATATATACCAATCTTTATTTATTATAAAAAGGAGAGGAAAAAGGGATAAAAAAGCAACTCGAATAGTCGAGTTGCAGTTGTGTGACTTCGTTTCTAACAATTTAATCTGTTATTTTTCACCGCAAAGGCACTAAAATCATTTCAATTATCCAAATCGGAATATTCAAATCGGATAATAATCGTGTAACACCGCGGGGTACACCGGTTTGCAATCGGCGTTCATGTTCTTTCTTTTTGTTCCCGCCAATTTTAAATTGGCGTTCCCCCGCGCACACTAAACCCTAAATACTATATCGGCAGCTTATAGTTATCCGGGAACTTACGGCGGAGGCGGTAGCGGGCTATATATATCGACGGAGGCTCGACGGAGAACATCTCAGCCACTTCGGTGGTAGTGAGGTCGGTGAGGAAACAGATGAGATATCTAAGGTCAACCACCGACAGCGGTTTCCGGGCATGCGAGCATAGGTCGGCAACGAGCGTCAGGTTCACCTTACGCAGTCGCTGTTCGTAGCGAGGGAAGTCGTGGCAGAGCAGGTCGAGTTGCAACTTCAGAGACGAGGCTTCAATTGGTCTTGTACTTGAGGGTTGGTCTGCAGCACTTTCGTGTAACGGATGCTGAGGTTGTACGGACTCATTCGCAGTCGCTTGTGCGATAGTCTGCGGCAACGCTGCCTCAACGGCTTGCTCGTATTGCTCTTGTTCGCGGTTCTTACGGCGAAGACGGAAGATAACAAAGGCAGAGACGAGGATGGCGAGCAGCGACGCGCTGATGGCAATAAGCATGATATTCTGTTTTCTTAGTGCACTGATAGTCTGGTCTTGTTCGCGTTTCTTGTATTGTGCCTCCACCTCGTGCAGAGCCTCGTTCTGCTCAACGTTATATCGCTCACGGTTAGCCTCGTTGAGTTTTTTCTGCCACTCGAGAGCCTCGGTGTGGTTATTCTCTTCCTCAGCAATCATCGCCATGAACTGATAAGCCTCACAGCGTTCGGTGAGCACGGCGTTGGGGCGGGTCTGTGACACAGTGTCGATAAGCGCAAGCACCTCAAGCATATATCTCTTTGCCTCTGCACGTTCTCCGAAGTAATATGCGAGCCACGAGCGCTCGTCGAGGATAGAGATGTCGGCTTCCTGAAGGTCGATAGGCGCAAGGTAGTCGGTATGGTCGCGAGCTTCTTGGGCAAGGTCTAAGTACTTACGCACCGAGTCGATGACGACGGGGTCGTAGTAGAGGTCGTACATCACGGCGATGTTATAGTAAGTCCATACGGGGTGCACATGTCTTTTGTGCCGTTCTTCGCGACTCATCTGCTCTAAGTAGCTGGCTGCCTTTTTCTGATAACTCATCATCTGCTTACGCACGAGAGCTGCGCTATCGGTATCGGTGCAGTTCTCATAATCGACCACCAAGCGCGTAGCGAGCACCGAGTAATAGTCGAAATGGATGGATATGTCGTCGGGATGCTTTTGTCTGAGTTGTTCAAGCCGAGAGAGTGCTTCGTCCATACCGGCGGTGTCGCGCTGATTGAGGTAAGAGATGGCAAGGGAGTAGTAGCATACCGATGCCCATGCGGCTTCGTTCGCGTCGATGAAGATATCTGCCGCCTCGCGATATATGCTATGAGATAGCCCGATGTTGCCGGCTTGCTGCTGCTTCGAAGCCTCATGATACATACCGACTGCTTTCTCTACTTCCGATGAAAGCAAGAGGACGAAAGATATTATAAACGACAGAAACACGGTGATAGATGATAGTTAAAATTGCTCTAAAATATAATGATTACTCGTTCTTGACAGGAACATGACAGGAAGATGACAGGAGTGAAGTCCTGTTAACTTGATGTGATATAGATAATTATATTGAATTTTAAAGTTATAGAATTTTTTATAGTTTAGGATATCATTCCCCAGTCAACTGCTTGTTGCTTAAGACGATAAAGTTGGTTGAGGTAAAGTTGATTTTCGGGTAATTCTAACTCGGGGTCGTTGTCGAGAATTTCGCGTGCTGCTGTGCGTGCAACTTCAAGTATTTGTCCGTCGGTTGCGAGCGAAGCGATATGCAACTCGAATGGTAAGCCCGACTGCTGCGTACCTTCCAGATCTCCGGGACCTCGTAGTTGCAGGTCAGCCTCGGCGATTCGGAATCCGTCGTTGGTTGCCACCATGATATCCATGCGTTTGCGAGTGTCTTTCGAGAGTTCTACACGGGTAAGCAGAATGCAATAACTTTGCTCTGCTCCTCGTCCGACACGTCCTCTGAGCTGATGAAGTTGGCTGAGTCCGAATCGCTCGGCGTTTTCCACTATCATGACACTTGCATTTGGCACATTAACACCCACTTCGATGACGGTGGTAGCTACTAAAATCTGCGTCTGACCTGAGGCAAATTTCTGCATTTCGGCATCTTTGTCGCGTGCCCTCATTTTGCCATGAACCATACTCACACGGTACTCCGGAAACTGCTCGGTCATATAGCGATAGCCGTTTTCGAGATCAACCAAGTCCATTTTTTTATTCTCTTCGATAAGCGGATACACCACATATACCTGTCTGCCGAGTTCTATCTGTTGGCGTATGAAATTGTTAATCTTATCTCGTCGAAGATTAGAGTAATGAAGTGTCTGTATCGGTTTGCGTCCGGGGGGCAATTCGTCGATTACCGACACAGCCAAATCGCCATACACCGTCATTGCAAGTGTGCGCGGTATGGGGGTGGCGGTCATTACAAGCACATGCGGCGGATTGATGTTTTTCGACCATAATTTGGCTCGTTGTGCAACACCGAACCGATGTTGTTCGTCGATAATCACAAGTCCGAGATTGAGAAACTGTACGGTGTCTTCAATCAGAGCGTGGGTGCCTACTAATATGTCGATTTCTCCGTTCAGGAGGGCGGCATGTAGCCGTTCGCGCTGTTTCTTGGTGGTGCTACCAGTTAGCAGTTCAACTCGAGCGACACTCTGCTGTGTCACGATGCCGTCTTTATTTTTTGAGAGAAACGAAGTGAGTGTTTCGTAATGCTGATTGGCGAGAATTTCGGTAGGAGCCATTATGCAAGTTTGAAAACCATTATCTTTGGCAAGCAAAGCGCACATGAGCGCCACAAGTGTTTTGCCTGAACCCACATCGCCTTGCAGCAGTCGGTTCATCTGCCTGCTGCTTTTCATGTCGGCTTGAATCTCTCGAATAACCCTTTTCTGTGCTCCTGTGAGACTGAAGGGTAGGTAGTTGTGGTAAAAGGTGTTGAAGGCTTGTCCTACTCGCGGCATGCGGAAGCCTTCGGTTTGCGCCTCGCGGCGTTTAACCTGACGGAGTATCTGCAGCTGTATATAAAACAACTCTTCGAACTTTAAGCGTTCGCGCGCACGCTGCATCGATTTTATGTCGCTCGGAAAGTGGATGTTCTTCAGACTCTCGGTGAGGTTCATCAGGTTGTATCGAGCAAGCAAGTCGGCGCTCAATGTCTCACTCAGACCTGCCGAGAGCGGCTGCATAAGTTGAGCCATTATCTTCATCATCGACTTCGAGTTGAGCGAACTCGATTTCATCTTGTCGGTGGTGTTGTAATGCGGCTCTAAGCCTTTGTGGGTCTCTAAGTTGACTTTCTCTAACAACTCCAATTCTGGGTGAGCGATGTTCCAATCGTGGTTAAATACCGAAGGCTTACCAAACACTATATAACTAACTCCCTTTTGCAATTTCAGATATTGTATGCCACGAAACCATACTAATTCTATCTCATCTTCTCCATCGCTAAACCGAGCACTCAGGCGCTGTGCACGACCTACACCTATGGTCTGATAATCGATTATCTTACCGATAATCTGCACGTAGGTGTCTTCGTCTTGTATGTCGCGAATCTTATAGAAACGGCTGCGGTCGATATACTTATACGGGAACTGATAGAGCATGTCGAGAGCCGTTGTTACTCCTAACTCGCGTTTCAGTATTTCGGCGCGTCGTGGTCCGACACCCTGAACGTATTTAATATCTAACTGCGAAAGTTCCACCGTGTGAGTTATTTTAGTGCTTGATATACTACATTATGCAGTAGGGTCTTGGCATCATACCCTGAATAATTAGGAGAGTTGTTCTGGTACATAAGCAGAATGAGTTTCTCTTTGGGGTCGATGATATAGTCGGTGCCAAACATGCCCCCCCAACGCATTGCTCCTTCTGAGACTATAGTGTTATGTGCATTCTCGGGTGTGAACACATCCCATGCCATTCCGAATCCTATTTCTCCGCGCATCGATCCTACACCGTTTTTCTGCATCATCTCGAGTGTCTTTCTGCCGAGTATGCGATGGTTGTTGAACTCACCTCCATTGAGCACCATTTGGCAGAACTTGGCATAATCTTCGGCAGTGCCCACCATGCCTGCGCTCGGCGATACAAAAACCTGTGGGCCTCCGTAGGGGAAAGTCTGATAAAGAATATTGTCGCTTGGGTGTAACCGACCGCGTCGCTGCCCGGCATAAGACATACCATGAGGCAGTGTCGATTGCTCTTTGTCGCTGTTGGTGAGCGTATAAGAATAGAGGGTTACGAGTCGGTTACGCTTTTCGGCAGGCAGGTGGAAATAAGTGTCGTTCATGCCAAGCGGGTCTAACACCCGTTCGCGCACGAAACTGTCGAAGTCCTGACCTGATATTATCTCGGCTAAAGCTCCGAGCACATCGATGTTGTAAGAATATGTGAAGTCGTCGCCCGGGTCGTGCTTGAGCGGCACGCTGGCTATTCGGCGCACATTTTCTTGCAATGTAATGCTGTCGAGTGTGTTGTGTGCCGCTACACCTTTCTCGCGTAACAGCAAATCGAATACTCCGTCGTAGCAAATACCCGATGTGTGAGTGATAAGGTGGCGAATGGTGATATCCCGCTTAGCCGGGCGTGTAACAACATTCACTGCTTTGCGGTGTTTCTCGCCTGTTGCAGGGTCGTTTTCAACTACAGTCTCGTAACTTACCAAGACCTCGGGGTGTGCAAATTCGGGAATGTATTTTTTTATAGGCTCGTCTAACAGAAAACGTCCTTCCTCGAAGAGTGTCATCAGTGCAACTATAGAAATAGCTTTGGTTTGGGATGCCATACGGAAAATGTCGCTTGTTTGGCAAGGAATCTGCTGTTCGACGTTGCGCCATCCATACGCTTTATGGTGCACAATACGCCCGTCGTGAACCACCATGAGAACGGCATGTGGCATGAATCCGCAGTCGATATATCGTTGATAAGCCGAGTCGATACGTGTCAGCCTGTCAACAATGAAGGCATCGCTTACATCGCAACCTGTAAGAAAATGCTGAGGAGTGGATGGTTGCCGGTTGCAAGCACAAAGCACTGAGAGAAGTGTACAAGCAAGGAGAAACTTTTTCATAATTATAGTGTGTTATTTGTTTTGTATGTACTATTTTGCTGATGTGTTTGTGATATCAAAAAAAAAGAGACATAGCGTGCTATGTCTCTTTCTTTGGCTTGATATTTATTGCAGCTTGAAGTTGACAGGCACAGTATATTTAACGCGCACTGCTTTACCACGCTGCTTACCCGGTTTCCACTTAGGCATCGATTTGATTACTCGTACTGCCTCACGGTCGAGAGACGCTTCGTTAGAAGAACGAACAACCTCAACGTTTGCTATCGAACCATCGCGCTCTACCACAAACTGGCATACTACACGACCTTGAATACCGTTTTCTTGAGCAATAACGGGATACTTCACGTTGTTCGACAAATACTTCATCAGTTCAGCCTGACCACCCGGAAATTCGGGCATGGTTTCAACGATGACGAATACTGTTTGGTCTTCCTCTACTTCTACTTCTACCTTTTCTTCTACCGGAGGAGCAATTTCAACATCTTCTTGGCTGTCTTCACTCTGAATGTTGATTTCTTCAACTTTTTCGTCGTTCTCCACTATGATGATTTCTTCGGGAGCCTTAACCTCTGGTGGTGGAGGTGGTGGAGGAGTTTCTTGGGTTGTGTTCTCAATTTCGTCAACTTCTTCTTCGAAGAAAGTCTCGTCGTTGATAACGTCATAGACTGCTACTTCCTTCTCTGTCCACTCGAAAGCAACATAGCAGACAGAAAGGACAAAGCACAAACCCATGAGGAGATAAGTAAATTTCTTATCTTCCAAACTGGCTTTTTTTGATTTCTTAATGTCCATATTTGTCAGTGTTTACAGTTATTTTCAGTTACCTAAATAAGCATATTTTACTTTTCACGGTGCAAATTTACGATATTTTTTTAAGAAAACAAAGTCTCAATGTTTTTTTTTGCAAAAAAATATATTCAGTTGGCGTATCATGTTTTTTTTCTTACCTTTGCAAAATAAAAAAACTTTTAGCAACTCTTGTTATTATGTCGGATAAAATTTTTCAAACAAGCACTGCTTTACCTGCTCCTCGTGTGTCGGTCGTATTACCGCTTTTTAACGCGGGCGAGCATTTTCGTGCTTGTATAGATTCTCTGGTTGCGCAAGCTCAAACCGACTTCGAGGTTATTGTAGTTGCTGATGCTCCTTCAGATGGCTCCCTCAAATTGGCACGCGATTATGCCTTGCAAGATGAAAGGATAAGAGTTATCGAGAACCAAACAAACATGCATATCGGCATGTCGCGTAATATAGGGCTTCAAGCAGTTCGTGCTCCGTTTGTGGTGTTTGTCGATCACGACGATATATGCAATCCGCTAATGCTTAGTTGTTTGCTCGAAAAGCAGGTTGAGAGTGATGCGGATGTGGTGTTCGGACTCGTAGATACTACAGTGGTAGGAGACCCGACAAATGGTATGTTGTTCCCTACTATCGATTCTTCTGAGTATTCCGGTTATGATATGTCATCGGCTGAAAGTCGCAGGCTCTTTGCTCTGCATGACATCCTATCGGCAGGTGGCAGCGCGGCAGCAGAGTCGCTTTTAAAAACCATTA
>JAFSTG010000089.1 GCA_017450605.1 Paludibacteraceae bacterium | reverse complement strand
GTAGGAAATTTGCGGAGGTCTGACACTAGTACGAGAGGACCGTGTTGGACGAACCTCCGGTGCATCGGTTGTTCCGCCAGGGGCACTGCCGAGTAGCCGCGTTCGGTTTAGATAAGCGCTGAAAGCATCTAAGCGCGAAGCTAGCTCCAAGATTAGATTTCCATTGAGGGTCGTTGTAGACGACAACGTTGATAGGCTGCAGGTGTAAAATGGTGACATAAAGCCGAGCAGTACTAATTGCCCGAACTCTTTTTCTTAACAAATACGTAAGAACCCGAGTGTTTTGAATTGTTTCTGTCAATATGTCAACAGCATAGTGTTGAGGATATGAGTTTAAAGAAGAGTCGCTAAGACTCTAAATACTAAACTCTAAACTCAAGCCTCTAAACACTAACATATATTAAGGTGGTTATAGCGCTGAGGTCCCACCCCTTCCCATTCCGAACAGGGTCGTTAATCTCTGCATCGCCGATGGTACTGCGTTGCTTCGTGGGAGAGTAGGTAGCCGCCACTTTTCGGAAGCCTTCAGTCAAACGACTGAGGGCTTCTTTGTTTTGTAGAAATCAGGAATCAGAGGTAGCCGGGTATTACCTTTCATCTTTCTATTTATCTCTCTTGCTTTTTGCTAATTGAAAAAATATTATTACCTTTGCACCGCATTAGTGTGTAGGTTAATTTCCCGTCTGCTTATGTTTTGTTAAGTTTAATTATTTTTCTTGCTATATATTATGTTCGATAACTTATCAGAGCGATTAGAACGCTCATTCAAGATTCTTAAAGGCGAAGGTCGTATCACCGAAATCAATGTAGCTGAAACAGTTAAAGATATACGTAAAGCTTTGCTCGAGGCCGATGTCAATTTCAAAACAGCTAAGGCATTTACCGACCGTGTTAAGGAAAAGGCTCTCGGTCAGCAAGTACTTACTGCTGTTCGTCCCGGGCAACTGCTCGTCAAAATCACTCATGACGAACTTGCCGAACTAATGGGAGGCGAGGCTGTTGATATCAATCTTAAAGGTACACCTGCCGTTATCCTTCTCTCCGGTCTGCAAGGTTCTGGTAAAACTACATTCGCCGGCAAACTTGCTTCTATGCTGAAAACGAAGCGCTCAAAGCGCGTCCTGCTTGTTGCTTGCGACGTCTATCGACCCGCTGCTATCGAGCAACTGCGCGTACTCGGCGAACAAATAGGTGTTGATGTCTTTACCGAAGAAACCGAACAAAATCCTGTTCGCAAAGCTCAAAAAGCAATTGAACGTGCACGCACCTTCGGCTACGATGTCGTTATTGTCGATACCGCCGGACGCTTGGCTGTCGATGAACAGATGATGGACGAGATAGAAGCAATAAAAAATGCTATATCTCCCTCAGAGACACTATTCGTTGTCGATTCAATGACCGGACAAGACGCTGTCAATACCGCCAAAGAATTCAACGACCGTATCGACTTCGATGGCGTCGTCCTCACTAAGTTAGACGGCGATGCTCGTGGCGGTGCTGCTCTCTCTATTCGCTCTGTTGTAGAGAAACCTATTAAGTTCATCTCCACTGGCGAAAAGATGGAAGCCCTCGACGTCTTCCACCCTGCCCGTATGGCTGACCGTATCCTCGGTATGGGTGATGTCGTTTCGCTTGTCGAGCGTGCTCAAGAACAGTACGACGAACAAGAGGCACGGCGTATTTCTAAACGTATAGCACATAACCAGTTCGACTTCAACGATTTCCTTTCGCAACTGCAGCAAATCAAGAAGATGGGTAACATCAAAGACCTTGTTGGTATGATACCGGGTATGGATCGTGCTCTCAAAGGTGTGGAAGTCAGCGACGATGCCTTCAAGCCTATCGAGGCTATTATCAATTCCATGACACCCGAAGAACGCTCTAACCCTCAGTTGCTCAACGGCTCCCGCAAACAGCGTATTGCCAAAGGCTCCGGCACTTCTATTGTCGAGATTAACCGTTTCCTCAAGCAGTTTGAGCAGACATCTAAGATGATGCGTGCAGTATCAAAGCAGCAACTCAACCCGCGCAAATTCCATCGCCGATAACACATCAGCAGATATTTCTTATAACATGTCTCTAACTGATATTCATATCCGTTTTAAATATTAGTAAAGACTAAAAATATTAAACCTGTGGAAATATTAGATGGCAAACATATAGCCCAGACTATCCGTCAAGAGTTGCATGAGCAGGTCGAGTCGCTGATTCGTCGAGGCATGCGTGTACCGAGCCTCGCTATCGTACAGGTGGGTAATAATCCTGCATCTACTACCTACGTAACCAACAAACTTAAAGCATGCCGTGAGGTCGGCTTCAACGCTCGGTTAGTATCGCTGCCGGCTGATATTAGCCAGCAGCAGCTGCTTGCAAAAATCAACGAACTCAATAGCGATAACTCCATCGACGGCTTCATCGTGCAACTACCCCTGCCCAGTCATATCAACGAAACAACTGTCACTTGCGCTATCAACTATCATAAGGATGTTGACGGACTGCATCCTCATAACGTCGGACTCACAGCTCTTGGTCTGCCCGGTATAGTGTCAGCCACACCACGTGGCATCCGCGAACTGCTGATGCGCTATGGTATTACTACCGAAGGCAAACACGTCGTGGTGATTGGCAGAAGCAACATTGTAGGTAAACCCATGGCTATGCTTCTTATGCAGAAACCATACCTGTCGCTCCCTAAGATGAGCGCAGCCTCGCTCGGCGATGCAACGGTAACTCTCTGCCATTCTAAAACACGTAACCTCAAGCAGATTTGTCTCACAGCCGACATCATCATCGTAGCTGTAGGACAACCCAATCTGCTTACAGCCGACATGGTCAGCGAGGGGACGGTAGTGGTGGATGTCGGAATCAACCGAATCGACGACCCTTCATCAGAAAAAGGGTATCGGTTAGTGGGCGATGTTGACTTTCAACATGTCGCCCCTAAATGCTCATTCATAACACCCGTTCCCGGAGGCGTAGGACCAATGACTATCGTCTCACTACTGCAAAATACAATGCAGGTGTATATGGATAGTATAACTGTTTAGCAGAATTTTATTATAGTTTTGCATGGTCAGGTCCATGCACTTCATATCCGCAAGATTATTCATCAGCCCACCGGCAAAAAATTCATATATCGTTTGTTACTTTTATGAATATTCTCGACAAAATAGAAGGACTCGAGGCTAAGTATCACGAGGCAGGTCTGGCATTGTCTGACCCTTCTGTCATTTCCGATCAGGCCCGCTATGTTCGTATCAATCGTGAATATCACGAAATAGAACGCGTACTGCTTACTGCCCGACGTTATAAAACTGCAATCTCCAACCTCGACGAGGCTAAACATATCCTTTACAACGAGCCAGATTCCGAATTGCGAGAGATGGCTAAGGCGGAAATAGAACAATTAGAACCACAAATTCCCGCTCTCGAAGAGGAAGTCAAGCTGGCTCTTCTTCCACAAGACCCCGAGGACTCGAAAAACGTTGTTATGGAAATCCGTGGCGGCACAGGAGGCGACGAGGCTGCACTTTTTGCAGGCGACCTGTTCCGCATGTATTGCAAGTATTTCGATATCAAAGGGTGGAAATACTCAGTCTCATCATTCACCGAAGGCGCTTCGGGAGGATATAAAGAGATAATATTCAATGTTTCTGGCGAAAATGTTTATGGCACACTCAAATACGAGTCGGGAGTCCATCGCGTACAACGAGTTCCCGTAACCGAAACGCAAGGGCGGGTTCACACCTCCGCTGCAACTGTGGCTGTTCTGCCAGAAGCCGACGAGTTCGAAGTACATATCAACGAAGGAGAAATAAAGTGGGAGACCTTCCGCTCCGGTGGGGCAGGAGGACAGAATGTCAACAAGGTAGAGTCGGGAGTACGACTTCGTTATATGTGGCGTAATCCCAATACCGGAACCACCGAAGAGATACTCATCGAATGTACCGAAACACGCGACCAACCTAAGAATAAAGAACGCGCACTGTCTCGCCTCCGTACGCAGATCTACGACCGCGAACATCAGAAATATATCGACGATATCGCACAACGACGCAAAACAATGGTCTCAACAGGCGACCGCAGTGCTAAAATCAGAACCTACAACTACCCTCAAGGACGTATCACCGACCACCGTATCGGATACACTATTTATAACCTGCAGGCATTCATGGACGGCGATATCCAAGGGGTGATTGACCAACTACAGATAGCCGAAAATGCCGAACGACTAAAGGCTTTAGAATAAACAACTCGCTTTGGCACCATAATTGTTATTAAACTTGTTATAGAAATAGTATAAAAATATCAATATTCACTTAATCTCTTATGCTTATGAAAAAAAATCTCATCTTGCTTTTAGCAATCGCTCTTTGTTTGCCGGTCTTTGCCGGTCCTAAGAGTAAGGCAAAAAAAGACACCGAACACTATCGTTACGAACTCGAATGTGCTGGGAATGGTGTGCAAGGTACCTACCTCATCAAGGTATGGAGCTACTCTCGTAAGGCTGCTGTTGCTGCCGAACAATGCAAGAAAAATGCTGTTCATGGAGTCATCTTTAAAGGCTATACCGGCGAAACAGGTTGTGTCGCTCAGCGACCACTCGCTAAAACCCCCGGTGTGGAAGAGGAATATGCCGACTTTTTTAAAGACTTCTTCTCCGATCGTGGCGACTATTATAAATACGTCTCACTCACGGGAGCTACACAAGAAGTAATAAAAGTGGGTAAAGAGTATAAAGTGGGTGTCATAGTATCAGTTAAAAAAGACGAACTGCGCCACGCACTCGAACAAGCCGGAGTCATCAAATCACTCTGCTCTGGATTTTAATTAGTTACCTATCTTATTCTTTTTTAATATGAAAAAATCTTTCCTATTCTTTTCATTAGGTCTGCTCACTGTCCTCTTGGCAGCTTGCGGTTCACACCGCTCTCAGGCCTACTACGATTACGAAAGTAAGGTTATCGCCACCGAACTCGACGGCTCCTACACCATTCGGGCATGGGGACGCGGACGAAACGCTGCCGATGCTTTCGTGCAAGCTCAGAAAACTGCCGTTTACGACGTTATCTTCAACCAGATTCAGTTCGCTACCGGCACTGCTAATACTACCTCCGGTGTACTCAAACCCCTTCTCCTCGAGGTGAATGCCAAAACTAAATACGAAGACTATTTCAACGTGTTCTTTGCCGATGGCGGAGAATACAAGAATTATTGTTCACTCAAGGAAAAACGATCACTCTCAACCAAATACCAGAAAACCAATGCACAAACTCAGGCCCAGGTTACGGTATGCGTGTTCCGTAAAGAGTTGAAAGAGAAACTTATTCAAGACAATATCCTTAAATATTGATGATTATGAAACGTAATTTGCTACTTTCAGTTTGCCTGCTCGCCTCACTCATGGCTTTCTCGCAGGCTAAAAAACCTACCCTTATGGTCGTACCAAGCGATGTGTGGTGCAATCAGAATGGGTATGTTCAGATTATCGACAATCAGGGAACACAACAAGTAATCCCCGACTATCAGCAGGCGCTACAAAACGATATGGACCTCAAACTCGCTATCGCTAAAATCAACGACCTGATGATGGAACGCTCTTTCCCATGCAAAGACCTCGAGTCGCAAATCAAAATCATCAATCAGCAAAATGCTGAAGCTAACCTTCTTACCAGTAAAAATGGCAACGAACTCGCAGAAACTCCTATCGACCGTCTGCTCCGTACTGCCAAGGCTGATATCATACTCGAACTAACATGGGATGTAACCGAGCAAGGACCAAAACGTACCCTCAAGTTCATCCTCGAAGGTAAAGATGCATACACTGGCAAAAGCATTGGTGGAGCCAATGGAACCTCTCAACCATCGTTCACCGCAGATGTTGCAGTGCTGCTCGAAGAAGCTGTTGTAGCTCATATCGATAACTTCAACAACCGACTCCAGCAATATTTCGACGACCTGTTCACCAACGGACGTGAAGTGGCACTCGACATTCGCGTCTTCCAAGACAATGAAGCCGGTATCGACCTTGAAACAGAATTCGACGGACTTGAACTATCAGAGATAATCGACGAGTGGCTCGCTCAGAATACCGTCGAAGGACGTTTCTCAAAACTTGGGTCTTCAGAATATTATATATCCTACGAGCAAGTAAGAATACCGCTCTACAATACAAGAGGTACCGCTATCGATACGGAGGCTTTCGCCCGACAACTCCGTAATGTGCTCCGCAAAGAACCTTATAACATTCCTGTCAAACTGCTTAACCGCGGACTTGGTAAGGCTGTTCTCGTTCTCGGAGAAAAATAATATATCAAAACTTTCTCGGGTCAGATAATCCGCCAACCGGCGGATGAATAATTAACGGATAATTAATTATAATCTTTGTTTGTTGTTTTTCTGATTCTTAGAAGTCCCTCAATTTTGTAAAAACTTTAAATTTTATAATTATGAAACGAATATTTCCTATACTCGTTCTGGCAGCATTCACATTGTCTCTCTCTGCCCAATCACCGGCTCCTAAAGGCAATAGCATTGCTCTTAAAGTACTCGTCGAAGACTTCACCGAGCCTTTCCCGCCTACGGCTAACGCTCAGGTGGAGAATAAACTACATCATCTCCTTACTCAGAATGGTATAGCCTCGATGGACTATCTCGGACAGTTCTTCATCACTGTCAAAGAAGTACCACTCACCAAAGACGTACTCCCCGGACCGCCTATGCAAATCGCAGCTACTATGGAGTTTACATTCTATATAGCCGACTACTATAACCAAACCATTTTCTCAACCACTTCTGTCAACGCCAAAGGAGTAGGGCAGACTGAGGCAAAATGCTATATGGACGCCATAAGGCATATTAACCTCAACTCAAAAGCACTTAAGGATTTCGTTGCCGAAGGTAAAGCTAAAATAATCGACTATTATAATCAACAAGTCGACAATATGATGCTGCGCGCACGCTCGCTCGCCAAACAGAAACATTTCGACGAAGCTCTTTTCCTTATGCAATGCATTCCTTCCGAGTGTAATAAATACACCGAGGCTGTGGCACTTGGCGACGAGATTTATCAGATGTATGTTGACTACCTCTGCGACCAAAATCTCGCTCTCGCTCGCACCGCTTGGGTGAGCGGACAAAATGCTATGGCTGCCGACGAAGCCGGACAATACCTCAGTCAGATATTCCCCGAAGCTAAATGCTATGGCGACGCTATGGCACTCTACGCCGAGATAAAAGCTAAAGTGCTTGACGATTGGCACTTCGAAATGAAAAAATATCAGGACGGTGTCGATCTCGAATCACAACGTATCGACTCATGGCGACAAGTAGGTGTGGCTTACGGACAAAACCAACAACCAACATCCACCAATATAGGATTCCTACGTTGATATGAGAAATAATCTGTTATTAACAGTTCTCCTGCTTGCTGCCGGCAACCTCTTTGCTCAACAAACAGGAGAACTGCAGCAATATCGGCGCAGCGCACTTGCCGAAATGATGATTTACCACTCAGAAGACGAGTTCGGTAAAGAGATATACGATGCGTTCACTTCTAAACCCGTTTCCGATAAGTACGACGACCATAACTTCGGCATCAATGTTATCGATAACGATAGCATCCCCAATGTCAAAAAACATAGTCACGGACTTATTAAAGCGCAAATGGGCAAGGTGCTTAATGCTCAAGATGTCAAGAAAAATGCACAGACATTAGAGAAGATTATCAACGATGCAGAAGTTGCTAAAGTCATGGTGGGTAAATGGTTCGGACTCGACTTCGACAACTTCGACATCCAAACAGCTACCTTCAATGTTGACCTCATCTCTCAGCGTGGACAGTATAACGCATCCGACCTCGACGTGGCCCTCGCACAGCAAACAACACGTGGAGTGGCTGCACTCTCCGATGCCGGTGAGGAACTGATAGGCAACACCTACCTACTCGTCAGCGATATGACCTATGTTACCGCCGAAGAGAAAGCTGCTGTGGCTAAAGCAGTCATGTCAACACTCGGAAGCATAGCCGATGCACTGTTCGGAGGTACTACAGGCAAGGATATAGCCGACCTCGGAGGTGATATAGCCGACTCCTTTACAGGCTTTACTGTCAAAACACATTCCTATCTCTTCCAACTCGATTGGAACGATTCTATCGCTGCCATTTTCTATAACAACTACTACACCGCTACTCCTAACCCCGAGAAGATTCTCGCTTTCCTCGACGACCCTACCACATTCCGAATGAAGTATGTCGCTCACGAATACGAGTATAATGCCAAAAGTGTTATTGTAGGACAGTACGATAGAAAAGAACTTGTCAAAATGGTATGCACTCGCTCCATCGACAAGAACATTGCAGCCCTGCAACTCGCTTACGAAGATTTCAAGGTTAAGACTCCTGTCTATGAGATTGTAACCAACGACAAAGGTAAGATAACAGGATATACCGCCAAAATCGGAATGAAAGAGGGTATATCAGAGAAGTCGAAGTTCCAAGTCATACAACGTATCGTTGACCCTGAAACTGGTAAGTCAAAGTATAAATATGTGGCATCACTAAAGCCCCAAAAGGGTAAGATTTGGGATAATCGCTACAATGCTGTAACCGAGAAAGCCGAAGGCTCAGAACTACGCGCTACCACCTTCCAAAAAACCGGCGGTGGCGAAATCCTCCCCGGCATGCTCATCATCGAAGGCAAATACCGCAAAGTAACAGAATAGTTTATATGCCCCCGCTACGTAGAGACGAGTTAGAGCCTCGTCTCTACGTATGCATATTCTCACCTTTCACCTGTTCACTCTTTATGTATCTCTTCTACAATCCGGAACTACAACCCTCTGAGGAACCGCAGCGAGGTTTCCTCTCTGAGGAAGAATCGCAACATTGTGTCCGAGTGTTGCGTTATACGGCTGGCGACCGGCTGCTCATTACCAACGGCAAGGGATATACCTTTAACGCTCGTGTTGTCAATCCTCATCCACGGCACTGCGAATTTGAGATCATCAGCTCTGCCCTTCAGCAGAAATCGCATGATTTCTTTATGCACCTTGCCGTAGCTCCCACTAAAAACATCGAACGCATGGAATGGCTCGTCGAGAAAGCTACCGAGATAGGTGTTGACCGTATCACCCCGCTCCTGTGCCGTTTCTCTGAACGACGGCAGATCCGTACCGACCGACTCGAGAAAATCATCCTTTCTGCTGCCAAGCAGTCGCTCACTCCTTATCTTCCTGTCCTCGACCCACTCACCGATGTTGGGCAACTGATTGCTCAAGCCACCGAGCAGACACGTTTCATCGCTCATTGCTATGAGACCGACAAACGCCAACTCAAAGACAATATCGTCCGTGGCGCTTCGTGCCTTGTCCTCATCGGACCAGAAGGCGATTTCTCACAGCAAGAGGTCGAACATGCACTTAGCAATGGCTTCCTCCCCGTATCACTCGGCAACTCGCGACTCCGAACCGAAACAGCCGGCATCGTTGCCTGCCATACCGCGGTGTTAGTTAATAGTTAACAGTTTCAAGTCAGATAAAAAACTAAAGTTTCCCACATAAGAGAGACTAAAATTCAATTCTGGTAATTTTGGATAATTTTTTATAACTTAAAAAAAGAGAAAAACGAAGTTTTTCGTTTAATTCGTTTAATTTGTGAACAATCGACAAACATATTTCGTTGATTATCTAATATGGGACACTTAAGTCATAAATCTGTTTCATCTGAAAAATCTGTGCCATCTGCGTGAAATTCCATTTTGAAATCTGAAAAAAGAGAAAAACGAAGTTTTTCGTTTAATTCGTTTAATTTGTGAACAATCAACAAACGTAATTCGTTGATTATTCAATGTCGGAAACTTAAGTCATTTATCTGTTTCATCTGAAAAATCTGTGCCATCTGCGTGAAATTCCATTTATAAATCTGAAAAAAGAGAAAAACGAAGTTTTTCGTTTAATTCGTTTAATTTGTGAGCAATC
>JAFSTG010000088.1 GCA_017450605.1 Paludibacteraceae bacterium | reverse complement strand
AATCACCACAGCATCTTCTGCCTGCCTCAGCGGACTCTCAGCGCGGTGTGTGTCGCGGTAGTCGCGGTCGCCCAAATCGCGCAATACATCTTCAAACAAAGGGTTCTCGCCTTTCTGCTGTAACTCTAAGAAGCGCCGCTCGGCACGAATCTCGGGCGAGGCCGTGAGAAAAAGTTTGAGTTCAGCGTTGGGGAATACTACTGTGCCGATGTCGCGGCCGTCCATCACGATACCTTTCTGCTTGCCCATTGCCTGCTGTTGCTCAACAAGAAAGCGTCTTACAGAGCCAAGAGTACTTACTTGAGAGGCAAGGTTGCCAATCTTGAGAGTACGGATTTGAGTTTCCACATCCTCTCCGTTGAGGCATACATGCTGACCAGAAGCCGTTTTTGTAAAAGTAACATGAATACGTGGAAGTATAGTTTCGATTTCAGCCTCATTGTCCTTACTTATCGTAATGCCGTTGGTGTGGAGATAAAGAGCCACAGCACGGTACATTGCACCGGTGTCGATATAGGTGTAACCGGCATGCTCAGCCAGTTGTTTGGCAATGGTCGATTTTCCGCACGAGGAGTAGCCGTCAACTGCTATAATAATTTGTTTTCCGTTCATGTTTTTTCTTAATTTGGCTGCAAATTTACATTTTTTTTATATTTCTTGCAAGTATAGTTGCTTATGTTGATAAAAAGAACTAATTTTGCAGCCGCTATTGAGAGAGGATAGATTTGACTGCTTGCAACCTCTTTAAAAAATGCTAAAATTGCTGAACAAGCCGCTGAAACAGTCTGGCTTGCGTTTTTTTTATACTTAATTATAAAACACTAAACTCTAAATACTAAACTCTAAACAAAACAATGTACTATTTTACTTCGGAATCAGTTTCAGAGGGTCATCCCGACAAAGTGGCTGACCAGATATCAGATGCTATCCTTGATAATTTTCTTGCACTCGATGCCGACTCGCACGTGGCGTGCGAGACGTTAGTTACTACCGGACAGGTAGTTGTGGCAGGCGAGGTTAATAGCAACTCTTATGTTGATGTTCAGCGCGTGGTGCGCGACACCATCAACGAGATAGGTTATACCAAGTCAGAGTATATGTTCGACGGCAACTCGTGCGGTATTTTCACGGCGCTGCACGAACAGTCGGCAGATATCTACCGCGGTGTATCACGCGGCACGATAGAAGAGCAGGGGGCTGGCGACCAGGGAATGATGTTTGGATATGCTACCAACGAGACAGAGAACTATATGCCGCTCACTCTCGACCTCGCGCACACACTCGTTTTTACACTTGCGCGAATTAGAAAGGAGAAACAGCAGATGACCTATCTGCGCCCCGATGCCAAGTCGCAGGTTACAATCGAGTATTCCGACGATAACCGTCCCCTTCGTATTGATACTATAGTTCTTTCTACGCAGCACGACCCCGATGTCAGTCAGGAGCAGATTCGCGAAGACATAATAAATATCCTTCTGCCGCGAGTTGCGACCCGTGATACTGCCTATACTGCTTTGCTCGACCAGTTTATAACGGAACTTTCAACCACCTCTAAGTTGCTTGTTAACCCGACAGGGCAGTTCGTTATTGGTGGTCCTCATGGCGATACCGGACTCACTGGCAGAAAGATAATTGTAGATACTTATGGTGGCAGAGGTGCACACGGTGGTGGTGCCTTCTCGGGCAAAGACCCCAGTAAGGTTGACCGCTCGGCAGCATACGCAGCTCGTTATATAGCCAAGAATATGGTGGCAGCCGGCGTGGCAGACGAGATGTTGGTGCAACTGAGTTATGCTATAGGTGTGGCAGAACCGGTTAGTATCTATGTCAATACTCATGGCACTGCTCATGTCGGGCTTTCCGACGCTCAGATAGCCGAATGTATTCCACAGCTCTTCCCCTTGCGCCCGGGCGATATCGAGCAGCAACTCAAACTTCGCCAGCCTGTCTATCAGCAAACGGCAGCTTATGGTCATGTAGGTCGCACTCCGCAGATAGTGGAAAAGACATTCATTGACTCCTCGGGCAAAGAGAAACGAATAAAAGTAGAACTATTTACATGGGAGAAGCTCGACAAGGTGGAAGCCATCAAGCATCATTTTCATTTAGAATAAATTGCTTGATTTAACCCCACTTCACCGTAGCACCCGTGTTGCGGTGTTTTTATCAAAATTATCAATATATTAGGGATAAAATATAGCACCACTCCGTATTTGATAGACAAGAGTGAGGATATGAAGTTTCGCATGAGACAAGCTGTTTTTGTTAATAAACAGGAACGCACAACGGCATAATGCCTGTCTTCATAACGACCTATGGTTTAGCAAAAAACACATATTCAAGTAATGTCTTGGCTGAAATAACCATAGACGACCTGTTTAAGGAATAAGAAAACACAGTTGTTAGTTAAATTCGTTACTCAAGTTTCCCACTTCTTGAGCCTGAAATTATAGTTTTGGATAATTTTGGACGAAAAAATAGAAGAAAAGTAGTGTTTAATTTGTGGATAAAGAAAAATATGATAAGGTGGTAATAAATCGTGGAAAACTTTAGTTTCCACTTCTGTTAAGCACTGCATGTTATGCAGAATTTTTTTGTGAAAACATTTGCGTGTTCAAGAAAATATTACTACTTTTGCGACTGAATCTTAAAGCCTTTTTGTTTCTATGTGCCGCTAAGGACAAGGTCAATAGGATTTGAAATTATATAGCGATTATTAATCATTCTTCCATGCCCAATATTAACGAGATAATATCGTTGATTCGACAAACAGCCAAATCAATATTGCCCAGGGGTTCTTCCCTTTGGCTTTATGGCTCGCGTGCCCGTGGCGACAATCGTGAAGACTTTGATTACTGCATTTAGAAAAAGCACTATTGCCTTGCTGATGGAGACAGTTATTAAAGATATTCGGTATCAGCTGCTGCAAATCGTTTCTACGATGCTGTTTTTCATGGCATTCATGCCTTGTTTGTTAAACATGGTATAAGTACGAAGTCGCATCATGGCACCCATGCACAATTTCATCAGCAATTCATCAAAACAGGCATCATTGATTCCAATTTCGGACATTTTGTTGCAGTCATAGAGAATATGCGTGAGAAGGCTGACTATGACGTAGTTTACGATGTGTCGCGTGAGGATTTGGATGAATTGAAACCATTGGCATACGAACTTATCTAAATAATTGAGCAGTTGCTTGCCTAATAATTAGTCTGTTATTTGCCGACATTAAACAGCACCGCTACCACCGATAGCGTAAAAAAGCGGTAACATAGGCATAAATACATATAAAATAGACATAACATAATAACAAGACATAAAGTGTGCAAAGCGTTGCACCACAATAAAGCGTTATAAGCCAAACTTGATTATCTGGAACTTCGACAACTTCAGAAATCATTAATGTTTCAAGTACGGTTTATGCACGCGCGCGTTTTAGCGTGAGTTTTCCGTGCATACATTTGAAACATTAAGGTAGTCGAAGACCTCAGATAATCAAATGAAGCGGACGAAAGTTCACGCTAACTTTTTGTATGAGAATGCAAACAAATATCAAACAAAAAGTAATTACCATAAAAGAACCATCATAAACCATTTGCAAGCCTTGCAAACAAGCAAATTTTGAAAAACATATTGCAAAAACGCCTAACTTTGCAGCACAAAACATTCAGCACACCAACATGCCAAAACACATCAGGAACATATTACTCATAATTTTCACTCTCAGCCTTACAGTCACAAAAGCAGAAACTTATTCTTTTTATGGAATTATCTCTATCGACGTGGATAGCAATATCTATGAATTACGAAAAGACAGCGATGAATATACAAGGCACTTACCCACGGCAAGTTCATCTAATGGTTATTACTCTATCGTCTTTCAGCAAAAAGGATTAGGGCAAATTGACACCACCGCTCTAAAACAATATAGCCGAATACTCATTGCAGTAACCGACATGCCACACGGCACATACCAATGTTGCAACGATGAACCTAACATAACACCCGAAATCAGAACACAACTATTAAGCGAATGTGACCACCAATCAAAACCATTTGAATACCTCCCCTATTGCGAACCTACCATTGATATATTCCAAACGTCAAAAGGATATTATGCAACCCGTGTTCGCTATACACGTACAGGTCTTGAAGGTGCCGTAATGTGTACACTTTACAGACTACAAAATAGTAAAAATAGTGCGATTATAATAACATCATACCGAGTTTCTGATGCCGATGAATTTAGAGATTGTATCAACAAAGCCATCGATTCCTTTCAGTGGAAAACAGATTATCGCAAGCCAACCAATAACAATATCATCTACACATCTATTGCTGCCTTAATGGGAATGATTGGAATTGCAGCACTTATTTTCTTAATCTACAAATATAAACGAAACTATGCCGACTAACGACAATATAATATGGGAAACAATGTCTTCTCTCACCATGACTCCATATAATACATTATATGAAGAATTACTTGACAAATGCTACCCTCAAAAATTCATGCAACCCTATGATAAACATAAAGTAGATGTTGCCATTGATATAACCGACCAATTAAAACATAATCAATCTTGCTGGCACGACATTAAAGATAACGAACTGACCGACGAATTCCGACAAATTCTCACACAAGCAATCAACGAACTCGGGATTTCAATCAACGCAAGCAGACTATATGACTATCTGAAAAAAAGTATTGAACCCTTTATCTACCGCAACGATGCCACAATAGCACATGACGCCAATAGCATCTTATCTATGATAGAAGAGAAAAAAAACGATATCTTGCAATTAGACAATCTCTATCATAGTACACAATACAAATCATATCTGAATAAAATCCGTCAACGACTTGATTATTTAGATTATACAGCCTTTCTGTCTGAAATCCAAAACTTTATAAACAAAATAAATACGTCTTACATTAATCAGAAAATCAATATCATCGAAAGCCAAAAATATAAAGAAATTAGGAAAAAACTACAACAATACAAAGGTAATCAAATCAACGACATCAACCTACAAATCATAAAAATAGAAGAGCCTATAAAAAAAGAGATTGAACGCCGAGAAAAAAAAGATATCACCTTTAGTATTATTGCATGGGTGTTATATTTGGTCATTTTAGCCATTTTAGCCATTTTATACATTTTACTAAATTAAATTTTGTATGTGTCTATGTGTAAAGTATTATCGAATACATACGGCGTTAGCCGTTAAATGTTAATAGAAACCTAATGTTCAATATCTCCTCTTGTCTATCTGATTTTTTCGGGTGTTCGATACACCGAAAAAATCAAAATAAAAAGATTAAAGATGGAATCCATAATTCGCTTTTAACATTATATCGCTAACGCGATAACCTATTAATAGGTAAGGAACTTAAGTTAGTGATTTTAGTCATTTTTGCAAGCTAACATTAAAATTTATGAACATTTGGATTAAAATTCTTCAATGGTTTAATAACCATTCTGATCGAACCGACCTTATTATGGGGTTCAACACAGATGCCCAAAAAGCATTTATCGCCGGACTAATGCCCGTACTCCTTCAGGCTGAAATATCGAGGGGATGCTCCGAATATAAACATTCTCACTCCCACTGGCTGTACTCTGGGTTCCGTATCAAAGCCTTCACCGGACAACAATTAAGCAGAAACGACATCAAACTGATTGGTGAAGCCATACTGAACGATGACAACTTAGTCCGCAAATTAGTCGTACTCGGCTTCGATACTCTCGAAGTACATTGCGATGTTGGCAACTATGGATGCCGCTGGCAGATAAAAGACTTCCTTGTACTCGGATACAGCAACAACTACAACTACTTAAATAACAATTCAGATGGACACAATAATAACTGATAGTATAGCAACCGCAAATATGAGTTCTAATGCTAACCCATTCAACTGGTTGAACATCACGCTTTTGATACTAAACGTCATCTTGGTGCTGATAATAATTGCTCAAACCATGATGCACAAAGCATCTCGCAGCAAGCAATATCAAGCCGAACAAGCGATTATCAACCAACCTACAGATTGGTCGAACACAATGCAAGTGTTCAAAGCGCAAGAATTATACAACAAACTCAAAGCAGTCTGCCATCCTGACCGGTTCACAGATACCGAACAAAATCAAATAGCGAATCACCTGTTTCAGCAGATTACAGAAAACAAAACTAACTACAACCGCTTGGTTGAACTACAGAAAGAAGCAGAACATAAACTTAACATTAAAATATAAATCATTATGGAACAACAAGTATTTACATTTATCGTCTTACTCATTTTCGCAGCCTTAATAGGCTGGCTTGGTTCAAAACGTAATATCGGTTTCGGGTGGGCTTTCGCCGCAAGCATATTTTTATCACCCATCATAGGACTGATTATCACTCTATGTTCAAAGAAAAAAGATGTTGAATTTGAAGACGTAGAGAGAAAGTAACAACAGCCATGAAAATAACAGGTTACATATTCGCTATCCTTGGCGCACTCAACCTCATAGTAGCGTTTATAGCGATAGTTTCCGGAGCAACTGACGCTTTCGTTCAGAAACTATCAGGCGGATTATTAGTCGGTTTCATCGGCTTAATGCTAATCCACTTTGCCAACAAGAAGCAAAAAGACAAAGGAGAATACGACAAATGGAAAAACGGTGAACAATAATATATCTATCAAACATTACCGAATATTGACAAAAAAATGTAATTTTGCAAGCGATATCAGACTGCAAACACCTATGAAAATCATTAACAACAAAGAAATAAAAAAATTGAAATTTGAAAATTGAGATGTAAACTACGTGTCATCTGAGTGAGATTACATTTAGAAAGTTGAAAAGTGAAAAGCAAATATAAGAAATCTGTTCCAATCTGCCTAATCAGTTCAATCTGCGGTTAATTAAAATCAACAGAGAGGTGGAGACATAGAGATAAGTCTGTTCTAATCTGTGTTAGCTGCGCTAAATGGTGGATTTTTTTAGGAATTTTTTGTTAAAGATTTTGTAGATTAAATAAAATGTTGTAATTTTGCACGCTTTTCCGGGTGAAGAGTTTCGAAAAACCTGATAAGCCGGTGCATGTATATGCGCCGAAACGTATTATTAATCGTCAATCTGGGCAGTGGCTTTGTAATGCATGATGCAGTTTAATGTTATAATGCATATAGCCGGAGGCTACAACAAGCAGAGCGTAAATGATGTCTGTCGGGTTGGCTCTAAATCAAATTTATACAGTGAATACTTTAAGTTACAAAACCTTATCGGTGAGCAAAGAAGCTGCGCTCGAGCAGAAGCAGTGGGTAGTTGTTGACGCCGAAGGTCAGGTGCTGGGTCGTCTGTGCACCAAGGTTGCCAAGCTCTTGCGTGGCAAGTACAAACCGTCGTTCACTCCTAATCAGGACTGTGGCGACTATGTAATCGTTATCAATGCCGACAAGGTGGTTCTCACCGGCAATAAGATGACTGGTCGTGTATATCTTCGTCATACGGGTTATCCCGGAGGTCAGCGTGAATATACAGCTGCCGACCTTATGGCAAAAGGACCTGAGTTCCTTCTGAGAAAAGTTGTAAAAGGTATGCTCCCGAAAAATCATCTTGGCAACAAGATAATTTCGAACCTCTACGTGTATGCCGGACAGGAGCATCCTCATCAGGCTCAACAACCCAAACAATTAGATATCAACCAACTTAAATAATATTGAACAATGGAAGTAGTAAATGCCTTAGGAAGAAGAAAAGCTGCTGTTGCACGCATTTTCGTTAGTGAAGGTGAAGGTAAGATAACAATCAACAAACGTGATTTGGAAGTTTATTTTCCTTCTTCGATTCTTCAATATATAGTTAAGCAACCGCTCCAGAAACTTGGTGTTGCTGAGAAGTATGATATCAAGGTTAATCTCGACGGCGGTGGTTACAAAGGTCAGGCAGAGGCTTTGCGCCTTGCTATCGCTCGCGCATTGGTGAAAATCAATCCCGAGGACAAGCCCGCTCTGAAAGCTGAAGGTTTCATGACTCGTGATGCTCGTGAAGTTGAGCGTAAGAAAGCCGGTCAACCTAAAGCTCGTAAGCACTTCCAATTCTCGAAACGTTAATTGGTTGAGCTTGGCAATTGCATAAGACACAACAAACTGCGGGGATTCGGCTTGTTTGACTACCCCGCGGTTGTCTTGGTTACTAAAAGGCAGTTCTCGCCTGCAAAACGCAACAAAAGTTTCAGGTGTTTCATTCTTGCTATTTACGAATAATTAACGATTAGTTCTTTATAATTTTATTGTTTTTTTCTTTACACAAATTGTAATGAATTAGCAATGAATTATTCATTAATCTGCTAAATCCGTTACATCTGTGTCTTAAAAAAATAATAATTTCGTCAAATTATTCAAATTGAACCATCGTAAACTTGAAAGCTGTTTTGTGAAAGAGTGAACCAAGATTAAGATTATAAATAACAAACAAATCAATTAAACAAAAAACAAACATGAGAACTAATTTTGATCAATTGCTTGATGCCGGTTGCCATTTCGGTCACCTCAAGCGCAAATGGAATCCCGCCATGGCTCCTTATATCTTCATGGAGCGCAATGGTATTCACATCATCGATCTGAACAAGACCGTTGTTAAAATCGACGAAGCAGCTGAAGCTCTGAAGGCTATCGCTAAATCAGGTCGTCGTATTCTTTTCGTAGCAACTAAGAAACAAGGTCAGGAAGTAGTTGCCTCACACGCTAAAGAGATAGGTCTTCCTAATATTACCGAGCGTTGGGCAGGTGGTATGCTTACCAACTTCCCCACCATCCGCAAGGCTGTTAAGAAGATGTCAACCATCGACAAGATGGCTACCGACGGTACTTTCGATAATATGTCGAAGCGTGAGCGTTTGCAGATTACCCGTCAGCGCGAGAAACTTGAGAAGAACCTCGGTTCGATAGCTGACCTTACTCGTCTGCCTTCTGCCCTTTTCGTTGTTGACGTGATGAAAGAGCATATTGCTGTGGCCGAGGCTCAGCGCTTGGGAATACCTGTTTTCGGTATAGTTGACACCAACAGCGACCCTACACATATCGATTTCGTTCTTCCTGCTAACGACGATGCTACAAAGTCGATTGAGGTTATTGTTAACGCTGTATGCGAAGCAATAAAAGAAGGACTCGAAGAGCGCAAGGTAGAGCGTGCCGACGAAGAAGCTGCTCAGGCTCAGGCTGATGAAGAGGCTCCCGCACCACGCGAGCGTCGTCAGCGCATCCGCAAGTCGGCTCCGAAAGACAAATCAGAAGAAGCTGCTCCTGCAGAAGAGAAAACAGAGGCTGAGGCTGAGTAATCAGTGCAGAATTTTACAAATACCTTAAAAAAATCAATAATTATGGCTGTAACACTTGCAGATATAAAGAAACTGCGCGATATCACCGGCGCAGGAATGATGGATGTTAAGAAAGCTTTGGAAGAGGCAAACGGCGATTTCGAAGTAGCAAAAGACTTGTTGCGTAAGCGTGGTCAGGCTATTGCTGCTAAACGTAGCGACCGCGAGGCGTCTGAAGGTTGTGTACTTGCAAAGGCTCAAGATGGCTTTGGCGCTATCGTAGCTGTAAAGTGCGAGACCGACTTCGTGGCTAAGAATGCCGACTTCGTTGCTCTTGTGAAACGCATCCTTGACGTGGCTATGGACCGCAAACCTGCCGACCTCGAGGCTCTCAAGGCTGAGGTTGTTGATGGCAGAACACTTGCCGATTGGGTAACCGAGCGTTCAGGCGTTACCGGCGAGAAAATGGAACTGAGCGATTACGCCTTCCTACGTGCTCCCAAAGTTGACGCTTATAATCACCTTGGCAATAAACTGTCGTCGCTTGTAGCTGTGGCTCAGGCAGAGGCCGACCACGATACCGTTCATGGTATCTCGATGCAGGTAGCTGCTATGTCGCCTATTGCTATCGATGCCGACCATGTTCCTGCACAGGTTAAAGAGCGTGAACTCTCAGTCGCTGTCGAGAAGACCAAACAAGACGAGATAAACAAGGCTATTGAGAATGCTTTACGTAAAGCAGGTTTGAACCCCGCTCATGCTGATTCCGACGACCATATCGAAAGCAACATGGCTAAGGGTTGGCTTACACCTGAACAGGCACAGGTGGCTCGCGATATTCGTGCTAATGTTCCTGCTGAGGCTGCTAAGAACATCAACGAGAAGAAAGTGGAGATGATAGCACAAGGTCGTCTGCAGAAATTCCTAAAGGAATCAACTCTCGTTGAACAGGTTTATGTTATGTCGGAAGAGAAAGAGTTGGTTAAAGACGTACTCAAGAAAGCCGGCATTACCGTTGTTGATTTCAAACGTGTTACTCTCAACCAAGAGTAATCGACCACGCATAATGCATGGATTGCATATTCAGAGCTGCGGCAATTGCCGCGGCTCTGATTGTTTTATTGTCTCATAACCCCTCCTGTGCTCACATCGCAATATGCCATCAGGTGCTGCGTTTAATCCCCCTTTACCCCAAAATTCATTTTTCGGTTTACCCAGATTTTTTATACTCCATATACCGATTTTTAAAATTTTTATTCCATTTTTCACAAAAAAATATTCAAATATCGAAAATCCTAAAACACATATTCCGTTCAAATTTGTGAAATAATGTAAAATAGCAAACAACCACCTATATCCAACCCACAACCAACCCACAACCAACCCACAACCAACCCACATTTTTGCATTTTTACATTTTTACATAGTTTGTAAACCGATACTATCCTTTCCGATTGTTACATCGTGCGTTAGTTTTTTATCGTTGCCTACTATTCGACTTCAGAATACCGCAACCAAGATGGTCGCTTCCCAAGTCGCATTTGTTATTGAATCTTTATGGCAACTTTTTTGTACTAAAACTTGCATATAAAAGGGAAAAAATAGTACTTTTGCGACCGCAAATGTTATTTTGTGGTTCAATAAACATGTCTAAAATGTGATATTACCCATGCACATGCACTTCAGTATGCTGCTAATTACCACGTTTACGATTGTTCGAAGCAAAGCGCAGAAAAGAAATTGGCGCTCCCCGTTAAATACAAATATCTGATAAAACATGTATCGCAAGTTAACATCAGAAGAGGTGGCTGCTTTGCAGCGTCAAGGCTGCCATGCACAAGATTGGCAACTCATAGAGGTGAAAGAAGGCTTTAGCACCGAATATGTCAGCGATGTCCGCTTCTCCGGTAGGGTGCGGCTCGGCGTTTTCAGTTCTGAGTATGTGTTGCCAGGAGGCCTGCCCGTGCACTCGGGAGTACAGCATGCTACGCTGCATAACGTTGAGGTAGGCGACAACGTGCGTATCTATAATGTCCACAACTATATAGCCAACTATAAGATAGGCAACGGGACATGTATCGAAAATGTCAATGCCATACTCGTTGACGGCGCCACACGCTTTGGCAATGGCGTATGCGTGCCTGTGATGAATGAAGGGGGCGGACGCGAGATACCTATCTACGACCGCATGTCGGCGCACCTTGCTTATATAATGACTCTGTATCGGCATCGCCCGCAGACGCTCGAGCAACTACATCGGATGATTGACGACTATGCTCGTCGGCAAGAGTCGGAGACAGGTGTGATAGGCGAAAACGTCAGGATACTTAACTGCGGCAGCATCAAGAATGTACGCATAGGCGACTGCGCTCAGGTGATAGGAGTGTCGGTGCTCAAAAACGGTTCGATAAACAGCAACAAGTGGGCGCCGGTGAAGTTGGGGTCGGGTGTGAAATGCAACGACTTCATCATCTCGTCGGGAACAGAGATATCGGATAGTACACTCATCTCGCGTTGCTTCGTCGGACAGGGTTGTATCTTCGGCAAGCATTATTCGGCTCTCGACTCGCTGTTTTTCAGCAACTGCCAGGGTATGCACGGCGAAGGCACAGCCATATTTGCCGGACCATACACCGTCACCCACCATAAGTCAACACTACTGATAGCCGGTATGTTCTCGTTCCTGAACGCAGGTTCGGGCAGCAACCAGTCGAACCACATGTATAAGTTAGGTCCTATCCATCAAGGTGTGGCAGAGCGCGGAGCTAAGACCACTTCCGACTCTTATCTGCTCTGGCCTGCAAAGGTGGGAGCCTTTACGTTGGTTATGGGGCGGCATTCAAAACATTCCGACACCAGCGAGTTGCCGTTCTCTTACCTGATAGAAAACGCCACAGAGAGTTATCTTGTGCCTGGTGTCAACCTGCGCTCGGTCGGCACTATCCGCGACGCACAGAAGTGGCCCAAGCGTGATAACCGGCGCGACCCCGATAAGTTAGACCAGATAAACTTCAACCTGCTCTCGCCTTATACAATACAGAAGATGTGGCAGGGTAGGCTGATACTTCAGCAGATACGCCGCCTGAGCGGCGAGACGTCGGAGGAATACTGCTACAATAACTGCCGTATTCGACAAAGTTCGCTCAACAAAGGTATCGAATATTACACTATCGGCATAGCTAAGTTCCTCGGCAACTCGCTCATCTCACGCCTCGAGAAGAATCCGGGGTTCAAAAGCATAGAAGAACTTCGCCATGTGCTTAAACCGGACTCTAATATTGGTTCGGGTGAGTGGATCGACTGCGGAAGCCTGATAGCACCCAAGTCGGAAATCATCAGGCTGATGGACGATATTGAGGCCAAACGCATCAATAACTTGGATACTATTCAACAACGCTTTGTCGAGATGCACTCTGCCTACTATTCTTACGAGTGGACATGGGCTCTCGAGCATCTCGAGCAGGTATGGGGGTGCACATATCGCGAAGTGACGACCGAACAGATAACCAATACTGTGCTGCAATGGAAGGAGTCGGTCATTAAACTCGACAGACTGATATATGCCGATGCGAAGAAAGAGTTCAGCCTCAATGCCCAAACAGGTTTCGGTATCGACGGCGACCAAGAACAGCGTATGCTCGACTTCGAGAACGTTAGAGGCACTTTCGAGAGTAACAGTACCGTGCAAGAGATATTAGCTCATATCGACCGTAAGTCAGCCCTTGGCGACAGAATAATCGAATTGCTCAAAAAGATAAAGTAACTATTCTCGTAAAAATGCTATTCGTGTTAGATGATGAATTTTCATGCAGACGACACAATAGGTTCGGAGAAAACAGATTGTTTAGAGACGAGGCAGGGCTTGGTCTCTACGTGGTGAAAAACTACTATTTACGTGGTAAACAGTTGAATTTGGCACAATATTTGCTCTGTTGATAGCCGAAAAATATTACAATTTTATGTATATGATTTTTTTGAGTTTGCTGCTATCGCTTTCGTTATCTTCACTTTTTGCTCAATACTCGGTTAGCGGTTCTGTGGTTAGTGCTGAGTCGTCGCAACCTGTTGAAATGGCGGCAGTGCGTGTGTTTGCTCCGGTAGATAATGTTTGGAGCGATTCGGTTATGGTAACCGGAGCACAAACAGATTACGATGGCAAGTTTCAGATTGCAAGTCTTAAGAACGGTAACTACCGACTTGTTATTTCGAGTGTTGGATTTAAAGAGCATTCGGTATCTATAACGGTTAGAGATAAAGACCTTAGCCTTAAGACTATACGTTTGCAGGAAATGGTGCAGCATCTGGGGGAGGTTGAGATAACAGGTAAGGCTGCAGAGATGACCGTTAAGGGTGATACTCTCGAATATAACACAGCGGCTTACAAGGTGAGCGAGAATGCTACGGTCGAAGAACTGCTAAAGAAAATGTCGGGTGTAGAGGTTGACAAAGAAGGAAATGTAACCGTCAACGGCGAGTCGATAAAGGGAATAAGAATCGATGGTAAGAAATTCTTCGGCGACGATGTGCAGGCAGCTACTAAGAATATCCCTGCCGAGATGATTGATAAAATACAGGTTATCGACGAGAAATCCGATATGGCAAAACTCACGGGGTTTGAGGATGACGACACCGAGCGTATCATCAACCTCAGACTCAAAGAAGACCGAAAAAAAGGTCTTTTTAGCAATATCACCGGCGGACTTGGTGCTGATATGTTGGCCGACAACAACAAGTGGTTCGACTATAATAAGAATTTCATGAGCGAAGATTTCCGTTATAATGGGTCGCTGTTCATGAATATTCTGTCGGGCGAGAGTCAGACAACCATTATTGGTGGAGCCAATAATACTAACCAGTTACGCACCGGCAGAGGTCGTGGTTTCTGGGCACAAGACAATTCCGGCATCACTTGGGCTGAAAACATTGGTGTGAACACTAATATAGCCGGAAAAAACGGTTGGGTGTTTGGTGGCGATGCGCAGTTTACACATTCGTATAACGACACCCGAACAAAGAGTGAGAAGGAGCAATGGACCGACGAGTTTACATATAATCAGAACGACTCTTCGTCGAAGATATCAAACACGTGGGACGTTCGCACAAGACTTGAGTTTGAATGGAAAATAGATACACTCAACTCGCTTATCATAAAACCGGAGATATCGTATTCCAATTCGCGTAACAACACCTATCGTGCCTACGATTATTTCACTAACGGCGACACTACGACTATAGGTTTGCAGAATAATACCGGTCTGACAAAAGAGATAGGAGCCAATCTGCGCCTGATATATAGTCATAAGTTCCTTAAACCGGGTCGTACACTCACCCTTAACGCTTACACCACATTCAGCAACTCGGTGGGCGACTCGCATAACAAGTCGGATAATATTTCCTACACAGAAACTTCTATTGCACCTGTTAACCAATGGACGGATAAGTTGCAGAACTCGCTTACTTACCGTTTGCGCACCTCTTATGTCGAGCCGATTTACAAGACTAATCATTTCATAGAAACAGTGTTAACTTTCGCCGGCACTAACCGTTGGTCAACCAAGAATCAGTTTGCAGATAGTGCTCGCACTAATCTCGATACTGAATATTCCAACTCTCTGAAGAGTATATTCTTTGATGAGTCGCTTGAACTTAACTACCGTTGGGTGAAACAAAGTTTCGATTTCACTGCAGGTGTTCGCTTTAATCCGTCGCAGACGCTCAGCACTACAACCTACGGCAACGGATTGCTTCGCGATACTATGATTTCGGTGTTTAATGTATCGCCCAATGTTACCTTCCGTTATAACTTCGGCAAGAAAGAGTTTGCACGTATCCGTTATCGTGGTCGCACCAATCAACCTACCATCACTCAGATGGAACCGGTGAAAGACAACTCAAACGCTATGAACGAAAGGGTGGGTAATCTGAATCTTGTTCCTGCTTTTGCACATACTCTGCATCTTATGTATTCCAAGTATAACCAAGATAAGATGTCGAGCATAATGACCGGTTTGCATGGTACTCTTACCAAAGATGCACTTGTTAACAACAGCATCTACGATGAGACCGGAAAACTCTATCAGCAGACGGTCAATGCGCAGGCTCTGCCTTGGTCGCTGAGTGGCGATTTTATGTTTAACACTCCGTTTGCCAACAAACTAATGCAATTCCATACCCGCACCTCGCTGAGTTATAATCAGTGTATTGCTTATATCTCTCGTGAGACTACGGCTGCTCAGATTGCTTCTATGATCGAGAACAATACGTGGATGCTTGGTAGCGAAAGTCGCACCGGCAACTTGCGGGCCTCAGAAGAGTTGACTCTTCGTCTGACGCACAAAATAGTGGATGTTGGCGCAAAGGGTACGTTCACCTATTCGCGCACGCAGAACAACCTCAATGCTGCCAGTCTGAGCAACGTGTTTAACTGGTCGGTTACGGGCGACCTCACTTTCCACCTGCCTAAGAGTTGGGAGATAGCAACCGACATAGGTTACACCGCGCGATATGGTTACAAACTGAGCGATGTAAACGAGTTGATGTGGAATGCTTCGGTAACGAAGTCGTGGGGTGCAGCCAGCTTGGCTCTTAACGTTTACGACATTCTCAACCAGAAGAAGAATATAGTGCAAGTGGTAGGCGAAAACTATGTTCAGTATCAGAAATTCAATAGTCTGCCCACGTATTTCATGCTTACTTTCTCTTATCGACTCAACCGAATGGGCGATATGAAAGCGAAGGGTAGGGCAGCATTCATGCAAGAAATGGTAGAGGGAGGCAGCAAACCAAACCGCATTCCACAAGGTCCTCCGCCAATGTTCAGATAATTTGGATTCCAAATTTCAGATTTCAAAATTCAGATTTCAGATTTCAAGTATGAAAGTTGAAAGATGGAGGGTGGTTTAGAACGGGTATCCTATGGCGAAGTGGAGCGACATGTCGTCTTTCCAACGCAGGCCGTTGGCAACAGTTCGCCATTGTGTTCCGTCGGCTATGCGTGAAGGGTCGTGCAACTTAACTCCGAAATCGATACGGAACACGAAATACTCGAAATTCAGACGTAGTCCGACACCGTATGCCCATGCTATTTGCTTATAGAACTCGGTGAAACGGAACAGACCTCCGCTTTGTGTGTCGTAGTCGCGAATAGTCCAGATGTTTCCTGCATCGGTGAAAGCGGCAGCTTCCAAAAATTTGAAAATTTTAATGCGATACTCTATGTTTAAATCGAGTTTGATATCGCCTGCCTGGTTGTTGAAGTCGATTCGCTGACCTGTACCTTTGTATGTTCCGGGTCCGAGACTGCGCATTGTCCAACCTCTGACAGAGTTGGCTCCACCTGCAAAATATCGCTTTTCGAAAGGTATGGATGAGGCATTACCGAAAGGCACTGCCACACCTACGAATGCATGATAAACAAGGCGGTTGCTCTTGTTGAAGATATGATGATACGAGAGGTCGATGTCAGCTTTGGCATACTGAGCATAGCGGATGTTGAAGATGCGATAGGCTCCTTCTTCGTCTTGTGGAAGAGAAAACAGCTTGCTGAGGCCGTAGAGTGCGTTGCCCGCAGTCTCGGCATTTATTCTTATTGTGCCATAACTGCGCAAAGGCTGGTTGGCTCGATAAGATGAGTAGGATGCCTGATAGCCCCAGCTTACGATGAAGTGGTCTTCATAGGAGTATTTAAGTATATTGCTGTTCTGCAAGAAATATTCGCGGAAACTATTTGATATCCACGGCAGATACACATAACCTACATCTATCAGGCTAAAAGTATGATACCAACGTGAACGAGGCTTGTGGTAGGAATACCCCACGCCGGCATTCACTATCGTTCGGCTGTATTCCTGCGGCCGATTTTGGAACTGATACGCCACGTTTATCTTCAGTGAGTTTGGAAATAACAACGAAGCATCGGCTTTTGCTTCGATTGCTCGTCCTCCGTTTTGACGCCATTCGTAGGAACCCTTAGCATTGATAGATAATTGCTCGCCGCCTCTGAAAATATTCCGGTTGACATATCCTGCTCCTGCCCCTACACCCCAGTCGCCTGCCGAATAAGTGCCTTCTACTTCGGCTGTTACGGAGTGCTCTTTGCCTCGTGTTACCACTATGTGGCAGTCGAGTTGGTTGTCCGCAACCTGCTCGAACGATACGTTGATATATTTGATGATACCTATCGAGTTAAGGGCAGTGTAGGTGCGTTCCACCATGGCCTCGTTGAATAGTGCCCCCTCTTGAATATAGCAATACCGGCGCAACTTTTTTTCGCGAATGGCTTGTTTGCCCGACTTTAGAGTGTCGATAACAAAGTTGATATTGCGAATCTTAAATTGCGTGAATAGCTTGTCGTGCACCGAATCGGGTGCTGATTTTATCTCGTCGGACAAGGTGAGAACGAGGTCGATGGCGTGCTGCGAAAAGGCAGAGTCGGCAACGTATTGCAGATAGTTCTGGTCGAAATAATAATATCCTGTACGACGCATTATCTGAGTTATTCGCTGTCGTTCGCTATTGAGTGTCTCTGTGTTATATCGCTCTCCTACTTTCACTCTCGACCGCTGTGGGTCGGCAGTGTAGCGTATGAGAGGGTCTTCGGTGAATGAAGTGCGATAAGAGCGGATGGTGTAGGGTGTATTGGCTTCGATGTTGTAGCTGATTTCTATTTTCTTGGGTGCCGTGATACGCATTGTTGTATCTACTTTGGCAAGGAAGAAACCTCGGTTGTGCATAGCCTGCCGCAACTGACCAACCGACACGTCGGTGAGTGTCGGTGAATATATCTCAGGTGGTTCACCTATTTTGCGAAGTTGACGATTTATCCATTTCGAAGTGTCGAACCCCGACAGACTGTAAAGGTTGAGTTGCATTTTCCAGAAGCCAAGAACTTCGGAATTCTGGGTCTGACGCAAGTAACTTTTCAGTTCTTCTTTCTCAACATCTTTAGTATCAACGTTAACTCGCGCTTTGTTGAGCAGATATTCGCCTTCGGGCACAAACTTAGTCGTCTTGCAACTGCCAAAACTTAGCAACGCAAGAACAACACAAAGTAGAAATAATATCTTATTGGCACAATATCTCATATTAGCACGCAAAGATAATGATTTTTTTTGAGTATTTGCCAAAAAATACTAATTTTGCAATGAAAATCGTTGAAGTAGAAGTTTAAAATTGAAAGTTGAAAATGTTGAGTAATTACAGGCAGAAAGCATAAGAATATAATGGAAGGAAGGTTGAATATATCGAAATCTGATATTAAGTTTGTCCGTTCGCTTCAGCATAAGAAATATCGCGACGAGTCGGGATGTTTTGTGGCTGAGGGTGACAAGTGTGTTGGCGAGTTGCTTGGCTATTTCGAGTTAGAGAAAATGTTCCGCGCCGACGAGTTGTCGGCAAAGCAGTTAGAGCAGTTATCTGCACTTCGCTCGCCTCAAGGTGCTGTTGCTGTATTTAAAAAACGTGAGCAAGAGTTGCCATCGCTCAGTTCTCTGTCGTGTGAACTTACTCTTGTGCTCGATGGTGTGCAAGACCCCGGCAATCTCGGCACCATAATTCGTACTGCCGACTGGTTTGGCGTGAAGCGAATAATCTGTTCGCGCGACACAGCCGACTGCTACAACCCGAAGGTTGTGCAAGCCACTATGGGAGCGCTTGCAAGGGTGAGTGTGTTCTACACCGATTTGCCGGATGTTCTCAGTCGGAATAAAGCCACCGCGCAGATACCCGTTTACGGCACTCTGCTTAATGGAAGAAACATGTATCAGAATGGTGCCATCTGCAGGTCGGATGATGATGCCGGTGTTAGCGGGCTACTTATAATGGGAAATGAGGGAAACGGAATCTCAGTTTCGGTAAGAGAATATATTACATACCCGCTATTTATACCCTCTTATCCTGCGGGTGCAAAAACATCCGAATCGCTCAATGTGGCGGTTGCCACTGCAGTGGTGCTTGCAGAAATGCGCCGTTAGGCAATCGCTTTAACGGCAAGATAACTCATTTAAAGATAGCACTGAGATATTGCCACAGGTCGAGTGCGAATACTTTGAACGCTGTAAAGATATTCACCGTAGGCAGAAAGGCGGTCAGCAGCAAACAAGTGATAAACACAAGTATAGCTGCTATATACGAGTAACTGAACCAAAGAGGAAATTTCTGAATATCCGGCTGGTAGTTGCCCGTCTGTTCTTTAAAACAAACGATATGCAGTCCTATGGTGAAACCTATCACGAGGTCGATTATCGGATAATAGGTAGGTATGATAATGCTTCGTAGCATCATAAATCCGATAGTGTAAAACGGAAAGCAATACGGAGCAAGCGTAACAAGATAGCCAAGTCGAAGATTACCGCTTGTGGTTACCATTCCGCTACCTTTATCTTCGGCATGTATAGAGTGAACACGTTGCAGAAGGAGAATCGCTACTATAGCGTGTGCATGCTCGTGGGTTGAAGTTTTAATAAATTTGATATTCTTTTCCCAAAACTTATTCATAAGCGGAAAAATAATTGCACCTGCCGTTACCCACATAAACCATGGGTAGTATGCTCGTTTGTGGTTGGCGAACCAAGCTGCGAGTTGCGAGAAATGGTCGGTGAGCGCACTCCATGTCTCTACCGCAAAAAATACGGTAAAGGGCAACATCACTAACAAGGTAATAATAGCCGTCGAGCGTTTCATCTTATAGGGTAGAATAAGTTCTTTTTATATGGTTTTCGTATTCGCTTCTGCCATCGAATCCTCCGAACCAGTCGAGCGAATGCCATTGTCTTTCTCCGCGTTCTCTGAAGCGTGCAAATGCATGTCCCTCTCCGTTCATAACAGCAACACAGAATTGCGTCTCGTAGCCTAACTGCTTGGCAAACGATGCCATGAGTATGGCAAAATCGTCGCAGTCGCCGCTATAGCATTTGCCGCTCACGTAATAGTAGTCCTCTATCGTTTCGTTTGCCGGTCGCCATGTGTCGGTCTCAGAGTATGGGTCGTTGATGTAGTTCCAGTGATTATACACATGCGTCCATGCTGTTTTGAGTTGACTGTATCTGTCGCCGCTGAGCTGCGGATGGTCGGCAAGAATTTCAAAGAGGTTTTTCTTCACTATACCACCTGTCTGAATCTTTCCGCTACTAAGGTTCTCGTCGCTAAGAGATAGTTGACTGAGACGTTCGTTGTTGATAGTCTGGCGAACGATAGTGTCTTCGCCGGCTAACGACTCTTTGCTCGAATGACTGATATTCTGCTCAACCGCTTTAGCAACCGAGGTTAGTATCTTGTAGGGGATATAGATATATTCCTTGTCGTTTTTTACGTATATCTTTGCCTTGAAATATTTATCATTAATTGAGATTGGCAGATTCTTGTATCTGACGAGCCAGTGTTTGGTGTCCTCGTCAACTATACCGAAAAACAGTTCCTTACTACGTATGGTGAACACTGCGCTGTCGCCTTCTCGGCTGAAATCTGTGTTTTTATCGAAATGCCGGGAAAGCGAAGCCATCTCAAGAAACTTCTCGAGGTTGATGTTGCCTGCCTGACGGTCGGTGAGCAGTAGTGTGTCGCCGGTGTTGTAGGATGTGTAATTGCTGATGCTGCCGGGGCGAATGTTAACCTTTGAGGTAACGTAGATGATAGCAAAAGCGAGAGTGGTAAGCAGCACAAATGCTAAAGTGGTTAATAAATTTTTCTGTATCTTTCTCATGGCTTATTCTCCTTTCATATATTTGATAAATGCTGCCGAATTGATAGTGGCTTCGATATACTTACCGAAGTTGGCATTGCTGAACTCACTTCCTTTTTTTACTCCCATGTACGACATATACATCACATAATGTTTTACTTGAGCGAGTTCCTCTAACGAGTTGACACTTTCCAAGCGGCGGTCGGTAATGATAACCATAAGGTGCCTTATTCGGTCAATTTTCGAGTTGTTGTTGCGCGTGTCGTTAAGAGTACCCGTTTTGCAATATACATAATATTTTTGGCGTGCTTTGTTATATACCACAGCGTTCTCGTTTTCTCTCTTCGTGTATTTACCTTGTAGTCCTGACGCTGTTCCTTTAAGCCATTTACCCCTCCAATTTAAACTCAGCGGTACTCTTGCCATCTGTCCCCAAACTTGTCGTTGCATGAAATGCAAATAATCGGTTTGGGTCCAACTGTCGTCAATTTTAAAAGGTTCGTAGGCGTGAGTTGAGTCGTTATCGATGAGTGTGGTAACGTTCCGAGCACTATTGAGTGAAGCCAAACGATGAGCGTTAACAGCCATTTCAAGAGGTGTTATTTCGAGAGGGTTGGCACCGAGCAGTATCTGGTTGAAGCCGGTGCGTAGTTGCGGCTTGAGCAATCTGTCGGCAATGTTTTGCGACCCTCGCTCGGAATACGACCATGCCCGTGTTGACGAACTGTTTGTGAACAGAGTGTCCATCAGTCCGCTACCGAAAAGATTCTCGTGTGCAATGTCGTTGAATTTTAATACTTCGCGAATGAAATGGAAGTTGTAGTATAGTCCAGTCCCTAAGATACCTCCATCACGATTCATGTTAATTTTGCCATCGGCGAACCACACTTCGGGGTCGAAGCATACTTTGTTTTTTGCATTTTTATAAGTGAAGACAGGGAATTGTCGGTCGTTGGGCTCATTGGATTGATAAGGTTTAAACGAGTGTTCGGCGTTCTCGTACGACATCAGTCCGAGCATAACAACAATCGAATGATAGAGGTTGTCGGAGCGAGTGAGATACGAGTCGTGTCGCAAACCGAGTTCGCCTTCGTCTTCGAGGAAGAAGGGCCCGCCTTCGTGTGCATCGGCCTTATAATGAATGCCTCCATAGAAATCGTAGGTTTTAACACCCGAGTCGGAACTTTTTGCGCGTTGGTCGGTCTCTTTATGTCGAGCGTCGTCCCAACCTATTTTCAAAACGTCAATCGATTCCCAATCTAAGCGTTTCTGACTTGTAGCGGCAGTATATACCACAGGTTTAAGCGACGAGCCCGGTCCCATAGGGATGAACTGCAGAGCTTTGTTGCCGAATATATCACGCACGTCGCGCGAGGTGCCGTCAGTATAAATCTCGCTTATCACTCGGTTGATATGCGCTATGTTATTGGGGTCGATATCGCGTCGGCGCGAGTAGTCGAGCAATAGTCGGATTTTGCCATCACCATCGATAACCACGGTGCTAAAGTCGAAAGGTTGCTCAAGCAGACTATCTAATGCCTCGTTGAGTGGAAATTCTCTGCCTCTGAAATTAGTTCTAATAAATCGGTTGATTTTATTTACTACGGTCTCCATCTCACCTTTCTTGTTGCAAACGAGTTTGTTTCTCGACGGACTGAAATAGAGGTCTTTATGCCTTATCGAGTCTCTTTGTTCGAGGCTGTCTCTTGTGCGCAGTTCGATAAGGTCTCGCCTTGTGTTCTCTTTCAGCCGAGTGCGTGCTGCCTCCTTCTCTTCCTTTTCGATAAGACTATAGATGGTCTTATGTAGGTCGTAGTCGATAGAGAGCTGCAGAGTGGTGTCGCGGTATGAAAGAAGTTCCGGACGACTTAGGGTCTCGCTCACCAAGTTGGCAAAATGGTAGCTCCACATCGATTCTCTACCCAAGGGGTAGAACAGTTGCCGGTGTCCGTTGAGCCATATATTGCGTGCAAGGTAATTCTGTCCGTTGTGAGTGAGTTGTCGCGATAATACAGGTCGTTCTTTACCATTGCGCCGTTCGGTGAGCACAAACACATCGCCCGGGCAAACAAGTGTGGTGGGTTGATCGAGTCGGCCATCGCCAAATACCTCTATCGAGTCGTTCTCAATGGTGAAGTATTGCTGTCCGCTCTTTGCATAGAACGACGAAAGCAATATGAGAGGTTTGCCGGTATCGCTCCATTCGCTGTTGAAGGTTGAAACCCATAGGTTCTCGCGTGAACCTACCGCCGGCGGCAGGATGTTTATTTGGTGGTCGGTGCTGTTGTCGATATCTGTTCGCGAATCGGAATAGAGTCCGTATAGCGAGTAGTTCTCGTCAACGCGGGCAGCCAAGAGGTTGCCTGTCCAGCGCTCGTCTTCCTCTTTGATGGCAGGAATAGAGTAGTGCTTCTTGTTGACAGCCAACGAGCAGGTATTGCCGTGCCGACGTAGATGCAATAGTTGCTCGGCATCGGTAAGGTGTTGGTTGCGACCATCGAACGAGCGAAGCAGACTGCTAAAAAACGGACTATTAACAGTATCGTTGATATAACTTTGATAGATATCACTGTAGTTTTCGTTTTCAATGAATCGTTCCCATACTTGCGAAATCTTAAGTCGGTTGAGTGTTGGTTTAATATTCTCGTCGCTCTGGAAGGCATGGAAACGAACATTTATCTTATCTACTTTCTCAGAGATATCGGTTATCAGTCGCGACACATTGAATTGTTTTTCGGCATTTTGGTCTTGTCCTTTCTGGTCGATACCATACATGCAACCTACAAAGAAACATGCTATGATAACTGTAAATACAATACCCTTGCCGTCTTCCCACGGTGTATCGCGGTCGATTTCTTTATCTATCCGGCTCTCTTGTGTGCGCCACATCGCAAGTAGCATAAGTGCAACAGGGAAGAGCACTGCTACGCGGCTCTGCAAGCTGATAAGAGGGAAGTCCTGACCCACAAACACAATACGGTTGGTGGCGCTGAGGAATACCATTAGCGATATGAATGTTAGAAGTGTGAGACCAGCCATGTACTTGCGATTCAGCAGACTCGACATCTCCATTTCGAATATATAGATAAGAAGCAGCACAACAAAAAGGCAAAGAAGCAGTCTTACCACATCCTCGCCATGTTCGGCGAGTATGTAACGGGTAACAACGAGGTCGGTGGTCTGAGTTGTGTAGGTGCAACCTTGAATAGAGTGAGGCTGCAGTTGGAAGAAATGTTCGCGATTTCGTCCTGCCTCAATATATTGGTTGATAAACCATTGGTTATGAGCCGAACGCATAATAAATACTATGTCATCGGAGTCGAACTCGTTTTCGCGAATTAGGTCGTCGATGGTTTGGTCTTTAGCGAGCCGTTGTATCTCAGCACGATAGCGCATGTGTATCTTGCTATTGGCAATAGGAGTAACAGTTTGCTTAAGTCCGGTGGCATCGAGGATGCAGAGTACAAAAACTAAAGCAAGAAGAGCCGTACAACAAACTCCGATGCCTCGTTCTATTTTGTTTAATCTGCCAAAAATGAGATATATTGCTGCACCGGCTACTGCCACGAGGCTAACAACTACGCTTACCCAACCGATATGCTTGAAGAGCCATATCATCCATTGACCTTCGATATACAGACCAAAGAATGCTACGGTAGCCGCCGCACAGCATACTAAAACTGCGATTACAGCCTTGCTCACTCGTTTGGATGAACTGCGGCTGAACAACTTCTCTATAACGAACTCTTGGAAGATAGCGTAGATGGCAAAAATAATTGTAAAACCGGCATCTTGCACAAGCAAATAGCCGAAAATGATTACAAAATTCAGAATTCTCGGTATTGCTAACCTGCTATCTGTCTCTTGCTTTTTGGCTGCAATCCAAATCTCAAGAATAAGATAGATAAGCAAAGGAATAGGAATATTACATAGTCGGTTTAGCAGAGACAATCTACTCAGGAAGAAGCAAGCCACAAGTGCTAAAAAGAGCGCTACCACTGCTATAATTCCCGGATATGAGGAAGCAATATTTTGAAGTTTCTGATATACTTTTTTGACAGGTAAAAATATTTTCCGGCAAGTCTGTTTGACCCTATTTGTGAAATTGTTGTTAACTAATCTGCTTACAAAACTGTGGCTTTTTATATCTTCCTGCCAGTATGGAAAATCTTCTCTATATTTCTTCCACAGCGAGCGTACACACATGATAATGGGTACGGAGCAGGCTGCTATTGCTGTTATCAAATAGGTGTTAGAGCGCATCTTGGCGAATACCGGATAACTGATTTCTTCGATAGGGACGAAGGTAGTAGTTCGCCAATTGAGTATCATCCTAACTACGCAGAAGCATAGTAGTAGCACATAAACCGCAAATTCGGTATGAGAGAAAGATGTGGATTTGCATGCTATGGAATCAATAAGTATTCGCAGACCGACGAGGAGCAGGAATATTAGCACAAAGCGGATTATCATGCTCCATTGCAGTTGGTTGCTCTCGCGCAAATTGCGAATGTCGAATATCCATGCCGTACCACTTTCTGTTTTGTCTTTCGAGGAAAGCAGAAATTCGCTGTCGCTGCTAACCACCTGCTTCTTCGATGGGTTTTCCGATTGCAAATCGAATACCTCGAATAGCATTGAGTCGCGCGCAGTGCCCACCGAGTAGCGGATATTGGCATTTATATGGTGGAAGTTATCCGGTTCGGAAAAGTAGTTGAACAGATATCCGCCTTCTCTTGCATCGCGTTCGACGGCTTTAAGAGAGGAAGTAACAAACACTCGGCCGTTCATGTCGCGCAGTTGCTTCATGTGCGGCATCTGGAACATTAGTCGGCGGCGACCATTGTCATTTGCTGCCGAAAGGTTATATTCGTCGGTTCTGCCCCTGCCTATACCGCTCATGAAACGGGCACCTTGGCTCACATCGAGCGAGAATGTGCGGTTAATATCGTAGTGCTTACCGTTAACGCGTAGGTCGTCGAACAAGAAGAACGACAGCGAAGGCATCAGGCACAAATCGGTGTTCTCTTGCTTGTTGTCAACCACACCCTTGTAGAGATGAATATGTCGTTTCACCAAATAGCAGTTGGCGAACATCGTTTCTAACTCAGGTGTGAGTTCGAGGTTGGGCGATTGCGCTATTATCTCAAGCAATGGATAGCCCATCGTTATCTTACGGGTAAAATCGCTCGTGTCGCGCATTATACCATCGGGGGTATAGATAGAAGAGATATAAAACTCTCTGTCGTGCTTGAACTTCTCGTCATTCTCGAAAAGTTTGTCGCTCACTCCAGCTTTGTAGTGCTCGATGCGGAGAGTATAGACGGTGTCATTCTCGCCGCGTGTGATAACCAGTCCGTTGTCGAGACAGGTGTCGATATAGCAGTTCTGAAGGGTATAAATAGCCTTCGTCTTACTTATTTGGCTATATGCGTAGAACGGTTCGAACGACTCTTTAAGATACAGCGAATCGCCGTCAAGTAGGATAATACCATTTCTTTTGTCCCACAATGCGTCTCGCTGGAAACCTTCGTCTTCTTCGCTCAAGCCATGAGCAAGATATAGTTTCCCGCCTATCTCATATCCTTTGTGCCGGAGTACATGATAGTCGGCATTCGAGAAGATGTCGGTGTCGGTGGGGTAGATATATCGGGTGGCGGTGCGTGTGGCAGTCCAACCGAGCAAAACAAGCACAACGAAATAGACCCACGCAAGCCATTTGTGTTTGTTGAGCGCGTTATGGTCGATAATTGCTATGAACTTAGAGCGTTCAACAATGCAAACAACCAATATTATACCCAAAAATATCGCGCCAAAAATAAGAAAACCAGTGAGAGACATAATGTAATTTCTAATTTAATATTTCTAAATTCAACTTCCAAAGCGGGTGTGCCGGTTTTTTAACATCAGCCGCCAATTACAAATTGGCGCACCCTTACCCTTACCCTTAACCTAACCTTTAACCTTTCAGTACTTAATTAGGAACTTCTCCACAATTACTTCCAAATGTTTGATTCCTATTTGCTGTGCCCAATCGTAAACTTGTTGCGACGATTTGTTCGATAAGCGGTAGTCGTTGGGGCGGAACTGTTCAACATTTGTTTTTTGAGCATCGTTACCCGATAGCATATAGTAGTAGTTGTAGTAGTAGTCTATAATGCGGTCGTGCTTAAGATAATCGATATAATCGACAGTACGTAGTGCTATGTTAACCATAAACTGGTAGAACCATGCCATGTCTTGGTTGGAGTGTGTCTTTTCGGTAAATTCTTTAATGTATTGCTGCCACATAAGGTCAACGAATCTCTTATTCGACTTTATGTTTTTTATTGCCATGGCAAGTGTGTCGATTCTTGCTTTCGAACCGCTATCGTCGGCAAGACTAATGGCAAGCATCTTATTATTGCTTATTTGCGTGTTAAATGCCGAGAGTGTTCGGTCAACCTCACCCCCTTGCAGGAAGGCACCCGTGAAACTCTCGAACGAACCGCTCTCTGATTGCAGTTCAGACAGGAAGAAGCGTGCCGAAAGCAGTTGCAGTATATCAGCTTTGAAGGTGTTGATTATCGTTTGTGCGTTTTTGCCGAATGCCGGTTGTTTGTCCCATGCGGTAAGCACAGGCAGTGCGAGTCGGTCGAGCGAAGCGGCAAGCACTGCATACCTCTCGAGATAATTGAGGTTGTTGTTTTGCATATATGGCTCGATGGTGGCAATCAGTTCGTTTACAGCTTTGTCGGCGGCTTGGTAATGATGCAGAATATTATTGAAGTTGTCGTTAACGGAGAGAAGTTGGCTGAAGTTATGATTCTCGTCTTCCTTAAAAATTCGTATAAACGTTATTAGGTCAGCAATATTAGGATTGGTCAGCGAGGTTAGTTGTGATAGTTTCTTATCGAGGAAAGCAGGCAAATCTTCGCTCTCGCCAATGCCGGCAAACATATTGCGTGTTTTTGCATATAGTCGTCGTTGCGAGTCGATTTCGGTAAACTGACGACTCAAGTCGCGATTTACATCATTGAGAATATATGTGATTACTTTAGCGGCTGATAGTTGGTTGCCGTTGCTCTCGTCGCGTACTTTCTGTTTGGCTTTCTCAAACAGTCTCTCAGGAGTGGTTACAAGCGGGAATGATGAGTTATGCTTGTGTATGTCTTCGAGTTGTGCTATCAGTCGCGACTCGCTGCTTGTCTTGATAAGTTTTTGGTAGTTGTCGGCATCGGCTTGTAGCGCCAAATATTCAGCGGTGCGCTTAAAGTCGTTGATAGCTGATTGGCGCTCGTTTTTTATCTGTTTTTGATACTCACTGCTGTTGAGATATTCTTTCACAGTTTCGTGCTCTGCTTCTTTTGCGACTCTTTTCCGATATTCCTCTCGTTGCTTGTTGTGCTTCTCGATAGATTCTTTAGTCTGTGGAAGTTCCTTGGCAATAAGGTCGAGCACCTCTTTGCTATGCCATGTTTGTTTGTCGGTGAGTGCAACAAGTCGTTTGCTGAGTTCGTCGCCATACACTATTTCCTCGCGAACATGCTCCTTCTGAGGTAAAAACATATATAAAAGATAAAGTACGAGTGTGCCGAGCGCTAATCCGATAAACATCATCCACCATGCGTTACTGCTTGAATTTTGAACGAGGTGCGCCTCTTGCAGTTTGGCGGCATTGACATGGCACCATACGTTATCTGATGTTGGAGTTTGATTATCAAGTTTTTTTGTGATGTCAACAATGGCAATATTCACAGTATCTAAGGCGTAGAACGGACGATGGCATACCGAGTCGAAATATGCTTGATAAACGGGACCTAAATCGCTGCGCTGATTTTGTTTGTCATCGATGTGCAAGGTGCTTGTGCGGTAATTGACATGTCCGTAAGCTATATGTTTGTCTTGCAAAGCTTTCTCGTTAACAAGAAACTCGTAAGCATTGCCGGCTGTGAAAATCTGCGGGTTCGACATCAGTTCGGTGAACCGGCGAGTGTTTACAACCATATTGGGCAGACTGTTTGCCTGCCTGAGCACAGGTTTGAAGTTCTCGATGGCTATATATGCAAACTGATTATCGGTACCTGCAATAGCGTTATAGAGAAGCGATAGTTGTTCGTCTTCGACAGTGAATGTGTCGGCATGACTTTTCTTGTAAGTATTAACAGAGTCACGATAAGCACTTATGGCTTCGAGATTGCTGAGGTTATATTTCTTGTGGGTTGTTCTGAACAACTCTCTTGCTGCCGAGTCGGCAACTAACACCTTTACATTGTTATTCCCTTCTATGTTGCGGTAAGGAAATACGAATGTAGTGTCGGAAGTTATGGTATGCAGTTCGCCACCGCCCTGACCTATACGGATATATAAGTATTCAGTTGGCAGATAGTTGTTACTTACCGTTATAGCACCTTTAGTCTTAAATATCTTCTCAAATCGGGTAATGGCAGTGCTCAGGTCGTTTGCTGATTTGTTGCTGCTCGGGTAGAGCAACACTGCTGCTACAATGCTAAGAACGAAAAGTGCAATTGCTACAATTGAAATAATAAGTCGTTTCATGATGATAAATTTAGTTCAAAGTTAAAACTACTTAGTCCCACGTACTGATGGTAATGTCTGAGCCGTTGTCGGGTTTGTTTGTTTCGATTCCGTTACTCTGTCCTTCAGTATTATTATTGCTGTTATTGTTATTGTCGGTCGTATTACTTTTTATATTCTTTTCGTTAGAATTCGGCAACGAGTCGGCTATGGTATGTTCGCCGGTAATCTTATAAGGGAATAGCGATTTCACGACAAGTTTAGTTATCAGAACGTTCAGGTTGGCTTGTGTCTCTTCGATTATCATTTGTGAGTCGTTCTCCGTCTGACATAGGAATCCATTGCCTACGAAATAGATGCGCTTTTCGTCGTGGGGAAAATTGTTATATGTTCTACCGCTTATGTTAACCACGACCTTGTCGGCAGTAATGGTTTGCCCGCAATATAGAAAATCGTCGGAAAGCGATACGTGGTGACTCATCTTCGAAGTGAACATACGTCTGAAAAAACTTGAAGGATAGTCGAAGTATGGCGAACCGATAAGTCCTGAGTTACTATCTATTTTAGCCTTGTCTGATGTGGAGAATGCACCGCTAACACTCACTGTTTTAGCCTCGTCGCCTTTTATATCGTCGATCATAGCGTCTTTCATATCAGGATTAGCGAGCCAGCCATTGCGGCGAATCATTTCTTTTATGCTATTGCGGAAAGGCTCAAAGAGAAATCCTCGTCCGGTGAATACTACTTGTTCGAACTGTATGTGCGTCAAACTGATAAGATTGTTGAGCGACTCTTCAAGCAATGCTGTTATCTGTGCAATATTACTCTCAGGATTCTTAGTGTCGATAAACTTGTCGATATCGGGTATCTGATATGGGTCGTGTTTCTGTTTGCCGCTATTATCCTTGCCAATAAGTTCGAGGCGTAAATAGTCGTTGAGAGCAGACAGGCTTTGCACATCTTTGCTCTCAGGTTTGCGGATGTCTTCTTTCTTTTTCAGATTGTTATAGTTAATCTTGAAGTATTCGAGTACTTCTAAGAAACGAAGCAAATCAGAACGAGTGGTATCCTTGTCTTCAAGCAGAATGTCGATGTCGAGGTCATGTTTTTTGAAAAATGCATAAAGGGCCTCATAGAAAGAGTGAGTAACGGCATGTCCGCTGGCAGGAATACCATAGCGGTAAATACTGTTAAAAGTGCTGTCGGCATTCTTTCGGATAACGGAAAAGTCGGTAGTACCCTTGCCGGCATCTATGATGAGAAAATATTTTTTCTCTTTCCCGCTTAGGCGTTTTGCCCATGTGCTTCGTGTTATACCAAGGAAAGAAGCATCGCTCTCAGAGATAACTTGTACCTCAATACCCTTGAAGTGAGCGTAGCGGCGATTTTCTCTGATGATATCGAAGTCGCTATACAAACCTTCAATTATATTGGCAACTTTTCTTTGAAAATATACATTGGGCACTAACACCACAAGGCGCAGATAGTAGTTTTTGTTTGGTACCGCTACTATGTTATGTATTGTGGCAATAAGGAAGTTGCTTAGTATCAGTCGTGTTATATTGTCGCGCATTTTTGCGTTAGCCAACGACGGAACACCTCCTCTTATATCGCTATTGGTATCTTCAGTGAAATTGATGTTGTTGCTACTCAGATTAAGCGATTCGGGTGCCAACTCGAGCAACTTCGAGTTAGGATACATCACTATGTCGTCGTTGTTAATATGTGTGGCGTCGCGAGCGGTGAGCATCTGCAGGAACGAGTTGTTGCCTGCTGCCATTGGCATGTCGCCAAACTCTACCTTCGCAGGATTTTTGGTTTTAATAAAGAATATCGATTTGAAATACGGATTAGGCTTATTGCTTGTTGCTACCTCGCCTTGCCAATATTCTGTATTCAGCGAATTGGGTTCGATGATGTTTTTGAAGATGTTAACTGTAGGTTGGTTGACATCCGAATTCATTATTCTGATTTGCGAAGCCTCAGACCCGAAGTCGATAGCGGCAGCCTGAAAATCGCAGTTCTCGGAGATGACATAGAATCGCATAGCGGAGCGATAGATATCTCCTTTTTTGCTCTTGTACTCGATAACTAACACAAACCTCTCTTCGATAGTACTACGGTCGATAACAAGGGTCAGTTTGTTGAAGTCGTTGTCTTTTACGAGAATAGGCATCGGCTTGTCTGATTTGCTGCGAGCAAGTTCGCTTCGCGATTGCAACACCACTTTATAGACCGGCAGATTGTCGGCGTTCTCTAAATAGTCGGCACTGTCGTCTTTGGTTATCAGGTAACTATATTTATCAATACTAACATCGCTCGAAAAGCCATCGCTCGAGATGAGTTTTGGTTCGTCGGTATCAACCGACAATAGAGTAGGCTTGTCGCTGTTGATAATGAATCCGTAGATTGGTTTTATTGCCTTGCCGGTTTTTGTCAGATGACAAACATGAAACCGTCGGTCGTTAATCTTAAGTGGAAAGAAGTAGGTTGCACTCATATTATTTGGCGATGGTTATCTGCATGAATCGCAGGTTGTTATTTCCAATAGTTAGTTTTTCGGCTCCGTTATTGTAATACACGAGGTTCTCTGATAGCAGGTGTCTGCCATCCACAATATTGCTTTTGTCGTAAGGAAGGAACGAGGCAAAGAGGTGAGCTGTGCTCGTATCCGGACCTTTGGTCGGTTTTTTGAGATATGTTGTTGTCGAGTCGCGTTCGGAGTCGGCAAAAGGCGAGTAGAGTTGTACGGCTTTAGCCTCAGGGGCATCGTCAACAAGCGAAACGAAACTAAGGTAACTGCTTTGTGAGATGTTGAATACGACATTGTTGGCAGAGTCGTCGAGCGAATTGTCGCAGCAGTAGGTGAAGATGTGTTTGCTTTTTAGCGCTTTACGTATCTCTCTACTCAAACTCTTAGCACAAGTGAGCAGGTAGTCGTCGGTCAGTTGCCCATCGAAAGTCTGCAGGTAGTTGAAGAGTAGTCTTACATTTCTCAAACTATTCTCCAGCAAACTATTGCCTGTAAGTTGAACTACCAACCATTCGACGCTACTTGCCTTTTTGCTGTAACAGAGCAGGGTCTGTGCTGCTGGTGCGCTTTGGTCGGCATAGTAGGAGTTGACGATATTGTTCACTTTACGTTGCAGAGCGGTGGAATTGTCTGTCGTGTTAACTTTAAACTCAAGCAGCAGACTCTTGTCGGCGAGCAACCTACTACTGCACGAGAGAGTCTCGTCGTCTTTTATCTTGCCGATATTGACGATGTAGTAATAGTGTGGGCTAAAGAAATTTACTGCTTTGATGTACCACAAAATCAGTTGGCGATAAGTTTTGTTGTATGCCTCTTTGCGTTTCTCATATAGACCGAACACTTTTGTTGCGCGATAGAGGTGTTTCAGTAGCGGACTATATTCGGCAGAGCGGGTAGAGTAGTAATCTTCGATGTCGATTGTAGAATCGATTGCAGTTACTTTGTCTGAGTTAAACTCTAATGGTTGCGAAGCCTCCACAACAATATGTGCAGGGTCGTCGGATATTGGAGTTGAAGCAGGCTGATGAATGATGTTACGGTGGTGGTTGAATAGTAGTGTATCAATCTCTTCGAAAGCCTTCCAACGCTTACTGTCGGTTCGCAGTGAGAGGTCGGCGGTGAGGATGGTGGTGAGCCGCTCGTGCCAATTGAGACGGAACCTTCTTTTCACCTTTACACTACCTCTGTCGGAAATAACGCTAAACAGCCGGCGACGCGGCAGAATAACAAGCAGATAAATCACAACCATCAAGGCTACAAAACCTACGATGCCGCAGATGCTTGCAAGCCAACTGAGTTGTATGCCGCTAAGTTGCGTTTCAGTATATTCGATGGGGTATTTCTTGTAGTGTTTGCCATAGATACTGTCGGTATATTCAACCTGTATCTCAGCCTCGCAGGCCACAGTGTTGCGGTGGAAAAACGAGTTGGTAAAACTATAAGCAAACTCTTGCTCGTCGGTCAGTTTTGTGTTTAAGGGAATCGTATCGCCGTCGATAACGATGTTATTTATTTGTACGTAGGTGATAGTGTCGCCGGCGTATGTCTTAGCACGTTTGCGTACTTTTATATTATGTCCGTTGCGGGCGGAAACACTGATGATATCGCGTGCGTCAGCTGATATGATAGTGTCGTTTTGCAATTGCTGACGAGTATGGTAGCGGTGAAGCCAGACATTGATACCTGCGCCAGCAGATGGCACAAAAGACGTGATTTGTTCTTCGAGATAGCCTGAACCGGTGTTATTCAGTTCGTTGTACAGGTAATAAGTGTTCAGTTT
>JAFSTG010000087.1 GCA_017450605.1 Paludibacteraceae bacterium | reverse complement strand
CGAGTAGGTTTCACCGTCACGTATAATCAGCAGCTGCCCGTTGCGCAACAACTTTTGCGGTGCGGTAGGCTGATCGTAGCCTATATTCTCTACTGACGTCTGCGGGTTATACTGGTAGCGCAAGTCGTTGAGATAGATACTACCCTTGCCCGACAGCAGCGACTCGCCGCGTACGACACGGATACCCATCAATTGGTACTCCACGCCCTTAGGCAGTGCAGTAAGGTCAGCCTCCTGCCATTTCCATCCGCCGTAATCAAGATCACAGAGCTTAACATACTGGATATCACCGGCAACCTCGCAACGCAGATAGACCGTATTACCCGAGAAGTCCGAGAACACGTACATGCCCAATCGGTCACTCGCGCCAAGCGTGGAGATATATGCAGGGGCTATTGTTTTGAAGCAAGCTTCGGCATCTGCTTCATCTGCAAAAACATATGAGAGTTCGTTGGATGCCTTGTAACTGCTACCATATTTGGTACTGGTATTGCGCAATTGTGAGAGGCTTGTCGTGTTGATTGACGCTTCATGATCTGCTACAAACACGAGCGTATCCAACACATCTTTTAGAGGTACATCAGGTGTCACTATTTTTTCCGTAGTGAAGTGTATCTGATGATCATCAACCAGATACACACCAATGTTATCCTGAAGCGACCCCTTGAGAGTAAGCACATATTCTTTCTCCGGTTGCAGTGCCGTGGTGGTTACAAACGCAACATAGCCATATGGTTCAGGAGCAATATTGTAGTTGAACGAGCGAGAGTTAATCTTCACGGCATTCCCCTCTGCATCCGACAGCGCAAATGATGACGTTGCTGGCGTTTCTATCATTTGATCGAAGAGCATAACGAATGACGGATTAAGAGGCACATCTGTCTCTTTGTTTGCAGGATAAGAGTCGAGGAAACGTATAGCGCCACGATCCTTCGTGCGGAAGCGGAGTTCAAACGGTGTTTGTATGTGGTTCTTAAACGTAGTATCAGCATGGCATGCACGCGTAGAGAGACGAGCCGTATATTCCGTGCCCGGCTCAAAACGTCCTACGGGTGCAAAGCGCAAGCGATGATTGTCTTTTTCAAAGGTGATGGTGCCTTCTACGGCCGGTGTTATACTGAATGCCTCCATGGTAGAGTCCGTTCGACAATCCCAATTGAAATCAAGCACAATGTTTGTCGAGACTTCCACTGAATCGGTAATATTTGCAGGTGCAGGCTCGTAAGCTGTCACTTCTAACGGCGTAGAACGTTTCAGATTGACGAGCGCATTGTGGTAAGAGATGTGTGCTGCCGATACGGTCTCTTTGTAGCTATAGTCGTAGTAACCGTCAGCCGTTACTTTCACTTCATACGTGCCCGGCTCAAGATCAAAGAAAAAGTAGCAGCCGTTGTAGAGCGTATCGGTGTAGCAGGTCTGCAAGAGCGAGCCGCCCTGATAGAGTTCCACTTTCGCACGATTGACCGGCTTTTGCCCGTCCAATGTACCCTTGTGGAATCCTATCTTTGGAAATTCCATAGGCAGATAGTAATCACGTACCTGACCGCCTATGCCGCCCACAGGGATCGTATAATTGCAGTAATATTCCATGAATGTACGGGCGAAGTAGAATGCCTCTTTCCACTTATAGCCCATATTCATCAGGCGGTAAGTCTCAGGAATATAGTCATGCATCGAGCCTTCTGAGATTGTGCCGGGCACTTTCAGTCCGCGCAACACGCCATAGCCGTTTGACCAGCCCATGATAGTACGGGCAAAGGTTTTATCACCGCGTATCTGCGGTGTGTTCGACCAATGGGTAACGCCGTTCTCATACAATATATCTCCCATAAGGGTAGTGACGGCGCGTCCTTCATCTGAACATGGCGTAGCCGTAGCATAAGAATGTGTATCCCCAGGGTCCTTGCCGGCATAAAGTTGCAGTATATAATTCGACGGGTTACCCGCATTGGAGTGGATAGAGAGGAAGAAGTCCGGCTTATAAGCATTCGCCTCGGCAACGATGGACGACAATGCCCTGTCATCCGCCGTGGTGTTCGTTGTACGCGACATCATTGTCTGCACACCAAGTGCGTTCAACAGGTCACGCAGATGCAAGCCCTTGTCAAGGTTCGACTGTGACTCCCAGAATCCGTTATGATCACCAAGCTTAAAGGGATATATGGCCATATTACGATCATCCGAGTCCCAACCTCCGTGCCCCGGATTGATGTAAATCTTCAGTTCATTACGCGGCTTTGGCGCAGCACTCTTGACGCGACGGGGAGCACGCATAAGCTGCGGTGCTTTCTTTACCTGCGGCAGAACAGTCTGTATAGGCTCTTCGGCAAGGTTGATTTGCAACAGTCGCATATCTCCGTCAAGTGAGGCATAGGCTATACGTCCCGTACGCGGTGAAACGGTCGGATGCATACCCATCTCCTCAGGACGGGTGAGTGCGGTGTAGCCTGTGCCATCCGCAGCGATGATGGCGATGCATGAACTCAGGTACTGATGCCCGTCGCTCGTCTCGGTGGAGCCGACTACATAGTCGTTGCCGTACCATTGCGGATCGATGAGCATGCCAAGGTTGGCGAGAATATGACCGCTGAGATCACAGATTTCCGTGCCATACTTGGTGTGGAAGATGATACGCTTACCATCCGGCGAAACGGACGACCACACATAGTGCACATCGTTGCCCCGCGGGTTAAGGATGGTACGTTCGCTACCACGATAGAGCACAAGATTAAGATCCTCGTTAGTTACATACAGATCCGTTGGCTGAGACTCGGCATACGAGTCATGCTCGCTGTCAAGATAGATCACCTCCGTGCCATCAGCACTGATGCGCGGATAGAATCCTTGACCGAGCTGTTGCTCACTGATGACACGCGGCGTAAGGGCATAGACACTTGCCGCACATACAAGCAAAAGAGTTGTAAAGATATTTTTCATACTATTGAGATTTATAATCCTAATAAGGTATATGATTTTCCATCCTTGATGATTCGCACGCCATCCGGGGTAATAATCTTGCTGACACCTTGGTTATTACCGGCAGATACAGAAGGCAAGTCATCTTCCTCTTGCGGCTCCCCGAACAGCCATACGCCCTGAAAAGCGATTGTATGCTGCTGCTTTGTCGTGGCTTGGTCAAAAAGGAACCACAAATACTCAAAATGTAACGGGTATACGGCCATATCTGTACCAAAGACCTGTGTCACGAGTACATCAATGTTGGCATCCTCGTTTAGAGGCAAGCCGTTCTCAAAGCACACGATATTCCGCTCCTGTTTGTCGTTGTTCGGACGAATGCCAACTGTAAGTTTTTTCAGCACGGCATCTGTGCGTACAGGAATACGTATTGTATCAGGTATAGCCATGATAGGAACTGTATGGTCAATACGCAGGAACGGGCCTCTACCCCCAGCGTAATTAAACGACACATCCGTATTCTCCCATGCAGGTTTGAAGTTATCGGAAGCAGACAACACCCATGCTTCTGGATCAGTCATATCATTCCAGCAGAGGTGTCCGCGCACACGCGGGACAACGTGTACAGTAATTGAATCTATGAATTCATCTACTGCACCTAATACACGTGTGTACCCTTCGCCGACGGCGGAAATAAGACCAGTATCATCTACCACCGCGACAGATTCATCTTCGGATGTCCATGTGAGTGCTGCCGGTAACAAGTCGTAGGTATGACCGGCCGAGGTGCATTGGATCTGCACCGTATAAGGGTGCGCGGCATCGACAAGTACCGAGTCAAGGCAAAAGGCCACCGGTGCTCCTGTGAGCAGACGGATGACCAGATCACAAGTAAGGGGTGATGCGCCCTCTACGGGAAGCGAGGCATGCAACAGGCCGTCCTGCGTACCCGAAGCGAGGAATCGGCCATCAGGGAGGATCTCGCCAAGCGAAGCGTCGCAGCTGAGTTGTACGCCTTGCACGCAGGTATCAATGAGTACGCCGTAGCGGTTATAGCCCAAGAACTTCGGTTCGGCTATACCGTAACGTGGCAGTTTGCAAATCGGTTGATAGGGAGCTATAGAGGCTATAGTCCGATCATCATCAGGCACATTGGCTACAGCGAACATAGCATTGCCAACAGCTCGCTCCACGCCATCCGAGCCATCGTTAAGCGGTCCGAAAGGAGATATATACATACACGACGAACCGCCGCCATCCCAGTTGACAGCAGTGTATGCTCCATAGTAACGAATGATCTCACCGAGCACCTTAGTCGTACAGCCGACACTCGCCTCGCGGCCATCAACCACGAGGAAATAGAGTGTACTCTTGTCTTCGGAGCAACCGAAGGCGGTACGCGGGTGCAGTTCGTTCCAGAAGTCCGACTGCTCCACTTGGCCGTTATTGACTATGAGGGCATAGGTATCACCACCTATACACTGCGCCATATTCACCTTGCTGCCATCAACCTTGAGGGAGAAGCGCAGTGTTAGCGTATCGCCAACGGCAAAGTCGTTGAGAACCTGTTGCATCGTGCCGTGACCGGACAACACGGCTTCGCCCTTGTGGATAGCCATATTGCCTACGCCCGTCTGCTTATCTATGACAAGGGCCTTGAGCGTACCTGAGGTGTGCCATTGGTAATCAGGCAGCAGACGAATGTGCAGCTCGGTGCCATACATATTCGTGCCGGTGGTGCTGCCGTTGTATTGGTTATAGAGTACGAGCTCGTCAGCGGCTCGCGTATAATTGACATGTTGGATAGTATAGGTCGTATCCGGCAACACAAGTTTGCCTGAATACTTCATCGATGTGCCTATAACAGCATGCATATTTTCGTCCACACCTCCAAGGCGCCTGTTGGCTGTAGGTGTGTAAGCATATTCATTGTTGACGACAGTCAGACCTACGGGTCTGCCCACGTCGCCCGTTGTTGCAAAAAAGTCACCGTTCACACCTGCATAATAGATATGTGTGCCGGTAGATTTGCGTGTAGCCATCGCCGAAGGGCGTTCGGTGCCAACGAGCTGGTCTTTGCCAAGGATCTGCTCTACTCCCACGTAAGGGTTACGCGTATCGACTGCGAGCAGATAACAGTCGAGACGGCCTGTGCGGTCGGAGGTGCGCTGCATACGTAACTGATAGTATGTAGCACCCGGGCCGGCAGGATACTGAACGATCGTGTCAATCGAGTAATCGACACCATTAAGGCTTATCGCCCACGATGAGCGACAAAGTAATACAATAAAGAATAAAAGAAAACTGCGTTTCATATTTAGAAACAAACCTATAAAAATCAGTCTTCGATTATAGTTAAAAACAAGGGGGCACGGAATGTGCCCCCTTGTAAGAAGAGTTTATTGAGCTACTACACCTTGCGCATTGTAGCGTACGCCATTGCGGATGATGTAGAGGTTACCGTTCTCAATACGCTTCTCAGCCTTGATAGCGGGATCCATACCTACATTGGCAACTGCATCGTCGTCAGCAACACCAGTCATCTCATATACGCCATAGCCGTTCTCGCCTGTGTACAGATAGATGGTAGCCTTGTTGCCGTTTACTTCAACAGTCGGAACTGCGGTACGATAAGCATTTGTAGAACTACCCATACCGTCATTCGGGAAGAACCACAACGGAGTCAGACCTGAGAACTCCTTGGCCTCATCAGCAAACTTGAAGAGAGCGAATGAGGAAGCGGGAACCTCTGCCGTGTTAGTAGCAGCCATGATTACAAAGTAATCCTTTCCGATCTGGAACTCGCAAATGCCATTGTGGCCGGAACCAACCTTGCAAGTGTCACCCTCGTTGTTAGCAACGACGACGGTTGTCGGGCAAGCCTTCAGGTCATCAATGAACTTACCGTCCATATTGAAGAGCGTCGGACGGCAGCTGTGGTGATCCCAATAGAAGTAATTGAAATCAACCGGGAATACCTGACATGCAGAGTTGTCCTCTACATAAAGTTCGGTCTCATTCTTCCAGAGATAGGTGTCATCGGTAGATTTAACAACAAGGTCAATACGTTCAGCCTGCGAAGGTTTACCATTGTTGATATCCCACTTGTAAGCAGCGTGCAATGATTTGTTCATTGAGTTACCAAACATAACAACAGCCTTACTCGTCACGTCACCATAAACACCGATGGCATCCATACGCCACTCATCCTCAGCATTGTCCTCGTTGTCACGAATACGCTCCTTGATCAATTCAGTAGCAGCACCTGTTGCCAAATCAACAATGTAAACATAAGCGCTTTGGTCTCCACCGGAGCATGCTGCAACCAAGCAGTGACCAGCATTATCAAACTTGATGTCGTTGTAAGCCAACGTAACATCATCCTTCCACTCACCGGACTCCGCATCTTGCTTCTGGAACAGATGATCGCCTGTAATCTTAATCGGCTCAAGCATCTTACCGGTAGTAGCGTCCACTACTACAATCTGAGCATTGGAGCGATCGATAAAGTACATCATACCATCCTTGGCAGCCATGCCACGGCAGAAGTTCGTAGCGGCAGGGCGGTTAGATATATAGTTGTCGAGCTTGTTGCTAATGAGCCACTTGTTCTCAAGTGTGAACTGGCCATTCTCGCCACGGGCAGGATAGTTATACTCATCCTTGCCTGCGAACGGAGCCTCAACGATACCTGCTACGTCACCTACGAGTTGGAATCCGTTGAAGTAACCGGCAATGGCAGTAACATTTACCTTAGTGCCAACAGGGAACTTCGTTTCGTCAACCGACATCTTGTAGCAAACAACTGTATCCACGCCGTCCGACAAACTCGGGTTCTTGTAGTTATCAAGTGCTACGATGGTAAGTCCCTTAAACGAAATGAGTTGTCCGAAGTACTTGAGTGGTTCAGCCTTTGCAGCAGCCAGGTTTGCAAGAGCAACAGCAGCCGGCATTGTGCCGTCTTCTGAACGTTCAAGTGTTACCTCTGCCAATTCAGGAGCACCACCGTAAACGGCCGTCTTGCCTTTAACGACAACCTGTTTGCCAACTTGAAGATCAAGATTAGCAGAAGCATTAAATAACAGCATACCGGCTGATGCATCTTGAATATAAGCGTTCTTGCCGTTAACATAGGTAACAACACCCTTGGCCTTGGTCACTATATCCTTATCCATTGCGCTAATCTCAGTGAGTGTCGGGATGTATTCAACCCACTTAGCATAGAGTTTGTTGCCCGGGATCTTGGACTCGGGACCAACTTTCGTTACCTTATCACCGGAGAAGTCCTCTTCTGCATACCAGCCATCAAACGTGAAGCCGGCCTTGTACGGAGCGTTTAGAGTAATCTCAGCAACGATCTCCTCGGGATTAGCAAATGCGTGTCCCCATACAGGATAGTATGAATCGGGTTGTCCTTTCTTAGCCCAGTCGCAAGTATAAGGATAACCATCCGTAGCCGGAGAGTTAAGCATGAAGCCGGAAACATCAGCACGGAAATATGCATCAGCCACAGAAGTTGTCATTTCGCTCAGCAGGGCTTCGCCACGATCTGCCATAGCCGACGTTCTGAAATGGTCGATAAGGTCAACCAAGAACTGATACTTCGGATTGTTGAGGAAGAGGTTAGCGCACTTCTGGTCTGCAGACCATGTCTTGTTCTGGAAGAAGCCTGCAACAGTAGCTATTTGTCCCTGTGCCTCAGCTTCGGTCTTCCAGTCATCACCAATCTTGAAGTAGCAAATACCGTTCTCCTCCTTGACAACAGCAAGACTTGCACTATACTTAGCGTTGTAATCATTCTGGATCTCCAACATCAACTGGCCTTTGCTTGTCCAGTTTGAATCGTTGGTAACACCGCCATTGAGTTCATAAGCAAGAGTCAGCACGTTTACAAACGTAGCGACGAGCGAGATGCTCTCCTTGCCATTGAGTTTAATGGTATAATCAGCGGAATACAGGTCTTCGCCCTTGAACCAGCCTTTGAAGGTTGCACCCTCGGCAGGAACAGCAGTGAGTTCAACCAGCGTGCCATATACAACAGAGTTTTCACCCATTACGATGCCATCAGGCAGAGTGATTGCACCCATTTCAGCATTGTTAACAGCAAGAGTAATCGTTACATTCTCTTTTGCTTCAAAAATAGCGGTAAGTGTAATATTCTCCGTAACAGTGAAGGTGTACTTAGCATCGGTCGAAACGGTTTCGTCACCATTCTTCCAAGCCACGAACTCGAAGCCGAGTTTCGGAGTAGCCTCAACGGTAGCGTTGCCTCCAATAGCGACATCACCGCCACCGGTAACCGAACCTTGCTCCTCATTGCACGCAACAACAACTTCCGCTGCTACAGAAACGTTCAGTTTGAAAAGGGCAGTACCGTCAGAACCATTACCTACTTGAATGTATGCACTATTGTCATCAATCTTAGTAGCATTAGCAAAGATACCGACATCAGTGGAATTAGCAGCAGTAGCCGTATTAGCAAAAAAGACTGTCTTAGATGCATCTGCTTTATCAACAGCCAAAGATCCATCTGTCAAATTAGCAACAGAGAACTCCGAAGAGTAGTTAGTCGTGCCGGCAGGATAGATAGCAAACGTTTTGCCTGCCAGTTCTACCATCGCACCACCGAGCGTCGTTGCTTTGTAACCGGTCATTCCTTCAATAGCACCTTTGTCCACACCATTCTCGTAGTAATAGAAACCTGTTTGACCGGATGAACGACGTTGCACGTACTGGTTGGTTGTATCACCGGCTACAACAAAGTTCTGAACATTACTGCCTTTGATACCTATCTCCTTGGTGATCACTTCCTGGCCCTCAGCGCCTGCGTTCTTAATGGCAATAGCCAACAGGTTAACCGAGTTACCATAGAGGAATACCACGCCACCTTCAGCCGAGAATACGTTACCTGTAGCGGTAGCGATATCCGTACGGCCAAGACCTGTAACGGGGATGTCAACGAAAGTTGTGTCCGCACGCTTTACAAGGAAAAGGTGTGACGGAGTGTTGGGGAATGTACCTTCAACAATCCAGTTGCCAGCACCGTCCACGCAGAATGCTGTGCCATCGATTTTGTCGTTCACGATGACGGTATCAACATTGATACCATCCTTCGTTCCCAAAATAACATGGTTGGCTTTGCTTTCCCAGTAGACATACTCGCCGTATCCGGTCCATTGGCGCGAATCGGCAGCAGCCCAACCTAGCACTTCGCCAGACCACAGTTTCTCAACCGTAGCAACAGTTTTCGTGGCTGCAAACATACTCATTGTGAGTAATGTTGCCATACATAAAGAAAATAATTTCTTCATAGCATTTGTGTTTTGAGTTAATAGATTTGCATCTTCCCGGTGAAGACACGTCATCTCCGACTCGATGCAGTTAAGAAAAATATATTATTTTGTAGTTTAATCATGCATTACTTCCGATATAGTTCCGATAACGGCTCGAGAACGGCTCGTAAACGGCTCGTAAACGGCTCGAGAACGGCTCGTAAACGATTCCACTATAATGGTTCGTGAACAGCCGCTATACGGTTGCCGAACATGTCGAAGTATTCCCCGTTAATGAAAATCAGCAGTTGTCCATCACGCATCACTTTTGCGGGTTTGTCAGTAGCATGAACGGGGCGTAAAGCTGTGGGGGTCTGTACGACAATCTTGACTACTTCGCTTGGTTCCGTCCATGCGCCGTCAGCAGCAGCCATCACACGGATAAAGTATGTCTCCGGCTCCACGTTGGCAAATGTGTGACACCATGTTGTATATTCCTCTTCTGCTACATCTGTTTTTCTTCCCGGGAAAGACTCCTTGGTTGACAATTCAATACGGAAGCCTGACGACGCTTGCTGCTGCCAACACACCTCCACATCTAAACCGACAATCGTATCACCGTCAACAGGGGCAATGATAACCGGCACGGGAACCTGTTGCGCCTCCGTGCGGAATCGCACCACATTGGATATTGCGGATATACCGGAATAGGTTACGCTTGCTCTTACAAAATAATACGTAGAGTACAACAACGTCGAGTCCGGAATGACTACTCTCGGCACAGAAGCAGTGGCGCTATATACCATTTTATCACTCGCGAACGTATTTGCCGAAGCAATCTCAAAAGTGTAAGTCGGATTGTCGTCATATACACTGTCACAGATTACGGTCAGTGTAGTACTACAGTCGCGCTGGTCATCCATCGGCGAGATCAAATGGAAATGTGCGCCTGTGAATCTCTGTACGGGCGAATAAGTATCCATGCGGTTAATACCACGCGTACGCAGACGCCAGTAGTAAGTCACACCATCTTTTAGCCACTCAACATGCCCGATGTAGAACATCGGATCGATTGTCTCACACTCGTAATCGATAGTGGAAAAGTCGGAGTTCTTTGAGAGTTGGAAGAAGTAACTATCCGCCTTGTCAACCGGTTGCCAACTGAACCAGCAAGGCAGTAGAACTGATGCCCCGTTAGCCGGATACATTGTCTGCACGGCGACAGACTCGCCGAGCGTTTTGTTACCCTTAGTGCGTGCGGGGAACTCGTTGCCATAACGATCGAGAACAGCTACAGCGTACGTATTCGTTGACGAAGGTTTGTATGGCCATGAATTGGTGTAGGTCGTGCCCAGCAGGTAACGCGAGGATCCAACAATGCCCGGATAGCCGACGCTGTCAGCCGGAACGGAATAGACGGCATAACGGAGATTTTCTTCGGGAACAGTCCAGGAGAGTTTGCCATCCTTGTCAACGATCGACTCAACAAACAGTTGCTTGTTGGTGCGATACCAAGCCATCATCGGCACTACAGCCGGATATGGATTAGCCAAACGGCGTATGTCACGGAAATAGTTTCTTGCCGCCATACCATCATTGAGCGAATACCAACACGACCCCGGAGCTCCCATGTGATCAAAGTCCCGATCCAACTGCATCTGATTGGCAATCTCATCAGCATGGAACTGACTACCTGATATACTGCTATTATCTCCAACCACGCCGTCGATAGACTGCGATATATAGACGTGACGGTTGAAGTGCGAAGCTATATACGACCACCATGCGGAGAGTTGTGCATAGTCGTTGCCTGCGCCAATCTTCCAATAGCACTGCGGTGCCATGTAATCAATCAGTCCGCGATCGTACCATGCGAGCGGGTCGGAGTAGATGCCGTTGTACTGCCAGTCAGAGCCTACCGGGCAGGGATCGACGCCATAGACTGGTGCAGAGGTAGAAGATGTACCGGCAATGCCTGCCGGGCCTATACCGAAGGAAACATAGGGTTTGGTAGCACGAATCGTGTCGCGTACCATACGTACCATGTCGTTGACCTGCTCACGTCGCCAGTCAGCGCGAGAGAGCTTGGTCCCCGATGCGGTATAGTAACTGTCATCATAACTATTCTGATAGCCGGACTGGTAGAAGTAATCGTCGAAGATTATACCATCGACATCGTAATGTCCGATGAGGTCGGCCACTACCGCTGCGATGCGTTCCTTGACCTCGGGCAAACAAGGGTTGAGGATATAATATCCTCCACAATTGACGAGCCACTCGGGG
>JAFSTG010000086.1 GCA_017450605.1 Paludibacteraceae bacterium | reverse complement strand
TGCACATATTATCAGCATTAGTTGTTGTTTCATGTTTGATGCTAAATGCTCAGCAATGGCATACAACCATCGAAGTGCGCGTGCCGGCTGCTAAAAGAATGCCTCGCAAAGCGGGTAACCTTCTTTTGGTGAACAACACCACGCGGCAGCCCGACGACTGGGGACATTGGTATATTCAGTCGTCGTCGGCACACCAGATGGAATATAGCACCGAGAAATGCCCTGTATATTGCCTTTTCGGACTACAACAGGCATTCGACGACAGCGAATGCTTCGATGCCATAAGCATTCTCGACCGCACGGAAAACAACTCATCGCAGCCATTCTCGAAAGAACTGCTCACTCACCAAAAAGTAGATAGTCTGTGCCGTCTATACGACACAGAAGCAGTAATGTCGCTCGACCAGTTATTAGTAAACGATGTGAGCGAACTTTATCAAACAGCGCATGGTACATTCTATGCCTACCTGCAAGTAGTAGAGTTCACCTCGTGGTCGATAACCTACACCGACGGAAAGACCATTCAGCACACCCAAAGCGACACATTGCTTTGGGAAGCTGAACAAGACACACCTGAGAAAGCTATAGCCGCACTGCCCGAAAGGCAGCAGGCAGCTGAAGATATGGCTATGTACGTAGGCGAATTAGTAGGCAAGCTGTTCACTCCGCAGTGGCAGAAACGCGACCGTTATTTCTACGAGAACAACGATGCTAATATAAGTAAGGGAATGCGTGAGTACACACACACTCATTTCCGGCAGGCAGCCTTGTTCTGGAAACAGGCTGCTGAAACCACTGGCAACAACCGCAAAGCCAAACAGACACGTGCTTATGCATACGCGAACTTAGCGGCTCTATACGAATCGGAAGGCGATATCTCGTCAGCCATCGACTATGCCCGCAAAGCATTCGACGCTTTCAATATTCTGCCGACAGGCGAAGGTCGCCAGCAAACAGTGAACATGTATCATTACATCGAAGAACTGAAAACCGAAACTAAACGGTAAACAAGCTTCGTTTTATTGTTTTTATAAAACCTTTCACTTTTCAACTTTCAATTTACTATAGCCTGCGCATAGCAGCAACAGCAGCAATATCGGCACATCCCCTATAGGCTCTTTCATTGGCTCATTAGGGTCGTCTTCAGGAAGGCGTTGACGAGGTCTTCCCTGTTGTTGCTCAGACTCGACAAACGGCTCGGTGTTGTTGACCGCCAACAATGCCGAGGTGGAAGTGAAACTGATACGCGGCAACGCTGCCACTCCGGTGTTTGCCAGCACTCGTGCCTGCATACTATTGCTCCATACTGCTTGCCTGCTGCCTGCCTTTTGCTGCACATTATCTGATGTTGAATGCAACCGAGCAGAACTCAAGACATGCAGTTTATATGACGAACTATTACTGCTTATTATCGGTGAGTGATGAACATTCGAAGATATATGCTTACTGGAATGAGTAGAATTAAATTGCGACTGATTATGCGGCTTGAAAATAAGTTCGTTTTGTTTGCCCGCAGCCGATCTTGCAAATATATCATTGTCGGTATTTACCTGAGAGTCCGCTTCGCGCAAACGCTTTTCTTCGAAATGCACCGATAGTACACACATTGCTGCGCAAGCCACAACGAGTAACATAATAAACAATATTTTCTGCAAGAACTGCATCTTTATTATATCAGGCAAGTCGCTTAATTTCATGCCGCTAAAGTTTGAAATCTGAAATCTGAAATTTGAAATCTGAAATCTGAATTATCTCACTATCGTTCTTAAAGTTTGTGAACATCTCTGACCTACAACACGAATGTTATATACACCCGTCTGAGGCAGACTGATTATTATTGCGCTACCATTGTGTGACCGAGCAGTTGCTACCAATCTGCCATCCATGGTATATACCCATATCTTGGTTTCATCCGACAATCCGTCGATTAGCACCTCACCATCGCGCACAAGAGCAAATGCATCTTCGTGGTTGTGTTCTTCCTCTGAGGTAGCTATATCGCCGCCCTTCCGCAATCGCACTCGAAGCACGAACCGCTTTGTATCGTCGGTACGCGTCGAATAGAAGGTGTAGTCTTCCCAGCGCAGGTTACAGGTCTGCTGCAGCTTCGTGTCAAGCAGTTCCACCGCCTCAACCTCTCTTGTATCGTAGGTGTCGGTGAGATGGAAGGTGTAGTAACCATCGGCTGACGCAAAGTAGTTGATAGGAACACCTGCCTGAGCACTTTCTTCAGATAAAGCATTGAATGCCATCTCGCCTTGATTGTTTCGCGAGGCAAGCACCGGCTTTGAGTAACGTGAATAGCGGTCGCCACGCCACTTAACGAGGTCGTTCATCATATCGTAGTCGTCGGTAAAACCATCGTTTATAAGCAGTGTGGTAAGGTCGCTCTGATGTTGCTCGTTAGAAAGCGACAGCTCAACCCATACAATAGGCTCTTCAGTATAAGGCGAATAGGCTCTGCGGCGGATTGATGCCGGTGGCAGGTTTGCCTCAGCAAACTGAACACTCAGTTCCTGACCGTCGGAGTTACCGTCTATCTGAACGAAATAACTCATAAACGGTTCTATCTCTTTAGTGCCAATTGCCACTTGCTCGTAGTCGCCATAACCACCCTCAGTAGGCACTACCACATATCGCAAACTGCCATATTCGCCGGTGGTGTTCAAAGTCCAATGCCCTGTCCATTTACCATTTTGCATCTCTTTCTCCAACTTACCACATTTCAACGGTGAGGCAGCATAACCGAGATTGACTCCGCCATAATCATCCAAGTAAGGATTACCTACGAGGTTCCAGCCCAAGTTGTTAGGACGCACATCGGTAGTAGCTCCGTACGCCTTAACCGGTACATTTATCGTGGCACGAGTAGTAGCTTCGATGTTGGCATTGCGCATCGGGAAACGCATCTCGAGGAACTTATGACCTGCATGAGGTGTTACTCCGAGTATATACCCCACACCACTTAGCAATGTCTCGCCTTCGAACACTTTCCAGTTGCCCGACTGTACTCCCGTAGCACGAGTGGCTCCGTCGTAGTATTTGATAACATAATCGGTACCATATTGCGGGTTGGTTGTCTGATAGGTGCGGAAGTGTATGTCAGCCACATTGCAGTCGAAAGGCAGAGCAAACCAATACCAGCGGTCTTCGGTGATACGTTTATCGAAATAAATATCAGCTACGGCACGGTCGAGCGTTCCGTCAACAGCAAGCCTCGACACCACATCTTCCTTCGAGCGCATAACGAGTTGGTTAATCGACAAACTGCGCTCGGCGGGTATCTTCAATTTTCCACCTGCATATATTTCCAGATCATTGATTTCGCTTATATCTCCCGTAGCGGCCTTCTCGAGTGTAGCCTCGCCGAGTACCACTACATTGCAACTTCGGCAAGTCTCTACATCGTGGTCGGTGAAGATGGCGTCTGCCGTTGTTTTCGTTCCTGTAACGATAATAGGTACCGGATAGTCAACGCGTGCCTTTACATCGGTTTTGTCGTCCTTATCAACCACCTCTACTCGCAACATCTGGCACGAGTACTGCGACAGATTATCCACATGTATCGACCATGTGCCATCAGCCTCATGCTGAAAATCCTGCTCGTCGAGCGATATCTCTTCGTAATTAGAGTAATAATTAGCAAAGTCGTACTGTCCTACTTCAGCGAACATCTCGCCCGAATAGCAGAATGCGGCATCATCGCCGCCAACAGGCTTACCTGTCCATTCCGTCTCAAGTGTTGCGAACAACTCGGTATTGCTTGCAACAGCATTAGCACCCGATTTAACTTCCTTCTTGCGAACAAGATAATAGCGGTTGGTGCTAAGAGGTATGTCGATACCTGCTACTTTAGCCCAAAAGCCACCGGGGGAATCGTTAAGCGGTGTGTTAGCATTGCCATTGATAGTATATTTCTCATTGTCTTTTTTATTCTCTGCCTCTTTTATCTTACCGTTTCCTTCTGCAGGGTCGGGTCGTTGGTTCTTGTTAGCATATTTAGGTGTAAGCGGTGCCTCTTGTGTACCTGCGCCAAAGAGGTCGATTGCCTCCCAAGTTAAGCCGCCATCGTTGGTGCGCTCGAGTATAAGCGACTCATCACCATTGAATGTAAACTGATTATTACCGTCAGCATCTTTCATGCCGTAATCAGAAGTAGCACCCAAGCAATACCAATTAGGTACTACACCGTTCTCCATATCGTCGTAGTCGTAGGTCTCGCCACCGATAGTCATACTTATGCAATCGCGCAGTGTTTTATTGTCGCCACCATAGTTGTTCGACCAGAATATAAGTTCGGTGCAAGGCGGCATGCGGTAATCGCGGAAGTCACTACCGAGTTTTGCTATATCTTTAAATTCAATATAATTCTGTTGTCCCTTGCCTGTTGACCACGAATTATCCCCTGCACGTACCCTTAGGCGACTGAGGTCGATATACTTCATCGTTCCGTTATATATACCGAACAACTTCATATTATTGGCTGCCTCGAAATACTTAGATATGAATATATCGTCGGCTATGTTGCCATCTGTTCCCTCCACAAGTTCTGATACCACAAGTTTGCTATCACTATCGATATCATGTTCGATGATAATTTTGTCATCGGCTGTTACCTCAACCACATCCACCGTAGGCTTAATCACCGTAAGCAGGTAACTTATCTTCACCGCACACACATTATCAGGTGAATTGGTCATATCTATTGCCTGCCGCATACTGATAGTGGTTGTACCTTCGCCCATGATGCTTACCTCGCCCGTCAGTTCATCTACCGTAGCCACAGCACTATTGCTCGAAGTCCACGATTTAGCGGAGTTATTGGTTTTAACATACATCACTTCGTTTATGAAATTATCGCTCTCGGTGTTACGCGTAACCTCCTCTCCAAGACTGAAATATGCACCTGAGTCGTCACAATCGATACATGTGCTTGCCGCACTACTGTATTTAAGGGAAGCATCGTGCCGATAGAGACGAGGCAGTAATAAATCGGCTGCCGAAGCAGTGTAATTGGTAAATCTCGGATTCGAAGAATTGAATTTTATGACACCGAGTGTTGCATCGTTGCTCGTTATCGTTGCCTCGTTGTCGGCTATCGTTATGTCCCATGTGCTCTCACCATTCTCACCGCCTAAAGCGAGTCTTTTTGCTGCTGTTGCCCGCAACAAACCGGAAGATGTAAGAGTCCAATATCCGCTACTACCGCCTAACACAAACTGCTGTGTACCTCCACCTAACTTAATTATCTTGGTGCCTGTGGCATTGAAGACAGAGGCTGTGTTCTGTTCTAAATACTTATTCTTGCTGTTATATGCCCCTGCCGTTGAGCCTTCGCCTTCCACCTCATCGTAGTATGCAATAACGTATGTAGAACCTGCCACCAATTGGGAAGCAGACGTTACAAGCGAGTACGAATCGTCGCCAGTCGGCTGTTTATACACAGCATAGTACGTACCATCTGCCGTTGCTTGGGTTATCCGGGTATAGGATGTTGAGTTTTCCGCAACAGGTGTCGCACTCCATCCTGCAAACTGCCATTCCTCGCAAGCGTCGGCACTCTCCGGCAAAAGATAGGGGTTCTCCACCTGCGTTAGAGTTTCCGTCTTGCCTTTCCTCGACAATACGATATCTATAGGAGCCGACTTGGTGGTGAATTCAGCCTCAAGCCTACAGTCGTCGGCAATCGTTGAAGGTGAAATAATACAAGTGTAGGTAGTGCTGTGTGTCAGACCTTCTATCATTATCGGCGATTCGATAGTCGTCTGCGCAAGTCCGGGAATCTCAACTCCGCCTTGTTTGATATACAGATTGTAGTCGGTCAGAGGATTGCCCACAAAAGTGATTGTTGCAGTTGACGATGTAGTAGTTATTTGGCTAACAGTAGGCTGGTTATTGCAACTAACGGGCAGCAGCCTCATACTACTCTGCCCGTTAACATACATACCGAACTTAAGCACATTAGAACTATTATCAAACTTAAGCGAACGGTAGCCGGGAGTGTTTCCGGCTTTTATATCGTATGCCACATTTTGTATAGTATAGTTCGCTCCATCATCGGTGGTGAGTGTCCATTCATAGTTATGACTTGCCGATTCGGTAAGATTATTATTTATTGTTCCTGCCGATGCCGCATCCGAGCCCCAGAGCATCTTGCCCAGATTACCTACAAACCTCACTCTGTCGCCATATTCGGCATAATTAGCCGCATTTACGGCTTTCAGTCCATACAAAGTAGCAACCGATGCCTGAGCCGCTGTAGGGTTATCGTTGTCATCGACAGTTATTTCCACACCTGCATACTTATTGGCTCCCGCCATGTTGGCAGGTAAGGCAAGCCATGTATCGTTATACTTGGTTGCTATAACGAAATCGGTTGGCAGATGCCGCCCGCTAAGCGTATAAGTATTGCTTATTGCACCTTCCGTGGGGTCGGTAGCAGTTATGGTTATAGTCGTCGCTTCAGTGCCATCAACTGTGGCTACTGGCGTATATTCCACCACTAAAGTTGTATGAGCATTACCGCCGACAGGGATAGCCGTGTTTGCCAATCCCACTATGTTGAACTGCGGCGACGAAGAGGTTGCTGACATTGTAGCAGCACCATTGAACAGTATGGCTTCTACATCCAATACCGCCTTCACCGTCTGTCCGGCAGTGGATGTTACCCACGTCTGACCCGATAATTCGAAATGCGGTCCGCACAAGGCCGTGGTGCTGTAGAACTCATAGCCGCCTCCGCCTATGGTTATTGCCTGAATACGGCGATGACCCGATGTGCCGCCGATAGTGAATGTTACACTCGACACGGCATCGCCTGTCCATACAGTGTTAGAATTACTCATCTCACCCGACGACGCTGTTATTGCGTTAGAACCCCCGCCCGATTGGAAAGTAAAGGCAATGCGCGTAAGATTAGCCGAAGTGGAACTTATGGTAAGCGTGTTCCCGCCATAGAACCTCACGGAAGGTTCGTACCATGCCGGAGCATTATTCTCGTTCGTTCCTTTTGCACCAACTCCGGTTATTCCATCTGCAATAGTAAAAGTGCCCGAAGCATCCGATTCCAGCATGGTATGAGTCTTACCTAAACCGCCTTCTTTCTCTTTTGCATACACGGCATAATACGGACCGGCGTCGGTTACTTGTGTTACCAATTCTATCGGACTCGCATCGTTATGTGCCGGGCGTTCGGTCTTTGTCCAGCCCACAAACCGCCATTCGTCGCAACCGCCTTGCGCACCTGTGCCATCAATGTTATCTAACAGAGTTCCCTCCGTCACACCGTTCACCACCTCTGTTATCCCGCTGCGTGAGAGAGTTACGTTGTATGTAGCAGCCGGCGCTGCTTCTTTTATGCAAATATCATCAAGGAAGAAACGGTTGTTGCTTGCATTAGCAGCCTCCCATTTCACCTTGAAGCCCGTCGAAACGCCCGATAAAGTAACTTCGTAGCTATTCCATGTCGCTTTCTCGAGTGTTACCGACGACTCCGACAGAGTAGCATTTGTGGCGGTTAGGTTAACCGTAAGTTTCTCTGTGTTGCCATTCCATGCGGCTGCACGGAATGTGAGCGTTAGGTTATTGCTGCCTGTATAAGCAAGCGGCGGTGTCTGAGCACTACCCTTAGCACTTCCTGTACCTAACTTCAAGCACTGATTGGCACCACCGCCATGTACATAAGTCCAATTGGCGCGGTCAGGAACAACAGTGCTTGATGCTATCGAACCGCTCCACTGATTATCATTGCCGCCGGTACCTGAGGTGCCGTCCCATGTCTCATAGAATATATCGCATTCGCCACTCCCGCAATCGTCACAAGGTTCGGGATCAGGATCTCCGCCACCACCACCTGAACCGCTATGGGTGATAATTACTGAGTTTATACCTATTGAATTTGTTGTACAAATAACAGTGAACTTCACATTTCCTGTTTGTGCAGAAGAAGGGGTAAAGGTAAGAGCCGTCTCGGACTGACCTTTAGCTACATCCTGAGCCGCAAGAGAAGTGTTACTACCTATTTGGACACTTATAGAACCAACCGCTTTGCCTGTGGAAGTATATATAACCTTCACTTGTGTTACATTTGTGAAAGAGATAGGAGAAGTTACAACCACACCTGATTTAGCAACCGTTACTTGGGCTCCCTTTGGTGAAGCCGATGCATTAAACTGATTTGCATCCATGGTACCGGTCCAATTAGCGGGAGTGGCAGCCCATGCTTTAGAACTGAAGGTATAGGTGGTTGTTTCTGCATGCAGAGGCGCAATCGTCATACTGAGCAGCAGAATCGGAATGATAAGGCGGGAGAGACGAGACATAACGGACTATATTGAGAGGGTTATACTGGGCAAAGATTGTTGACATAGCGTGATGTGATGCTGCATTAGCAGTGCACTAACAACCAACCCTGAGACGTCCGCCTGCGGGCGGAAATCTCTACACTAATATCAGCAAAGAACAACACAAAGTGTTAGCACGTAACCGGTAACACCTCGATTTTCCTCTTAAGGAAGCGTTCTATCTTTTCAAAAAATCGTTTGTCTTGAGAATTGACGAGTGTTACTGCCCGTCCTCGATTTTCTGCCCGCGCCGTTCTGCCTATACGGTGAACATAATCCTCTGCATCGCGCGGCACATCATAATTGATTACCAAAGGTATATCCTCAACATCTATTCCTCTGGCCACTATATCGGTAGCCACAAGCACACCCACTTTGCCATTACGGAAATCAAGCATAACCTCGTCGCGCTCTGCCTGAGTAAGGTCGGAGTGCATCTGGCGGGCATTAACACCCTCTCGGCGAAGGGCTGTTGTTATCTCTCTCACATTGCGCTTTCTACCCACAAAGAGTATTACCTTACTGAGTTGAGCAGACCCGCTGCCGCTTTCCTCACCCAGCAAGCGCCTTACAACACCTATCTTCTCGCCATTCTCGCAATAACAAACCTGCTGCAATATAGTTTCCGGCGGACGCGATACGGCAATGTTCACCTCTACAGGATTATGCATAAACGAGCGGGCAAGACGCCTCAGTTCGCGTGGCATAGTGGCAGAGAACATTACGGTTTGACGCTCCTCAGGCAGTCGGCGAACAATAGCCATTATATCGTCGAAGAAACCCATGTCGAGCATGCGGTCGGCTTCGTCGAGAATGAAATACTTAAGTTTTGAGAAGTCGATATTATAGAAATTCAGATGCGAGAGCAGTCGTCCGGGCGTGGCTATCACTATGTCGGCTCCGCGTGTCAGTCCGTTTTTCTGCTGCACAAACGCACTGCCATCGTTACCGCCATACACTGCCACCGATGAGAATGGCATGAAATAAGAAAAGGCGTCAACCTGCGCATCTATCTGCTGTGCGAGTTCGCGAGTAGGAGCCATAATAAGCGCATTGATGCCATTGGGGTCGTGATTATCACGAAGAAGATTCTCGAGAAGAGGAATAGTATATGCTGCTGTCTTGCCCGTACCGGTCTGAGCACAAGCGATAACATCACGCCCCCGAAGAAGCGGAGGTATAGCAGCTTCTTGCACAGGAGTACACTCGCTGAAGTTCATCGAATCGAGTGCATCAAGAAGCTCATCTGCTATAGGCAAGTCATAGAAATACAAGGTTAATTATAGCATTAAAAACATTAGAACATTTTCCTCATTCCCATCCATCGAAGATATGGTAGTCGTATGTATTATTCTCGCCGGCATTGTGCAGAGGAGTCCATATTTGCGCAAAGAACGGATTACGTTTTGCTTCGGCATCCCACTGCCACGGACGAGAAGCAACACCTGATACCGACATTTTCTCTATTACTTCGGGCGAATATGGGAAAGGAAAACATTCGGGACACCAATGTCCGCCGAGCAATATAAGTCGGGGCGATGCCTTAAACTTATGCCCTTCGGCACACTGCCACTCAAGCTGAGTGTCGAGGTCGCCCTTTGTCATCTGCACACTCAAACATTTGCCACCGCGGAAAGCAGCTGCTTTCTGCATGTCGTCGAGCGTTAACTCGCTAAGCGGTTTGCTTTCGTCGTAACCATGGTCGAGCATCACAACCTTGTCGGATGGATGCGACAAATCGGTATGTTTCCAATCGGGTATTGCCTTGTAAGCCTCAAGCGAACCGTAATAAGCATGTATGCGCTGCTCGTTGTTTTGCTTAATCCAAGTCTGCGTACCGTGCACGGGTTTGTTTGCCATAAACCACATAGCAGCTTTCACGAGGTGAGGCACCAGTTTAGCCGCTTTCGTCGCTTTAGCGAAACGGATACCGGCGGGCACCGACCGGCTACGGCTCATCTGCTCAAAGTATTCATCAACAGGTATGTTAGCACGGAAATGCAAATACTGCTCAAGCACGTCGCCATCGGCATACCACATACCATGGAAATTACGTGTAGTGAACCATTCGGCATTGAATATCTGTTCGGGTTTCGGACAGCCTATCGCTTTCAACAGCAGACATTCAAACTCGTAGTTCGACAAACGGTATTGTTCACCTGACCCTATATTATAATATCTGTTCCAGAAATCGTCAGGTAACTGGCGGCAAACACGCTCAAGCAAACGCCCTGAGTCTTCTATCGTTGCCCACTCCAACACACCACGTATCGGCACGTGGAACATTATGGGGTCGTAGTTCTTTAGGATAGCGGGATAGAGAATACCCGACTGGCGAAGGCTCACCCAACGCTTTATTCCCGAGTCGGTAAGTATGCGCTCTGCAAGCGCTTTGGTTATGCCGTAATGGTCGTATGCCGACACGCATATAGGGTCGCCTGTACGCCCCCAATGCAGAGGTTCACGACGGTCGCCCATCTGAGCCACCGACCCTATATACACCAAACGAGGCTGATTTGTCTGAGCAAGAATAGCATCTCGTATATTTTTGGCAGCTGTTATGTTGGTCTTAAGCGTTGATATAGGTCGATAATCGGCTGCAGGCGAAACCATACCACCCACATGAAGCACAATATCCGAACCTTCCACACCACGGAGCACATCCTCGTACTTGGTCAGATTACCCCATACTATCTCCACCTGCGAAGCGAGGGGAGCCAGTTTGCGTTTGTTTTTCTCACTCGGACGGGCAAGAATACGAATTTTATAATTATCAGGATAATTGAGCAACTCCTTCATTCCGGCCCAACCCATAGTGCCGGTGGCTCCTGTAAGAAAAACTGTTGTCATCGTCAAATAATTTTATTCGTTTGTTGTAGGTATTCCGAATATTTCGCTTATGGCGCGTTGCAATAATTCTTTTGGCAGAAGTCCGCGCGCCAACTGAGGCTGCCCATCAACGGGTACAAACAAAATCTGCGGGATACTTGATATCCCGAAGAAATATGCCATTGAGCGTTCGCGATCGGTATCCACCTTGTAGAATACCACCTGATCGCAGTAATCTTCAGCCAACTCAGCCATTATCGGCGCTAAGCGCTTACAAGGTCCGCACCACGTGGTGTAAAAATCGATAACACAAGGTTTTTCACCCTTATACTGCCATTGATTGGTCTTAGTAAAGTCGAAAAACAATTGTTTGAACTCGTCGGTAGTAAGATATCGAACTTCGTCGGCATGCGACAAGGAGCAATGCACAACACTGAGCATCACCACCAATAATATTTTTTTTACGGAATACATTTCAAGAAACTAACACATTACTCTTCAGCAACAAAAGAACAGTCTGCTGAGGTTTTACAAAATATGTTGCAAAGATATGAAAAAAATTGTACCTTTGCAAGCAAATTAAGCAAATTTTCGAAATTCTATAGCATGTTAACCTACGATTTGGATCTTTCCATACGCGATGCGACAGTGGCAACGCCTATTGAGCAGATTTTTCTGTTGACCGACGAAAACGCGAGTCTTCACTGTTTACCACTGGTTTTGAAAACCATAAACATACCCCGGGAGCATATTCTCACCATCCCTGCGGGCGACAGCAATAAAACCCTCGCTTTCACCGAGCAGATATGGAATTTCTTATTCTCGCATGGTGCCACACGCAGCTCGCTGCTACTCAACCTCGGCGGCGGCATGATATGCGACATGGGCGGCTTTGCCGCCGCCACCTATATGCGTGGAATAAGTTATGTTAATATTCCTACCACTCTGCTTGCCGATGTCGATGCAGCATCAGGCGGCAAGGTCGGTATCAACTATAACGGAATAAAGAATGCTATCGGCACGTTTGCGCGCCCTAAAGCAGTTATCATCTCAGCCGATTTTCTTGCAACTCTGCCAACTAAAGAGTTTCTGTCGGGCTTTGCCGAGATGCTTAAGCACTCGCTTATCTCTTCGCCATTAGAACTGAATCGTATTCTTTCTTACGACATCGACTCTGCCCCGCACGACGAACTATGCACACTGATAGAGAGAAGCCTGATAATCAAAAACTACATTGTAGAGCAAGACCCCGAAGAACACGGACTGCGCAAGTCGCTCAACTTCGGGCATACTATAGGGCATGCTATCGAGCAATACCAACTTCGCGCCGGCAACCCCATACCACACGGATATGCCGTTTTCTATGGTCTGCTCGCCGAACTTTACCTCAGCGTCAAACTGCTTGGTCTGAACGATAGCGTTATACGCCAATGTCTGCCACTGCTCTACAACTACTATGGCAAACCACAATGTTCGTGTCGCGACCAAGACGAACTAATCGAACTTATGCGGCACGACAAGAAAAACATTGCCGCCGGACATATCAACTTCACCCTTCTTAAGGCAGTAGGCAATGCCCGCATCAACCAAGAATGCACCAACGCCGATATACGCGAAGCATTAGATTGGCTTTTTGCACTTTAAGAAAACAAGAAAGGTGAATTTTCAGATGTGCCCCTAACCTTGAACCTTGAACAATTCAACTTTCAACTCTTCAACTTTTTGGTTAGAATAAAAAAAAATAGTACCTTTGCGGCGTATTGCCTTGGTGATACCGTTGAGTAATATGATTATGTACCAATACTAAATATCATGGGAATAGAAATACGCGAAGTTAAAACCAAACGCGACCTGCGTAGGTTTATAGATTTTGGCAACGAGTTGTATAGCAACTGCGATAATTATTGTCCTCCATTCTATATGGACGAGGAGGCGGTGTTCGACCGCAAAAAAAATCCCGCTTACGACGTGAGCGAGTCGGTTGAATATCTGGCATACGACGACGGGAAGATTGTAGGTCGTATTTGCGGAATCGTCAACCGGCGCGCAAACGAACATTGGAAAGTTAAGAAGGTACGTTTCGGATGGTTCGACTTTATCGACGACGAGCGCGTATCTCGTGCTTTGCTCGACAAGGTTGTGGCGTGGGGTAAAGAAAGAGGTATGGAAGTGTTAAACGGTCCGGTTGGTTTCACCGACCTCGACCACGAGGGTTTGCTCATCGAAGGCTACGAATATCTTGCTCCGGTGGCTTCGCTCTACAACTACCCCTACTACGAGCGGCACTACGAAAATTACGGACTGACTAAAGAAAACGACTGGATAGAGTTTCAAATCACTCCGCCCGACGAAATGCCCGAGCGCGTGGCACGAATAAGCAAATTAGTGGCTGAACGCAGCCATCTGCACGTTGACAAAATACACAACAAAAACGAATTGCTCAAAAAATATAAATATACATTCTTCGACCTTATCGACGAGTGTTATTCTTCGCTCTATAATTTTCAGCCACTCACGCAAAGGCAGAAAGAGTATTATTCGAACTACTACTTCTCGATACTGAATTTCGATTTCGTCAGCATCATAGCCAACGAGAAAGACGAGATAGTAGGATTAGGAGTGTCGATGCCTGATATCTCCGACGCTCTGCGCCGTTCGGGAGGCAAGTTGTTGCCGTTAGGTTGGTACCACCTGCTAAAAGCCCTCACCGCCAAACACTACGATGCTATCGACATGCTTATTATCGCTGTGCGTCCCGACTATCAAGGTAAAGGTGTCAACTCGCTTATATTGGCAGAGCAATATCCATATTTCAAAAAATACGGTGTTACGCGAGTAGAAACGACGTCGATAATGGAAACCAACTGGAAAAATCAGGCGAATTGGGAGTTGTTCCCTAACAAACAGCACAAACGCCGCCGTGCATACATAAAAAATATTTAGCAAAAAACTTCTTTGAAGCACACGGTTTGAAGACGAGCGAGACATATAAGTCGGCACTTGATATGCTCAACGAGTATATTTCTGCTAATAACTTGCGTAAAACGCAAGAGCGATATACCATACTACGACAAATATGCAAGTTCCCTTCGCAGTTCACTGCCGACCAATTGTCAACACTATGTGCTCAGGAGCTGACAGTATCGCGAGCAACAATCTACAACTCATTGCAGTTATTCCTCGATTCCGGCATTATAGTGGCTCACCCGCTTTATGCAGGCTCGAAGGTAACTGCCTACGAGTTAGCAATACGCAAGAATAACATTATCAATTTTCAATGCACCAAATGCGGCAGAGTGGTAGCATTCGAGAATAAAGCCATCGACACTGCCATTCGAGGATATCGTTACTCGAATTTCGTACCTGCTAATTACTCGGTGTATGTGTTCGGCGAATGTAAAGTTTGCCGACGAAAACCTAAAACGAAATAAACACTATGGGAACAGGCATTTATTGGATAATTTTCATTGGCATCACCCTGGCAAGTTTGGTGGTGTCGAAACTGTTAGAATACCGCTTCGAGAAATATTCCAAAGTACCACTTCACTTAACAGGGAAAGAGGTGGCAGAGAAGATGCTGTTCGACAACGGCATAACAGACGTTACTGTGGTTAGCGTTGAGGGACATCTTACCGACCACTACAACCCGCAGAACAAGACTATAAACCTTTCTGCCGATGTGTATAATACTGCCTCGGTAGCAGCGGCTGCAGTTGCGGCACACGAAACGGGGCATGCCCTGCAGCATGCCTACGGCTATGCTCCGCTACGCATCCGTTCTGCACTCGTACCTATAGTCAGTCTCTCGAGCAAGTACATGAGTTGGATACTGCTTCTGGGCATGCTGCTCATTAATATTTCAGTAGTTCCGCTTCAGGTAGGCATTGTACTGTTTGCACTAACCACTCTGTTCTCGTTTGTAACATTGCCCGTTGAGATTAATGCCTCGCAACGTGCCGTAGCGTGGCTTGAGCGCTCAGGTATTACCAACTCGCAGACCACAGAGATGGCAACTGATGCACTCCGTGCCGCTGCCTACACATACGTAGTAGCCGCACTTTCGTCGCTTGCCACCTTACTATATTACATACTTTTAGCCAATTCGCGACGAAATTGATTTCTTACTACATTAACGACAATTCATTAAGTAAGGATAAACACAAATTAAAATAATTACCCGTTAATTATTCATTATAGAAAATTTTAGTTTTCGGCCCCGTAGCTTAGCTGAATAGAGCGTCAGATTCCGGTTCTGAAGGTCCTGGGTTTGAATCCCAGCGGGGTCACCAAGACCTGTCGGCATGTACGACAAGGTCAACACGCAACCAGCGGGGTCACAGGTGGGACCTGTCGGCATTGTACGACAAGGTCAACACGCAACAAGCGGGGGCACCAAGACCTGTCGGCATTGTACGACAAGGTCAACACGCAACAAGCGGGGGCACCAAGACCTGTCGGCATTGTACGACAAGGTCAACACGCAACAAGCGGGGTCACCAAGACCTGTCGGCATTGTACGACAAGGTCAACACGCAACAAGC
>JAFSTG010000085.1 GCA_017450605.1 Paludibacteraceae bacterium | reverse complement strand
GTAGCGGGTAAATGCAAAGCCTATACTGATAAAGAGCAGCACCAAAGCAAGTAACATAGGCGTAAACCATGGCTCGCTGTCGTCGAGTGGTGCACCTTCGACGATGTCGCCTTTGTAGGTTGCCAATGTTCTGTCGGCAACTTGTGCTTCTTGCCATACGCGAGCAAGGTCGGCAGGAACGATGAGTTTCTCGTCGATAGGGATTTCGCTGTCATAGCGAGAGTCGGTGAATATCATACCACTAAGCCGAAGCCATGGATGTTTTTTAAGTGAACGATAGCCTATTTCACGACGTGTGAGGTTGTCTAATTCGCTTGGTGCGTACTGAATGGGAATTCCTGCTAAGGCCTGTTTGATATATCTTACTGCTGTTATTGCACATCCGTATTTATTGAGGTCTTGCCTGAGTACGATACCGCCTGTAAGGTGGTTGTCCATTATTTCCCACAGACGGACTTCTACTGCGGGTGGTAAGTCGAGAAAATATTCGTGTACAGAGCGGTTCCAACGCTTGTAGTCCTCTAAATACTCTGCGGTTGGTACAGCGAACATACCCATCTTGGTTTTGCCTGAAAGGTAACGGTAAAGATTGTCGTTGATATTCTCACCTTCGTAAGAGAAGCAATAGTCGAGCCCATAGTAAGGGCATTGCAACCGCAGAAAGGCATGACCTAAGGTGCCGAGTACGTCTTGATGCCAGTCGGTGGGGTCTGCCACGCATAGGCTTACTTGTACGAAATCATCTGCCGAGCGGTCGGGCTCGGGTAGAGTGGAGGTCTGGGCTTGCAGCTTCAGAGGCAGAGCAAATAGCAAGACAATCAGCACTATTCGCACTGCTATGTGAAGCCGGTTTTGTTCGCTTTTTGGCATAGCAAAAGCCTGCTGCAAACGGCTCTCCCATTCGCAACAGGACACGAAAAGCATGTCAGACGAGTTTTTCATCGACCGACAAGCATTTTTTACGCTAAAACGTAAATCATTGATACTTAATCGTTTCGGGGGGGGGGTGACACTAAATTTCGACAAAGTCGGAGCGGCTACGCCGCTTCGATTCAGAAGAACACTGCTTCGGCGGCCGCTTAGAGCCGACAAAGTTGCCGATATGTGTTGCTTGATAAGCATAATTTGCTCGATTGTTTGTTTTTTAGTGTTTTACGCTACTGTTTTCAGAGGTTTTGTATGTTCATTCGCAGCGTTTTGCCCATTTTTTGTCAATTAGCATTACTATGCCTAAAGAATGTATCGTCATTCGCAAGGCGTCTGCTATATATGCTATCTTTGTTTGTTATTTTCAATAAGTTAGAAATACTCTTTTGCCTATTTGCACGACAAATCGACCCTCAATCTGACGAGATGAGAAGCCGGCGCTTAACATAGTATCAGTCAATGTTATAAATACAAATAGCATGCCAATGCATGTTAAACCACATTAATTGACGCTGCAAAATTACAACTTATTTTTGTATTGCGCAAGCAAGAGTGAAAATATTTTTATAGAGGCTTAATGAAATTTCAGACGGATTCAACAACCAATCTGACGAGTACTAATATCTCTACTGATTTAACTGATTTTCTGACAGAATCATTCGGATTGTTTGGAACCTAACTCTGCTTCTTAGTATTGCGGGAAGGTGAATTTGCCTATGAACACTCGCTGAGGGAAGCCTGTTACGGGGTCTTTCTTATCAGGGTGGCGAGGGTCGAGATAGCGCCATGCGCTATAGGTAAACGACGTGGTGGCTCTTAGGTGGAGGGCATCGAGTTCGTCGTACGATAACTCTGAGGTGAGCCGCTTCATGTAAGTGGCACACTGTGCATCGCATTCGTCGAGGTCGGCTCCTACAAACGTACGAGTTACACCAAGACTACAACCTCTGCTTTCCAAGTAACCGGTTATCTTCTGATAGTCATCGGCAGGTAACTGTGCCATCGACTGCTCGAGGTCTAATATATAAGGTATCTCGCGTTTCGACGATGTGGCGCATGCCGCAAAAACAGCAGCAATAGCAAGCATTATGTAATATTTGATATCCATGATAATGGGTAATGGTTAAAGCCCCCCGGCCCCCTGAAGGGGGAGTGTAATGGTTTAATGGATTAATATTTTAATGGTGAAAGGGGAAAGGGTACGCCAATTTGCAATTGGCGCTGCAAAAATAGTGAATTTTTAGAATATTGCATAGCGCTTTGTGCTTTTTTCGATAATATTTTGTATTTTTGCACTCGCAAATCAATCTCCCTTTTGCGACACAAAGCACTCTATAATATGACAAAACATTACCGCTCGATACTGATATGTGGGCTTAGCTTGCTGCTTGTTGTACTGTTCGCTTTAGATCTTTGTGTCGGTAGTGTGTTTATTCCTCTGAGTCGTCTGTTCGATTCTGCCGATACGTCTGCGGCTCACCAGATTATGCTCGATTTGCGCTTGCCTAAGGCTATAACGGCAATTATGGCAGGGGTGGGCTTGTCGCTTACAGGACTGATCATGCAGACGCTCTTCCGCAATCCTTTGGCCGGTCCTTATCTATTAGGTGTGTCGTCGGGCGCCACACTTGGTGTGGCTTTTGTTACAATGGCGGCTTCGCTCTTGGCATTACCACTCGCCGGAGGAGGAACAGGGATAGTGCTGGCTGCAATAGTGGGTTCAACTCTTGTACTGCTGCTTGTTATGGCAATCGCGCATCGCGTGGAGAGTAATGTGTCGCTGCTGATAGTGGGTATGATGATAGGGTCGGTGGCGTCAGCTCTTGTCAATGTGGTGCAGAACTTCTCCAATCCCGATGCTCTGAAATTGTTTATTGTGTGGACGCTTGGCAGTCTCTCGAGTGTTACATGGACACAGATGCCACTGCTCGTAGGCTTTACATGCTTAGGCGTGATGTTGTGCATCACGCTTGTCAAGCCGCTTAACGGTTTGCTACTCGGTGAGAATTATGCTCATGGTTTAGGTATCAACCTCAGGCGTGTACGGCTCATGATAGTGGTGGCAACAGGACTATTGGCAGGGTGCATAACTGCATTCTGCGGACCGATAGCGTTTGTGGGAGTGGCTGTGCCGCATATAGCACGAGGGGTGATGAAGACTTCTGAACACGGACTGACCATGCTTACATCGGCACTTGTGGGTGCCGATTTGCTGTTGGTATGTGATATGCTATCGTCGATGTTCACCTATCCGTTGCCCATATCCACTGTCTCGGCACTCTTCGGCGCCCCGATAATTATTTGGATAATAGTGCGAAAAAAATAATTTCAACTATGAACTTTCTGAAATTTGCAATTTGAACTTATAATTATATACTATGTTTACATTTATTGCTTCAATTATTGTTCTTGTTTTAGGCTATTTGCTTTATGGCCTATTCGTAGAGAAGGTGTTCGGAATAGATAAAAATGCCACAACACCCGCTCTTAGCAAAACCGATGGTGTAGATTATGTACCTATGAGCGGATGGCGTATTTTCCTCGTTCAGTTCCTTAATATAGCCGGACTTGGTCCTATCTTCGGTGCCATAATGGGTATATTCTACGGACCTGCCGCTTTCCTGTGGATTGTGTTAGGAACGATTTTTGCCGGTGGTGTTCACGACTATCTGAGCGGTATGATGTCGGTCAGAAAAGGTGGTGCGTCGCTCCCTGAGATTATAGGCGACGAACTCGGCACAGGTGTCCGTCAGTTTATTCGTGCCCTCTCGGTTGTGCTGTTAGTTCTGTTAACCAACACTTTTCTTAGTGGTCCGGCAACCCTCTTGCAAGGTTTGGCTGAACTCCCCACATGGCAGGTGCGCGATGGTTTGGCGGCGATGCCTATAGTGTGGGTGGTGATAATATTTGTCTATTACACACTTGCTACACTCCTGCCGGTTGACAAGTTGATAGGTCGTTTCTACCCCGTG
>JAFSTG010000084.1 GCA_017450605.1 Paludibacteraceae bacterium | reverse complement strand
TCTTGTTCATTATGACTAATTTTTGCTTTTCAATTAGCCATAAAGATAGTAATAATCGGTGATTAGACCATATCTCAGCCTGCAAAATGACACTTAGACACTATACCAACTTTTTTTAGCCTGCAAAATGCTACTTAAGTCTATTTATTATTACTCCTGATGGCAAGAAATATTCCATACTCGGACAGCGCGCAGACTGAAAGTTAATGGGTGCGCCGGTCTATAACCGGTGGTATTGTTTCTTCCTTTTGCAATAGGCTATCTATGGCGACGGAGTAGAAAGTGGATTTTAATTTTGAAAATAAAGGTGTAGCTGCTTAATATAGTGTGGCTACTTAATAATATAAAAGCAGGTAAACATGAAATTATAGAAGTATCTGTGCTCACAAACTTTATATCTTATGCGTAAAACAACAAAAATAATTGCTAAAGCCGCCACACTAACGGCTGTAATTAGCGCTGCCACGGCAATGTTTTGGGTTGCTATTGCATATTTCAACCGACGTACTGAAAAAGGCGATGAAATATCGAAGCAAGAAACGGAAAATCAAAATAATGGTTAATATTTCTTTTCCATTATAATTAATTGTAATTAAAGTAGGGATAACCTAAGAACTAAAAAAGAAGTTAAGCGCCGCTTAACTTCTTTTTTTTATTTTACATGCATGAGCCTATACTTGTGAAAATGTATGGATTTTCTGATAATGTTTCGTGTACTATCGTCAGTTTGTTTAGCCTCCGAAGTTATCGAAACGGATATCCTGATCTTCTACGCCGAGCGAGTGGAGTAGGTCGAGAACTGTCTTAGCCATCATAGGAGGACCGCAGAGATAATACTCTACGTCTTCTGGCGACTCATGTTGTTTGAGATAAGTGTCGCCCATAACCGGTGCAATGAATCCAGGAGTGTATTTGATGCCAAGCGAGTCGGCTTTTGGGTCCGGACGGTCGAGAGCCAAGTGGAAATGGAAATTCGGGAATTCCTTTTCCAGTTCGAGGAAATCGTTGAGGAAGAATACCTCGTCGATTGCTCGTGCTCCATAGAAATAATGCATTTCGCGGTCGCGGGTGTTGAGCGTTTTTAGCATGTGCATAATTTGTGCACGGAGAGGAGCCATACCTGCGCCACCACCTACCCAGATCATCTCTTTCTTCGAGTCGAAAACAGGGTGGAAGTCGCCATAAGGACCACTCATTATTACTTTGTCGCCGGGTTTGAGTGAGAAAATATATGTTGAAGCAATACCACAAGGAACATCCATAAAGCCAGGCCCCTGGTCCTTAGGTTTGAAGGGTGGGGTGGCAATGCGCACTGTAAGTGTTATGATGTCGCCTTCGTCGGGATAGTTAGCCATAGAGTAAGCACGTATGGTTGGGGTATCGTTTTTCTGGTGAAGTCCGAAGATACCGAATTTTTCCCAAGTGGGTACGTACAAATCTCCTATTAGACTGCGATCGAAATCGGTGTAGTTGATATCGTAGGCAGGAATTTTGATTTGTGCATACGAGCCCGGAATGAAGTCCATGTGTTCTCCCGGTGGTAGTGCAACCTTGAACTCCTTAATGAACGAAGCCACGTTCTTGTTGGAGATAACGGTGCATTCCCATTCCTTAACACCGAGAACCGACTCCGGTACTTTCAGTTCCATGTCTTCTTTTACTTTCACTTGGCAGCCGAGTCGCCAGTGGTCTTTCTGTTGCTTGCGAGTGAAATGCACGGTTTCGGTTGGCAGAATTTCGCCGCCACCGCTCAGTACCTGACACTTGCATTGTCCGCAACTTCCCTTACCACCACAAGCAGATGGAAGGAATACGCCGGCGTTGGCCATCGTGGAAAGCAGAGTCCCGCCTGCAGGCACATCGAACTCTTTGTCACCATTGATGGTAACTTTCACATTACCGCTTGCCACAAGATAACGTTTTGCTACAAGCAGTACAACGACGAGCAGGAGTATAACTCCTAAGAATACTCCAATGCTCATAAGAATTGCTGTAATGTTCATTGTGATTTTTTGAATGTTAAAATTAAACTTATATGGATAATTGCTAATGTTGCGATTATTGAGTTATGGTATATTTTTCGACTTGCGATTTTTGCAGGTCAGTGTCCTCTAAGTAAATTATTTTCATTGCACGACGCACCTGGGCTATTGTTTGTTTGCCTTGAGTACGAGCAGTAGTTGTTCCTTGACGCAGAATATCATAAACGTCGGGTATATGCTGTTCCCAGTAGTTACGCCGTTCGCGAATGGGACTTAGCATCTCTTGCATTATCTGATTGAGGAAACGTTTGCACTTCATATCGCCAAGTCCGCCTCGTGTGTAATGGTCTTTGAGTTCTTGCAGATTTTTATAATCTTGCCAGTACTTATCAAAATGTTCATCACGACAGAAAGCGTCTAAGTAAGTAAACACGGCATTCCCCTCAAGGTGTCCGGGATCGGTTACTTTAAGATGGGTAGGGTCAGTGTACATGCTTCGTATCTTTTGCTCAACCACTTGCTCGGGGTCGCTCAGATAGATGCAGTTGCCGAGCGACTTCGACATCTTAGCTTTTCCGTCGGTTCCAGGCAGGCGCATACATGCCTGATTGTCGGGCAAGAGAATCTCACATTCGTCAAGTGTTTCACCATAGATGTTATTGAAGCGACGTACTATCTCGTTGGTGAGTTCTATCATTGGTTTTTGATCCTCACCAACGGGTACCACGGTACCATGAAAGAGTGCAATGTCGGCAGCCTGAGAAACAGGATAGCAGAAAAATCCGAGAGGTATATTTGCCTCGAAGTTGCGCATTTGTATCTCAGTCTTGACGGTAGGATTGCGTTGTACGCGGCTCACCGTTGTAAGATTCATGAAATAAAATGCCAACTCGGTAAGTTCGGGCACTTCGCTCTGAATGAATATGTTTACTTTGTTGGGGTCGAGTCCGGCAGCAAGATAGTCGAGTGTTACTTCCAACACATTCTGACGCAGTTTTTCTGGATTGTCGGCATTATCGGTAAGTGCCTGTGCGTCGGCTATCATAATGAATATCTTTTCGAAAGAAGGGTCGTTTTGCAGCTCAACACGTCTGCGCAGCGAGCCTACATAGTGTCCGATATGTAATCGTCCTGTGGGACGGTCGCCGGTAAGAATAATCTTCTTTTTTTCCATACTCTGACTCAAAAATCAGTCTTTATTATTTTGGGGTACTTTTAAAATCAATTATTGTTTAGAAGTGCCCTTTTAGGTTAAATTAAAATTTGTTGAAATGAATATTTTCTGTTTTGTATTTGTCTTTTATGGCAGGTTGCTCGGCAGGATAGCCAAGTGTTACAACGCACATAGGCACGATATGCGATGGCGCACCTATCAGTTCGCTTACATTCTTAACTCGCTCGGAGATAGGATATACGCCAACCCAGAGACCACCAAGACCCATAGCATGTGCGGCAAGCAGCATATTTTCTGTAGCAGCGGAGGTGTCTTCCACCCAATAGCCTTGTCCTTCACCTTCAAGTGCTTTCGACATATCGCCGCAAACAACTATTGCATGCGAAGCACCGTTCTCAATACGCGAACTTTTCAGAGTGGTGGCAAGTTGAGCAAGCATTTGCTCATCGTCAACAACCACAAAAGCCCATGGTTGCTTATTTACAGCAGTAGGTGCAGCCATACCTGCACGCAATATCCTGTCGATTTGTTTGGAGTTGAGTTTCTCCCCCGTGAACTGACGAACAGAAACGCGGGTTGCTATAACGTCTAAAGCTGCTTCTTCGCGGTTTTGAGAAGCCTCTTGTTTAGAGCATGAAAACATTGTAACTGCTATTGTTAGAATGAATAATATCTTTTTCATTGTTGTTATATTTTGATTTGTCAATATTTAATGTTTAACTTCAATGTTTTTCTTAGGATCGTGTTTGTACTCGAAGAATATCCAGAATAGAATTGCTACAACGAGTGCATATCCGGCAAAGATAAACCATGCAGTGCGCCAACCGCTCCAAATATTATTAGCCGTTTCCTGTATGGTGAGCAGAGTGTCGGACGACATGATGTTCCATGCAATCTTGCCAGCTTCGTCGCGAACGACACCGAGACTTTCCCAGTCGGCAGTAGGAACGACTTTATTGACAATGGCTTGTGCTCCTAATGTACCAATTGCTGCACCAAATCCATTGGTCATCATCATGAATATGCCCTGTGCACTACTCCTCATCGAAGGTTCTACTTCCTGGTCAACATATAGCGAACCACTGATATTGAAAAAGTCGAATGCAAAACCATATACTATGCAACTGAGTACAAACATCCATACACCAGTACCCGGGTCGCCGGTACCAAACAAGCCAAAGCGGAATACCCAAGCAAACATGGCAATCAGCATAACATTCTTTATGCCGAACTTTTTGAGGAAGAACGGAATAAACAAAATGCAAAGAGCCTCGCAAACCTGTGAAATCGAAATTAGTATATTAGAGTGTTGTACGCCAAAAGAATCTGACCAGTTGGGGAAATATTCGAACGAGCCGAGATAAGGATTAGCAAAACCGTTGGTTACTTGCAGCGACATTCCGAGCATCATAGAGAAGATGAAGAATATAGCCATCTTCTTTTGTTTGAAAAGTGCGAATGCTTGCAGTCCCATTGCTTCAACCCACGATTGCGGTTTGATATCTTTCTTTGTCTCGCACTCAGGCAGGGTGAGAGCATATACGGCAAGTAAGATACTCAATCCACCACTAACAACAAATTGCCATGCTGTGGTTTGAAAGCCGCAGAGGTCAACAATCCACATGGTAGCTATAAATCCTATTGTCCCGAATACACGAATAGGCGGGAAGTCGCGAATTGTATCCAAACCGGCCTTGTCGAGCGAGATATATGCAACAGAGTTACTTAGTGCAATGGTAGGCATAAAGAATGCAACCGAGAATGTATAAAGAGTGAAGAATACCCCGAACTGAATACCATCGCCAACAGTTAGACCATAAATGCCTGCAGAACACATAAAAGCGCCTGCAAGCGCATGGCAGAGCGATAGTAATTTCTGTGCAGGAATCCAGCGGTCGGCTACTATACCCATAATTGCGGGCATAAACAAACTTACTATTCCTTGTATAGAATAAAAAATACCAATATGTCCACCGAGGTCCATTTTGGCAAGATAGCGTCCCATACATGTTAGATAAGCTCCCCAAACGGCATATTCGAGGAAGTTCATTACAATAAGGCGGAGTTTCATGTGTTTCATGCGTAAAAAAGTTTTTAGTTGTAGAAATATTTATGCTCGTGAGAGCCAAAAAATCGTTGCAAATTTACATAAAATTATTTACATGAGCAAAATATTTCTAAGTAGTAGTTGTAATCGATAGATATGTAGTGCTTTGGAGAATGTAATAAAATAATAAACGATTGATTTTGAAAAAAATTTTATTGCAATGTCGGTTGCAAATATTTGCAAGTTAAAAAAAATGCACTATCTTTGCAGCGGATTTTGGAAATAATGGGGCGTTAGCTCATCTGGTAGAGCGCAACACTGGCAGTGTTGAGGTAAGGAGTTCGAGTCTCCTACGCTCCACAAAAAATGAGGCTGTCTAACAAAAAAATGTTAGATAGCCTCTTTTTATTTATCGACATAAAAAATTGTTAGGGCGCACCTGTGTTTTTCCCGTGTTTCGATGCAAATCAATGTTCGGCAGCTGCAGGCTCAGGCTTGCTGCTGCTTTTGGTATGCAGATTGCCTTCCAATGCCACTTCAATTGTTGGTAGGTTTGCGTTAGTTTCTATTAACATGTTCGGTAACGTCTATCTTAATGGTTCGAGGTACCCATTCGGAATACACTTGAGCTGCTATTTGTTGGTCTTGGCGGCTGATTGTGTGCAGATACTTATAGACCTGATTGTCGGTATCGTTCGGAAGAAGCGACAACCGGCAAGTGAGCGTGTCGCCGAGGAATGTCTCTTTGAGCCAGTGAATAGTAAAGCAACGTACGGCGTGCGCGTCAATAAATGTTTCGTCGGCCGACTGCATGGCAATGCTTAAGTATGTGCGATTGTTGACATGTCCGTTGAAATCGAGATTGATAGGGTTGACTCTATGCTCAATCTGTTGCAATGTGGTCTCCTCTGCTGTGAAACGGCGTTTCTTGTGCGTTGGTGATGTCTGTTCCGGAAGAATGGAAATTTGTGGCAGGATAGGGGTAAGTTGTGCCAAACGGTGTGCTTCTGTGTCTAATAGAGTCCAGCAGGCATATCCGTGTGCAACTTCTATTGTGTCAGACCGTTTGATGCGAAATTCAGAATACAAACGCAACGAGCCGGCTTCGCTGTTCCACACTGTTACATCAATGTCGTCTGACCAGTAAGCGGTTTGTGGTTCAAGCCATACGATGAACTCGGTGATAACCCAAAGTCGGTGTATTTTGACGATGTCAAACGCTGCTAAATGCAAACACGACATATAACGTGCCCAGCAGTCTTGAAAATATAATAAAACGGCATTGGGCGTCATGCGGTAGCGCGTATCCATATCTGCCGCCGTAATGGAATAACGATGAGTGTAATGTGTTAATTGGTTCATTTTGTGTATTATTGTTTGTCTCTATTTTCAAGGAGCAATAGCCTATTTTTTTAGGATTTCTACGGCTTTGCGGAATTCGAGGTCGAAGCGGAGTTGATATTCAAGTGAGCCTTTCTGATAGTAATAGCGTGTAACTAATTCGTCGCCAAGATATTTCTGCACGTTTTCTTTCTGGCGGGAAAGAGCATCGTGTATCGACTGGCTAAGAAACGGTTTGAGTTCCTCTATACGTCGGAGAGTGGTGGAATCGATATCTTCATGTTGTGCCATCTGAAGCATATCGTCGTAGAACTTAGATGTTTCTGTTCGATATTTGAAATCGTTGTCGAGAAGGAATTGCTCAAACTGACTTATCATTTCGTCGTTAACCTCGAAATTTTCAACAGCAGGAATAGTAGCGTGTTCAGCTTGGTATTGGTTGGCAAACTTGAAGAACATCTGCTGAGTGAAAAGAGTGTAGCAAATATCAATTTTCGAAACTGTATCGTTGATTACAATATCGGGCAGTATTCCTCCTCCATCGCGTACTATTCGTCCTTTTGCAGTTTTGAATTCGTGAGTCAAACTATCCGGCACTTTGCTTATGCTACCATCTTCACGCAGCAGCGAGTAGTCGATAGCCTGAATGCATCTGCCTGATGGTATATAGTATTTTGATGTGGTAATTTTAATGTTGCCGCCGTGTGCTATAGGTTGTGTTGTTTGTACTAATCCCTTGCCGAACGTACGTTCGCCGATGATGGTGGCGCGGTCGAGGTCTTGCAGCGAACCGGCAATTATCTCGGCGGCAGATGCCGTGTTTCTATTGACTAATACTGCGATTGGCAGGTCGGGGAAGATTGGAGTGGCATCAGTGTGATAAATTTTATTTTTTTCTTTATTCTTGCCTCGTGTTGACATTACTTCAGTTTTGGCAGGAAGGAAAAGTTCAAGAATATCTATTGCTTCGGTAATCAGTCCGCCACCATTACCACGTAAGTCAATTACGAGTGCATCGAGTTTCTGCTGCTTATTCATATTGATAAGAGCCTGCTTGAATTCCGAAGCCGAGCCGTTGATTACTGAGTTGTAAGCAATGTAACCTAAGTTGCCCGCTTCAGTAGGTAAGGCTTTAGCAAGTGTGATGACTGGCAGAGAAATATCCTGACGAGAGAATTTGAATGTAAGAGGTTTGTTTTCGCCGATACGTTCTATCTTGATAGTCAATTCGGTACCCGGCACTCCCTTTAGTGAGCTGCTAACTTCTGCTGTTTTTTTATTTTTCATCGAGCGTCCGTCAATCGACAATATCTTGTCGCCGGCTTTCAATCCTGCTAAAGCAGCCGGCATATTTTCATAGGGTTCAGAGATATAAACATAGTCGCCGAGTTGTGTTATTATAGCACCAACCCCTCCATACTTACCAGTAACGAGTAGTTTATATTCGTCGAAATCTTGTTCTGAATAGTATATGGTGTAGGGGTCGAGCTTCCGAAGCACTTGGTTAATGACACTTTTTGTCAGTTGTTCGCAATTGATGGTGTCAACGTAGTAAAGGTCGAGTTGGCGAAGAACATCGGTAAAAATATCTATTGATTTGTCGATAGTAGTTGCTTTCTGTTCTGCTCTAAGCGAAAGAGATGTTGCCAGCAATAATATTGGCAGAAATATACTTTTTTTCATAATTGCTGATTATTAGGGAGGAATGCACTGATGTCGGCATTATGCTTATGCAAATCTCGTACCAACGATGAAGATATATGTGCATACTGCGGGGCGGTATATAGTAATATTGTTTCTATTCCAGAAAGTTGCTTGTTGGCTTGAGCCATATTCCTTTCGTACTCGAAATCGGCTACCATACGGACTCCACGCAGAATAAATTGTGCGCCGTGTTCTTTGGCAAAATCAACAGCTAATCCGCTGAAACTGCATACAGTTACTTTGTCGTTGCCACGATAGAAGTCGGTTATGTCGGCAAGACGTTTTTCAAGAGGAAAGGTGGCTGTTTTAACGTTGTTAATTCCTATCCCAATATATATATGGTCGAACAAACCGAGTGCACGGTTAACTATATCGGCATGCCCGATTGTAAACGGGTCGAACGATCCAGGGAAGATGGCAGTTCTCATAATAACTTCAGTTGGTTAACAAGTGGATTAGCATACATATTGAGCAGTGTGGTTCTTAAAAAATCACAGTCTTTGTGCTCGATTTTTATCATGTCGATACGCGATTCGATATATTTAACGAAGTCGTTTCTTTCGGCTTCTGTGTAGTAGGTGTTGAAGCGTTTTTCGTATAACAAGTCGTAAGCTATGCGATTTGTATTGTAGATAAAATAATTACGATGAATGTAGTTGTCGATGAGTTCACAAACCGTTCGTATCTGTTCGTTGCGAATAGTTGTTGCTGATAAAACCTTGGGCAATTCGCTGTTAATCGACTTGCATATTACATAATTTATGCGTCCTTTTTTGCCAAGCAAACCTTGCTTCATACTTTCGTAATCATCGGCTTTAGTTTTATGATAAACATTGTTATTATCGCGTCGGATTTGCAATTCCTGTGCTTTGAGGTAGTCGCACGGATCATATTCGTATGTAATGGCAACAGGTGTAATATTTAATTTTTCGAGTTGCCCACATAACGATTCTTCTTTTGACGCAAGAAGCAACATTTTTATAAGAGCTGGTTGTGTCAGATCGTTCGAGTCTTTGGCTCTGCCTTCTCGTTGTGCAAGCCATGCTGATTGCTTCTTCTCTACTATAATCTGGTGCATATATGCCGAAAGGCGCATAGAGTTGGCAAGCATCTCTTTAGGTGTACCGCCTCGTATCACCGAATAGCATTTGGCAAGTCTGACGAGCGGTTCAATGCATGGTAATACATACAAGTTGGTACCCATGCCCATATAAATTCGCTTGTTGTTATACCTTCTTACAAGCATTGCAAGCAGTGAGGCATCAAGAATAATATCACGATGATTTGAAAGGTATAATGCTCCTGCGGATGATAGGTTTTCGGTATGGTGGATGTCAAGCGACGTGGCAGTTTGTTTGACTATAAATTGAAGGAATGGTATAATAAGATTTTTATCAAAATCGTCGATTGACTTACACTCGGCAAGCATTTCTGGCATTGCTTCTTTCGATTGGTAGATATATGTAGAGAGCATGCCAAGAAACTGCATGAATTGTTCGTCGGCTAATAAAACCGGAACTATGGTGGAGAAATCTTCGTCTTCGTAAGCCCTGATGTTACTGAAATCTGTGTTCATGTTTTACCTTATATTCTATTGTTAATATACATTGTCCGTCGAAATCTTCTTTTAATATGCGTGAGTCGGTGTCGCGCACAAGTTTCATTTTCTCGCTCATCTTCTCATATGGAAAACGCAATGTTATGGTGCGAGTGAGGTCCTTGGTTATGATGTCGGCATTGCAGAGGGCATCTTTGGTCGCTTCCCGATAAGCTACAATAAGTCCGCTCGTGCCTAATAATATTCCCCAAAAATATCTGACTACCACTACCATTACGTTGGTCAGTTGCTTGGAGTTAATCTGCCCAAGTATTGGTCGGCCTGCAGTCCCGGAAGGCTCGCCATCGTCGTTAGCCCGAAAGTTTACTCTTTCTGCACCAAGCATATATGCATAGCAGACATGCCTTGCATCGAAATATTTGTGGCGGTAGTAGTCGAGTCGCTGTTTTATTTGTTCTACCGAATCGACCGGCTCTGCAAACGAGAGGAAGCGGCTTCCCTTGTCTTTGTAAAGCCCGTTAGATGGTGTTGAAATGGTAGTGATTGTTTCTTGCATGCCGCAAAGGTAGTAAAAAGAATTGGATATTGCGGTAATTATTGTGAGTTTTCAAGAAAAATTGTAATTTTGTCGGCAGAATATAGTACTTGCGGTTTTACTTGACTAAACATAGTTACCATGCGTAAGACATGTTTCACTTAAACTGATAATAATAACCAAAAACTCACTAATATTATGACAAACAACCTTCCAGACCGTCACATTGGTATCAACATCGCAGATGAGAAGAAGATGCTTGATGCAATAGGTGTATCCTCGTTAGAGCAGTTGATTGCTCAAACTATCCCGTCGGATATCCTTCTTGACAAACCTCTTGGTCTTGACCCAGCTCTAAGCGAGCAAGAACATTTGCAGAATGTGTATGAACTGAGTTTGCAGAACAAACTCTTTAAAAGTTATATAGGTCGTGGCTGGTACGACACTATTACTCCTGCCGTTATAACTCGCAATGTGCTTGAGAACCCTGTTTGGTACACTTCTTATACTCCTTATCAGGCAGAGATTTCGCAGGGTAGGTTGGAAGCGCTGTTTGTTTTTCAGACCATGGTGAGCGACCTTACTGGACTTGCGCTTGCCAATTGTTCGCTTCTTGACGAGGCAACAGCTGCTGCCGAGTCGATAACGATGATGCGTAATCTTCGTAGTCGTGAACAGGTGAAGCAAGGTGTGAAGAAAGTGTTTGTTGATGAGAAGATATTTGCTCAGACACTTGCCGTAATTCGCACTCGTGCCGCAGGTCAGGGAATAGAAGTAGTTGTAGGCGATTATGCCGAGTTTGTTCCAACGTCTGAATATTTTGGAGTTTTAGTTCAGTATCCTAACTCGGATGGTTCAATCGAAGATTACACTTATCTTGCCGAGCAGATACATGCCGCTGGAGGCAAATTGACCGTTGTTGCCGACTTGCTATCGTTGGCACTCCTGAAGGCTCCCGGTTCGTGGGGAGCAGATATAGTTTGCGGAACAGCTCAGCGTTTTGGACTGCCAATCGGTTTTGGAGGACCTACAGCAGGATATATGGCAACGCGCGACGAGTACAAGCGAGATATGCCGGGCAGAATAATCGGTTTGTCGAGAGATAGTCACGAGCGTCCTGCTTACCGTCTTGCTTTGCAAACACGCGAGCAACATATCAAGCGAGAACGTGCCACGTCGAATATATGCACAGCCGAAGCGTTATGTGCGATGATGGCAGGTTTCTATGCCGTATATCATGGTGCAGAAGGCATTCGCCAAATAGCTTTAAATATTCATAGCAAAGCAGTGTATCTTAGTGAGATGCTGCAGGCCTACGGATATGCTCAACTTAATACTTCGTTTTTCGATACTCTGAAAATAGTTCTTCCTGAAGGATATACAACTGTTCAACTAAAGCAGTTAGCCGAAGAAAAGCAAGTTAATCTATATTACGATGAAGAAGGTTGGGTAGGTTTGTCGATTAACGAAACAACTACTGCTGACGACATGAACACTCTGATGGAGATATTTGCTGAGTTGACAGGTAATATTGCTCCTTACGAGGATAACGAGGATGCTTTCAGCAATCTTTGGGCTATTGATGAGGATGCGATACGCGAAGTCGATTATTTGCAAAACGAGGTGTTCTGCAAGTATCATACAGAAACCGAGATGATGCGTTATTTGAAGCGTTTGGAGAGAAAAGACATCTCGCTTGCTCATTCGATGATACCTCTTGGTAGTTGCACAATGAAACTCAATCCGGCTTCTGCTATGATGCCTATCACCTTCTCCGGTTATCTTAATATACATCCGATGGTTCCGGTCTCGCAAGCGCAGGGATATATTGATATGCTTGAAGAACTGAAAAAGCAACTTTGCATTATCACAGGTTTTGAGGCATGCAGCCTGCAGCCAACATCGGGTGCTGCCGGTGAATATGCCGGTTTGGTAACTATTCGCGAATATCTGCGTGTGAAAGGTCAAGCAGAGCGTAACGTATTACTTATTCCGGCATCAGCTCACGGCACTAATCCCGCTTCTTGTGTTCAAGCCGGTTTCGTTCCTGTGATAGTGAAATGCGACGACAACGGTAATACCGATATAGCCGATTGGCAACAGAAAGCCGAGCAAAATAGCGAGAAGCTTGCCGGTTGCATGATAACTTATCCTTCCACCCACGGGATTTTTGAAACGGCGATAAAGAAGATGTGTGCTATTATACACGAAAATGGCGGGCAGGTGTATATGGATGGTGCAAATATGAATGCACAGATAGGTTACACTAATCCTGCTACCATCGGGGCTGATGTGTGCCATTTGAACTTGCATAAGAGTTTTGCCTCGCCTCATGGCGGTGGTGGCCCGGGCGTTGGTGCCATTTGTGTAGCACATCATCTGGTTGACTGTTTGCCGTCTGACGATGTTAATCGAGTAAGTTCGTCGTTGGCAGGCAATGCAAACATGGCTCTTATTTCTTATGGTTATATAAGTATGATGGGCGAAGATGGTTTGCGCCGTGCTACGGCAATAGCCATTCTAAGTGCTAACTACATGGCTTCGAAACTTAAAGACGCTTATGGAGTTGTATATACAGGCGCAACAGGAAGGGTTGGCCATGAACTGATACTCGACTGCCGTCAGTTCCATTCCTGCGGTATTACCGAGGCTGATGTAGCCAAACGACTGATGGATTTCGGCTATCATGCTCCTACGTTATCGTTCCCCGTTCATGGAACGCTGATGATTGAACCAACAGAGTCGGAATCGCTTGAAGAATTAGACCGTTTTATTGACGCACTTCTCATTATTCGTCGGGAAATACAAGAGGTAATCGATGGCGTGGCCGACAAGGTTGATAATGTGCTGCTTAATGCTCCTCACCCCGAATACGAAGTTGTGGCAGATGAATGGAATCACCAATATTCGCGACAAAAAGCAGCATATCCTGCTCCATGGGTGGCAGCTAATAAATTCTGGTTGCCTGTCGGTCGTGTAGATAATGGTTTTGGCGACCGCAATCTCATAGCAAGATTTTGAATAGTTAATTTAATCGATATTTAGATGAACGTTAAGGAAAAACAAAGGTTAGAGGAGGTAAAGGAGCATATCAGTGCTTACAGAAAGATGCGACCTTACATTGAGGCAAAAGAATTAATCTTAATTGCTCTGAGCACCATTCCTTATGCCATAGCGGTGAACAAGATGCTTGTGCCACACAACATAGTTAGTGGTGGTCTTACCGGTTTGTGCGAGATAATATATTTTGCCACCGACCGCCTTATTCCTATTTGGCTTTCCACCTTCATCCTAAATGCTTTACTTTTGTCAGTAGCAATAAAACTGATAGGTTGGCGATTCTGCGCACGTACTATCTATGGTGTGGCGTGGCTGACTATCTGGTTTAAGGTAATAGAGATAGAACCTGAGCCTATTGTTCACGACCCGTTTATGGCATGTGTGCTTGGAGGTCTGATGTGCGGTTGCGGACTCGGCTTGGTGTTTCTCAACAACGGCTCAACCGGAGGTACCGATATTATAGCAATGTTGGTAAATAAGTATGCTCATTTGTCGATGGGGAGAGTGTTGCTCTATTGCGATCTGATAATCATTTCGAGTGCTTATTTCTTACCCAATGTGCATAGCATTGAGAAAGTGTTGTTCGGTCTGACATTTACCTTTATGGCTACAACGGCCGTTGATTGGATAATGAACCGCTCTCGGCAGTCGGTACAATTCTTCATATTCTCAAAACGTTATGCCGAGATAGCCGACGCTATATTGTATCGTGTACCACGTGGCGTTACTATTCTTGATGGTGAGGGATGGTTCTCGAAGCAACCGATGAAGATTGTTACGGTGTTAGCTCGAAAAAGCGAATCGGGTAAGATATTCAAACTTGTTCGCGAAATCGACCCGGAAGCTTTTATTTCTCAAAGTCAGACTATCGGAGTATTTGGCAAGGGTTTCGATTCGTATAAATAAAGAAAAGTGAGGAATCAGTTTTCCTCACTTTCTTTATCTTTGATTTTCTCTTTGGCAGTAGATTTCCGATTTACTGCCTTTACTTTATATCCCTTAGCACGCAGTAGTGCTATCAGGCCTTTCTCACCTCCGAGATACTTGGCATCAAGTGCAATGAATACATTACCCACAGCGAGATGCGACTCAAGTCGTTTTACCCATTCGATATTTCTTTTGGCAAACACTTCGTAGTCGGAAAACGATAATGTGGAAGTGTTGTCGGGACTTGAAATTTCGTAGGCAATCTGTGTTAGTTGCCCCATCTTGTATAGGTGTAGGATAGTGCGTTCGAGGTTGATTTCTTTTTCAGGATTATCAATAATCTTAATCAGTTCTTTCTGCTGCCAATGCATTGGTTCCCGCTCGAAGAGCATATACATACTTTCGTTAGGTGAGTCGAGTGCAATGGCACGTTTGCCGGTCTGAACAGCAATGGTTTGAAAGAATAGGTCGGCGTTGCGTTTGTCGTCGTACTTCAACCACTGTCTCATTAGTTGGTCTCTGTACATTTCGCAAAGTGCTGATGGTCGTAGGCGTGCCATTTGGTCGAGAGTCAGAAAGAGAGTGGAAGCAAAGGCTGCATTGAGTCGGGAAATCTCGTCGGATGAGTAAAGAGAATAAATAGTGGCAGAGTCGGGTAGGATAGTGGCCGCACTAAGTATCTCAGGTAAATCAACACTATCGATACTCATCTCGGTGATTACCGTTTGGCATCTGCCAAATGTTTGCAAAACATTAGGAATGGTGTCGAGAAAATCGAGATTACAATATTTGTTTGTTGCAAGCAAATACGATTTTGGGGCAGACCGCCCTGAAATCTCATAGAGAAGCTGTCCGTTTGCTGCCAATGAAACGAAAACGGATAT
>JAFSTG010000083.1 GCA_017450605.1 Paludibacteraceae bacterium | reverse complement strand
CCGCCTTTCGAGCAGTCTTTCTGGCGGCGAGAGTCAGAGAATCAACATAGCCAAATCGCTTGGCAGCAGTTTAGTGGGCTCGTTATATGTGTTAGACGAACCGAGTATCGGACTTCATCCACGCGACACACAGCAACTCATTAACGTGTTATGCTCGATGCGCGACATAGGCAATACCGTTGTTGTGGTTGAACATGATGAAGATATGATACGTGCAGCAGACTATATCATCGATATTGGTCCTGAGGCAGGGCGTAACGGCGGCGAGGTGGTATGGCAAGGGGATCCAAAAGAAGTGAATAGAACTACTCCTGATAGTGAGAAACAGAGTTATACTCTTGATATGCTTCGCGGCAAAGAGAAACTGCAGATACCTGCTCATCGCCGTAGGTGGAACAATTACATAAAAGTGCACGGTGCCCGCGAGAACAACCTTAAGAATATTGATGTAATATTCCCATTAGGTGTTCTCTGTGTCGTTACCGGAGTGAGCGGAAGTGGCAAGTCGTCGCTCGTAACACAAGTACTCTACCCTGCACTGAAGAAATATTACGGAGGCACAGCCGAACATACCGGCGACCACGACTCAATAACCGGCAGTCTGCATCTTATTAAAGAAGTTGAGTTTGTTAATCAGAGTCCGCTCAGCCGCTCGACACGCAGCAATCCTGTTACCTATCTTAAAGCATACGACGACATTCGGCGTTTGTTTGCAGAACAGCAATTAAGTAAGCAGATGGGATATACCGCCGCCCATTTCTCATTCAACACTCAGGGAGGCAGATGCGAAGAATGTCAGGGAGAAGGTACAATAACTATCGAGATGCAATTCATGGCAGACCTTGTTTTAGAATGTGAGCATTGTCATGGCAAACGCTTCAAATCGGATATTCTTGAGGTAGAGTTTTGCGGTAAGAACATTCATGATGTGCTCGAGATGACAGTTAACCAGGCTATTGATTTTTTCAGCGCTAATGCCGACTCAAAGCATATATCGAAAGAAGAACAGCGTCTTTGCAGTGCTATCGTTCGCCGACTGAGTCCTTTGCAGGAAGTGGGTATCGGTTATGTAAAACTTGGTCAGTCGTCGTCAACACTTTCAGGTGGTGAGAGCCAGCGTGTCAAACTTGCTTCGTTTCTCGCCCTTGAACAGTCGCAGCCTACCTTGTTTATTTTCGACGAACCAACTACCGGTCTGCATTTCCACGATATCAATGTCTTATTATCAGCACTTAATGCACTCATCAGCAGGGGGCACAGCATTATTCTTATTGAGCACAACCAGGCTGTGATCTCGGCCGCCGACCACATAATAGACCTCGGACCCGAAGGCGGACCGGAAGGTGGTCAAGTGGTATTCTCCGGTACACCTGAAGCTCTTATCGCTTGTACCGAAAGTTATACGGGAAGATGCCTGAGTAAATGTTGGTCGGTAAATGGTCAGTGAATGTTGAGAATTTTGATTTAAATTTTTCTCTTTTAATTTTTCTTTATAACTTTGCCGCCCGTTTGACAAAACGGAAAATATCAGTTAAAAAGAAGTCGGCGACTTCTAAATAAACACAAATTATGTCGGTTCATACACAAAATTCGCGCATTACAACTGCGCAGATAAAAAAACTCAAACAACAAGGTGAGAAGATCACCATGCTTACAAGTTACGATTTCACCCTTGCATCGTTAGTTGACGAGGCCGGAATAGACATGATACTTGTAGGCGACTCAGCTGCCAATGTAGTATGCGGCTATTCAACCACTCTTCCTATTACTCTCGACCAGATGATTTTCCTTGCATCGGGAGTGGTTAGGGCTGCCAAACATGCTTTAGTGGTAGTAGATATGCCATTTGGCAGTTACCAATGTTCAGAAGACGAGGCGGTTGCCAACGCTATTCGTATTCTCAAAGAATCGGGAGCAGATGCCGTAAAAATAGAAGGTGGCGAACAAGTAGCTCATTATATCTCGCGTTTAGTGAAAGCCGGTGTGCCTGTGATGGGACATTTAGGTCTTACTCCACAATCGGTTAATCAGTTTGGCGGATATGCACTTCGAGCCAAAGAAGAGCAGGAAGCCGAGCAGTTACGCCGCGATGCCAAACTGCTTGAGCAGGCAGGGTGCTTTTCTGTTGTATTCGAGAAAATTCCGGCTGCACTTGCCGCTGAAGTAACTTCCGAACTTTCGATTCCTACTATAGGTATAGGTGCCGGTGCACAATGCGACGGACAGGTTCTCGTGCTGCATGATATGTTAGGACTCAACAACGGATTCAAGCCCAAGTTCCTGCGTCATTTTGCATCAATGGCAGAAGAAGTGAAACAAGCAGTAGGCGACTACATCGATGCCGTTCACAATAGCACCTTCCCTAACGAAACAGAACAATATTAAAATCATGATAAGTAATTTTATATATCGATTTCCATACCTTATCATACTGATATCTTTCCTTATAGGCTGGATATGCATGCCTATAGTACTGAAGATAGCCAAAGCAAAGCATTTCGTGGTTAAGCCCAACAAACGCACCTGCCACAAAGGGGAAGTGCCTAACATTGGCGGACTTGACATCTTTGTTTCGTTCTTGCTTACCTATATGATATTCGAATATAACAACCTGAGTGAATATCAATTTCTGCTTATAGGTATATTCATAATCTTTATGATTGGTTTTGTTGACGACATTCTCGACCTTACTCCACTAAGCAAACTTTTAGGCGAGATGCTGGCAGGAGTGGCAATGATAGGTTTCTCTGACGTGAGGATAACCCATTTACACGGATTTTTAGGTATCGATGAATTAAGTTTGTGGGCAAGCTACATGTTATCGTTCTTTGTTCTGATAGTCATTATCAATGCCCTTAACCTTATTGATGGCATTGATGGTTTAGCATCAGGCTTAGGCATAATCTATTCTTTATGCTTTGCTATCTATTTCACATTGATAGGACAAATCAACTGGGCTATTATTGCTTACTCATTGGTGGGAAGTTTGGCAGTATTCTTCATTTACAACACCTCCGGCAGAAACAAGATATTCATGGGCGACTCGGGCTCATTACTGCTCGGATATATAATCACGGCTTTTGTGTTCCACGTATGCGAAATCAATGCCTACAACATGGTTCCCGAGCCTTATAGTATGAAAGCCACACCCGCCGTAATGATATGCTTGCTCAGTGTGCCGTTGTTCGATACTCTTCGTGTGGCACTGACACGAATCAAGCACCATAAATCACCGTTCCTGCCCGACAGAAATCACGTTCACCATCTGCTGCTGAGAACCGGACTCAATCACATACAGACGACGCTTGTGCTGCTTTCTGTTTCGGTTTTCTTCGTTGCCTTGGCTATCATCGGGCGCAACTGGCCAATATGGTTGCTTGTGCTCGTTAATTTTGCACTATGTTCATTGTTGACATTCATATTATGGCGTATAGTTGACAAGAAAGGAGCCACCGACGACATACCCAACACCGCAGAACAACAAGCAGACCAACAAGTAGGAGATGCTATCGGTTGAACATCTTAGCATAGAATTCTCGTCGAGACCATTACTCAACGACATCAGTTTTCTTATCAACTCGCACGATAAGATTGCCGTTGTGGGCAAAAACGGAGCGGGCAAAACCACACTTCTTCGTTTGTTGGCAGGCGAGATAAATCCCTCGAAAGGCATTATTTCCCGACCACAGGAGTTAAAAATAGGCTATTTGCCTCAGCACATGATACATGCCGACGGCAAAACGCTGAGCGATGAAGTGCTATCGCATTTCAGTCTGTCAGACGATGAGCGAGCGCGCTTTGTAGCAGAGATGGATCGCACAATCATCGGTTTAGGCTTCGAGCGCCGCGACTTCGACCGCCAATGTTCGGAGTTCTCCGGCGGATGGCGGATGCGAATAGAACTGGCTAAGATTCTGCTTGAGAAACCTGACTTGTTGCTACTTGACGAGCCTACCAACCATTTGGATATCGAGTCAATTCAATGGCTTGAAGATTTCCTTAAGAGTTCGCCGGCAGCAGTTGTTATTGTAAGTCACGACCGTGCTTTCATAGACAACGTAACAAACCGCACAATAGAGATATCGCTCGGTCGCATTTACGACTACGACGTCAACTACTCACATTTTGTTGAGTTGCGCCGAGAACGACACGAGCAACAGGTCCGCGCCTACGAGAATCAGCAAAAGATGATTCGCGAGACCGAAGAGTTTATCGAAAGGTTTAGATATAAAGCCACTAAAGCCGTACAGGTGCAATCGCGTATCAAGCAATTAGACAAACTCGAAAGATTAGAAGTTGACTTAGAAGACACTTCGCGTCTGCATCTTCGTTTTCCGCCGGCTATGCGCTCGGGGGATTTCCCCGTGATAGCCGATTCGGTGAGCAAGTCGTTTGGCGAGCACCTCGTATTCGAAGATGTCAGTTTTACTATCCGCAGAGGCGAGAAGGTGGCTTTTGTAGGTCGCAACGGCGAAGGTAAGACAACTCTTGTGAGATGCATAATGCAGCAGTTGGACTACGAAGGCACGCTTAAAATAGGACATAATGTGCAGATTGGCTATTTTGCACAAAACCAAGCATCACTGCTCGACGACAACCTGACCGTTTTTCAGACTGTAGATTACATAGCCAAGGGTGATATCCGCACTAAACTACGCGACATTCTCGGTGCATTTATGTTTGGAGGCGAGGCTTCAGAAAAGAAAGTAAAAGTTCTCTCCGGAGGCGAAAGAAGCAGATTGGCGATGATACGCCTTTTACTTGAGCAGGTGAATCTGCTTATTCTCGACGAGCCTACCAATCATCTTGATATGCAGTCGAAAGACGTGCTCAAAGAAGCTCTCAAAGCCTTTGATGGCACTGTGATATGCGTAAGCCACGACCGCGATTTCCTTGACGGATTAGTGGACAAGGTTTATGAGTTTGCAGGCGGACGAGTGATAGAGCATTTAGGAGGTATCTACGATTTCCTACGGCGTAAGAAAATCGATTCGCTACAGGAATTAGAGAAAAAAAACACTGCCATTCAGCCAGCAAAAGAGAAAACCGTCACTACGGCAAAACTCGATTTCGAGGAGCAGAAACGCATTCAGCGCGAGCAGCGCAAAAAACAACGACAGATAGCAGATACTGAGGCTGAAATTGCCCGACTCGAAGCAGAGCAGCAACAAATAGAAGAGCAACTGCAGGCACCCGAGCACCAAACTGATACAGAATTATATTCCCGCTACGAGCACGTTAAACATCTCATCGAACAGAAACTCTACGAATGGGAAATTCTCTGCGAAGAGTAATTGTAAGATACTTTTCAGTTAACGCAACCAAATACTAACTATATGACCACCATCGATTACATCTTGTCGTTTCTGCTTTATGGCAGAGACGATGCCACCCAACTTGTAGGATACACTGCCAATCAAGAAGAGTGGCACAACTACAAGGTAGTGATTCTTCCTCAGCGAGAGTCGCTTGCCGACCTTTACGTGCCCGTCTTAAACAAGCGCCTGACAACTTATCGCCACGAAAAGACTACTATTGTGGAGCAAGATTTGGTATATAACACCTTTTTTCTTGTTTCGATGGCAGAGGAACTGCTCACTAAGGAACGCGACTGCCATGGACGATTTATGGCAGATTTGTCGGTCATGGCTCAGCAAAACATGCTACTCATACCGGTGGTTGACGAATATTCGCGATTTCTCCTCAAATTGCTTGAATTACCGCTTCCCGAGAGAGGGATAAAACAGATAAATCTGACTCACGACATTGATATTCTGACACGTTATCGCTCGATCAGGAGTTTGTTGGGTGCCATAAAGCGAGGCGAATGTAATGCTGCATTTCGCGCCTGCCACAATGTGCTCAACGACCCTGCTTACACTTTCCCATGGATTTCTAACATCGAGCAGAAATTCAAAGCCACACACCCCAACACCGAGATATTATACTTTCTGAAATGCGGTGATTCAACAGGCAACGACTATCCTCAATATCATAACTCGCACACCGACTTACCACGATTGACGGAATTTCTCTTTAATCAAGGAGCGAAATTCGGGTTGCACGCCTCTTATGCTTCTGCCGATAATCCCAAACTCATAAAAAAGGAGTACATGCGACTCGGCAACCTACTCGATAAGTGGCACATACCACTTCAGTCGGCGAATAGGACACATTTTCTTAGAGCCAACTCAGCCGACTATCGGCGTGCAATAGCAGATGCCGCCATTGCAGACGACTACACGGCTGCCTTTGCCGACAAATGCGGATTCCGGCTCGGTACAACCCGACCTGTCAGATATATCGACCCACGAACGACCGAGCTCACACCGCTCACATTGCATCCGCTTACCGTGATGGATTGTACACTGTCGGACTATATGCAGTTAGATGAAGACGAGGCATTCTACACCTGCCAGCAACTAATAGAGAAAACCGCTACTCACAACGGCACTCTGACACTGCTTTTCCATAATCAACTGCTTACGCCTCAATCATATCATCGCCGACTTTACACCGAAATTCTTAAAGAGTTAGACTGATATGTGGCAACGACTTCTCATACTAACCGATGCTTTTCTTCCTCCTATGCAGGGGACGAGAATGCGCAACTTGGCGCACAACCTGCAAAAAGCGGGATGGCACTGCGAGATGGTATGCGAAGCGACAGACCTTTCTGTATTCCCCGACGACGTGGTAGTTCATTCCTTCTACTACTATCCGCCACAAGCAGGGAAACTCCAACGTGCTATTCTTTTGGCAAACGACAAGATTTTCAACCACAAAGAGCGAGAATACGAACAATTTGTGAAACAAAATGTAGATGTCGAATCGTTTGATGTCATACTTTCGAGTTCATATCTGTTTCCTATGCGCTCAGTGTACAAAATAGCCACAGAATTTCGAAAACCTTTAATAGTTGACCTGCGCGACATAGTGGAGCAATGGGATAGTATCGACTTCATGCAGCACCATGCAAAAGGGATAATAAGCAAGACGTTGGTAAAGAGATACTTGAATGGAGTTACAGCATGGCGCAACAAATGTTTGGCATACGCCAAAGCGGTGGTAAGTGTATCGCCTTGGCACGTTGAGCAGCTCAAACGCTACAATGCAAATACTCACCTGATATACAACGGATTCGATAGCGAGACTTTCATTCCGGAACGAGTAAGAACCACAACTTTCAATATCACATACGCAGGTAGTATCTATAACTTATTACTTCGTAATCCACAGATTCTTTTTGAGGCAGTGACTTTGCTCAGACATCAGGAACTGATAGGTAATGATGTGCGGTTGCAATTCTACGTAGAAGAACACATAAAAGCTCAACTAACTGATTTAGCCCGTCAAACAGGAATAGAACAACTCTTAGAACTACACGGGTTTGTGAAAAATAACGATATTCCAAGAATATTATCACAAAGTTCGGTGGTACTGATACTCAACAACTCGAGCAGCAACCGGCTACATGGTATTCTGCCGACTAAACTATTCGAGGCAATAGGTGCTGAAACACCAGTGTTATGCTTGCCGGTGAGAGACGACGATATGCAACTGCTTATTGCCGAGCAACATTGTGGTTTAGCGACCGACAACGTAGAGCAAACAGCCGAATTCTTACTCGAGCAATATCGGTATTGGCAAGAGAATGGTTATACCCACCTCTGTGCAGCCGATAAACAAATGTTTTCGCGACAAAATCAAGCGAAGCAGTTTGATGAACTACTACGAGAAGTGATAAGGAAGCAGGGAATAGGTAACAGGTAACAGAAAAAGACGCTTTATGACACATTATTATGATATATGCTGGACTCTCTATCGATCGAACACTACATTCGATTTTATCGACTATGTACTGCTCGGCGATGGTGATAAACCTACAATTATGCGTGAGCGTGGTGCGAAGTATTCGAAAATTCGAAAATTGCGGCAAATTCGCTTGTTCAGACTCGCCAATCTATGTATTTTCAAACTTACACGAAGAGATTTGTGGCGCGAATATGCTATTAAGCAACTTGCCGGTTTGACGCAAAAACAAGTAGAACAACTTGCCGGAGATTTCGCAGATAATCACCTTAGCAAACTCAAGATTTCAAAAATTTGGGAGAAGATACAAACCGATGGCGATAACTATCTTCTGTCTTCAACCATCGAGCCTATTGCCAAGGCGGTGAGTCAGCAAATAGGAAATTGCCCATATAAAGCCACTACTTTGGAATACGAAGACGACACACTGACAGGCAAAATATGTAACGACCTGCTTTCCTGTAAAATTTCAGACGACGGAATGCCCTCAGGCGATTATAGTATCTGTACCGACAACTTAACCGATATCAACCTGATAGTGAAAGCAAAAGAGGCTACTATCGTAACTTATGACAACAAGCAACGCTGGCTCCGACTGCTAAAACAATATTTCCCTCAAAGCCAATCAGATAGAAACATAAAAATAGAATTTATTGAATGTAAAGAGAAAAGATATTGATTAACAAAATCGGCAACGCCACCAGTTATGAACAAAGAGCAGAATATTCGATATCGCTATGCTTCAGAAAAGATAGAAAACATTGTTTTTTATCTGCCTTTTGCATATCTTTACCGTGTGAGATTAGGCACGCCAGCCAAACTGCTATCGTGGCTGCTTATTTACATATTCCCGACTCTATTCTACTCTGCCACGCTCTGGCTTAAATGGTATAACACGACGGCGTCAACCGAGGTTCTCCCGCTTGGAGTGTTTCTTGCCAACTATGTCTTGATTTTAGTTGCCGCATTTGGTATTTACGAATGCGGCTACATTTACAACGACGGCTTAAGCATATTGCACGAACAGTCGCCGTCGCTGCGACTATACGAACATAACTTGCAGTATTTATACATGCACCTGCCGCATATTGCTGTTGTAAGAGGGTTGATAATAGTCTCATCAATAATAGGGTTATATCTTATCAACGATGGTTCGGTTGCAGTGGTTTGCACCATCGGAGCGATACTTGCGGTAGCACTATTGTTCGCTGCCTATAACAATTGGCGCACCAAATGGAATGTGCTACTCTATCCGTTTTTAGTTTTCTCGAGATATATTGTATTTCTGATACCCTATTTTTCTCCGTTAGGCGAAGGATTTACCCGCT
>JAFSTG010000008.1 GCA_017450605.1 Paludibacteraceae bacterium | reverse complement strand
ATGCCTCGCTTCGACAAGTTCTCGGCAGGAAACATGTTCCTTAGCAAATATTTCATATCGCCGTTGCGTCGCGCTATTTTTGGCAAGAAAGAATTTGCATGGGATGCACGTTTGCTTGGCGGCAGACGAGCTATTATCGTAAGCGGCGAATACGACAAGGTATTCCCCATGGATATATATCCCGAATTTTTGATAAAAGCAATGATAGCCGGCAATCTCGACAAGATGGAGCAACTCGGAGCCTACGAAGTGGCCCCCGAAGATTTTGCACTTTGCGAGTTTGTTTGCACAAGCAAGTTGCCGCTTCAGGCAATCGTTCGCAAAGCATTGGATAATATGAAATCTGAATTGGAATAAGCGTATGAAATGGTTATATAATATAGTAGAAAAACTCCGCCCGCAATTCGACGAAGGCGGTAAGTTCCATGCGCTACACTCGCTGTTCGACGGATTCGACACTTTCTTGTTTACTCCCAACTCAACAGCGAAGCGCAATGCAGCGCAGATACACGATGCATCCGACTCGAAGCGTACTATGATTATTGTAGTGCTTGCTTTAATACCTGCCATGTTGTTTGGTATGTACAACATCGGTTATCAGCATTTCCTTGCCACCGGCGAGATTGTTACCGGCGGTCTTACATGGGCTTTGTTTTGGAAAGCATTCGCTTTTGGGTTGCTTGCCTTGCTACCATATATAATAGTTAGTTATGTTGTAGGTTTGGGTATTGAGTTTACCGTTGCACAATGGAAACACGAAGAGATAGCTGAAGGCTTCCTTGTAACGGGTTTTCTCATTCCTCTGATTGTGCCTATCGACACTCCTTTGTGGATGGTTGCCATTGCCACTGCTTTCGCCGTGATTTTTGCAAAAGAAATATTCGGTGGTACAGGTTATAACATTTTCAATGTTGCTCTTATCACCCGTGCTTTCTTGTTCTTTGCCTACCCCACCAAGATGTCGGGCGACAAGGTGTTTGTTCGCACCGAAGGCACATGGGGCTGGGATGGCGGCCAGACATTGGTTGACGGTTTCTCCGGTGCAACTCCTTTAGGACAAATAGCAACAGCTCAAGACCCGGCCATAGCACTAACCAACACTGTAGGCGAACCCATCTCTTTCCTTGGAGCAATGAACGGATTATACCCTGGCTCGGTTGGTGAGACTTGCGTATGGGCTATTCTTCTTGGAGCATGCCTTCTGCTGATGACAGGTGTGGCCTCTTGGAAAACAATGCTTTCGATATTCGTAGGCGGAGGCTTGATGGCATGGATTTTCAACGTAAGCGGCATTGATAATGCGGCTGCCAACACTCCTTGGTATATGCACCTCGTATTAGGCGGATTCTGCTTTGGCGCTGTGTTTATGGCTACCGACCCCGTTACTTCGGCTCGCACCGAGTGCGGAAAGTGGATCTACGGCTTCCTTATTGGTGTTTTGGCAATTACAATACGTGTTCTCAACCCGGGTTATCCCGAGGGTATGATGCTTGCCATACTGCTAATGAACGCATTCGCTCCGCTTATCGACTGGTGCGTAGTACGCGTAAATATCAACAAACGAATGAAACGTGCAACATTAAATAAATAATTACGACTATGAAACTAAATACAAACAGCAATGTATATACCATTGTTTATGCAACGGTGATAGTTGTAATCGTTGCATTGCTTTTGGCTGTTGTTTCGTCGGCTCTTAAGCCCAAACAGGCACAGAATGTAGAGCTTGATAGAAAGAAACAAGTGCTAAGTTCGCTCAACATTCCTCTTAAAGGTGTTGACATCGAGAAACTCTACGAGCAACTTATCAAAGAACAAGAGATAGAAGGCAAGCAGGTGTTGGTGGCAACTCTTGAAGATGGCTCCGTAAAATTCATCATCCCTATGCGTGGTGCCGGTTTGTGGGGTCCAATCTGGGGTTATATAGCGCTCGACGACGACAAAAACACTATTTACGGCACTTACTTCAATCACGAGTCGGAAACTCCGGGTCTTGGTGGCGAGATAACTACCGAGTATTTCCAAAACCGCTTTGTGGGCAAACATATTCTCAGTGCTGATAACTACGGAGTCGAGATTGTGAAAGGCGAAACAGCAGGCGAACAAGTGCAAGCCATTTCCGGTGCCACTATCACATCGAAAGGTGTAGAAACAATGATTAACACTACTCTCAAGGAGTATTCGCCATTCCTTAATACGGCTAACCTAACAGCTCAACAGGAGAACGACGACAACCATAACCAAGAGGAGGAGGTACAACAATGAAAATTTCAGATAAAACAAAAGAAGTATTACTTGGCCCGTTGAGTGCCAATAATCCCGTTATAGTTCAGGTGCTCGGTATATGCTCGGCTTTGGCTGTTACTGTTCAACTTAAGCCTGCATTGGTAATGGGGATTGCTGTAACGATTATCGTTGCAATGTCGAATGTTATTATCTCGTTGCTCCGCAACACCATTCCGATGCGTATCCGCATCATTGTTCAGTTGGTTGTGGTAGCAGCATTGGTAACTCTCGTTAGTGAAGTATTAAAAGCATTTGCCTACGATGTGGCAATGCAGTTGTCGGTTTATATCGGACTTATTATCACAAACTGTATTCTCATGGGACGACTGGAGGCATTTGCTATGTCGAATGGCGTTTGGGATTCGTTCCTCGATGGTCTGGGCAATGGTCTGGGCTATGCCATTATTCTTGTTATCGTGGCATTTTTCCGCGAACTGCTTGGCTCGGGAACTTTATTCGGCTTACAGGTTATACCGCAGTGGTGCTACGAACATGGTTATGTAAACAACGGAATGATGATGATGCCGGCCATGGCACTTATACTTGTAGGTTGCATCATTTGGGTTCACAGAAGTATTAACAAAGAAGAGAAGAAATAATTATGGAACACGCTTTAAGTCTTTTTGTCAGAAGTATTTTTGCTGACAATATGATATTTGCTTATTTCCTTGGTATGTGCTCATATTTGGCAGTATCGAAGGATGTGAAGACGAGTGCCGGTTTGGGTGTAGCTGTTACTTTTGTATTGCTCGTTACCCTACCCGTCAACTACCTGCTGCAGGTTTATGTGCTCGGTCCGAATTGCTTGGTAGAAGGCGTTGACCTGAGTTATCTGAGTTTCATTATCTTTATTGCAGTTATCGCTGCTATAGTTCAGATAGTGGAAATGATAGTTGAGAAGTTTGCTCCTTCTTTGTATGCCTCTCTTGGTATTTTCCTTCCTCTTATAGCTGTTAACTGCGCCATCATGGGTTGCTCGCTATTTATGCAACAACGCGTCGGACTCGATGCTCTCGACCCAAAGGCTATCACTTCGTTTGGCGACAGCATAATGTATGCTCTCGGCTCAGGTATAGGATGGTTCCTTGCCATTGTATGCTTGGCTGGTATAAGAGAAAAAATGGAATACAACGATGTGCCTAAACCTCTGCAAGGATTAGGTATTACATTCATTACCGTAGGACTGATGGCTATGGCATTCATGTGCTTCAGCGGAATTAACATAGGTTAATTTGATGCCGACTTACATAAAAAACAGCAGCGAACTTCAGTTCACTGCTGTTTTTTATGCACTTTATTCTATTGCATAATAGGTAATGTCAATATTGCTTTTTACCGCTAAAGAGTTTATTGATAAGGTCGATTCTCCCAATTTTTCTCAGTGTCCTGATTATCTGCTGACGGAACTCAGATTTGTACCAAAAGAAAAACTGCCGTTGCTGAAGTTTATCTTCTTTTGTACGCGCGCAATAAACTGGTTCGAGTGTATATGGATGATAACCTGAATAATAAATCTCTGTAGCAAGTGTCATTGGCGTGGGAGTGAAATCTTGTACTTGCTCAAGGCGGAAGTCTAACTCTTTAGTCTCAACTGCCAACTCAGCCATATCCTCGAGTCTGCAACCAGGATGCGAAGAAATAAAATACGGAATAATCTGCTGATTAAGCCCATATTGACGGTTAATTTTGTCGAAGAACTTCTTAAATTGCTTGAACTGTTCGAAAGGTGGTTTGCGCATCAGACGAAGCACATGAGTCGAAGTATGCTCGGGTGCAACCTTTAGTCTGCCGGATACATGATACCGTATGAGTTCCTCCGCATATTCTTCATCAATAAAATCATACCTCACGCCGCTTCCCACAAACGATTTCTTTATATATGGCAAAGCATCAACCGCATGATATATTTCGAGCAATGGACGGAGATCAAGATTCAGATTCTTGCATATTGCCGGCTGAATACACGACGGTCGGGCACATAGCTCGCATAAACTCTTGTCTTTACCTGAAAGAGAATACATATTTGCCGACGGTCCTCCCAAGTCGCTCAGATAACCTTTGAAGCCGGGCATTTCAGATATCTGTTTCACTTCTCTGAGTATCGACTCTTTGCTGCGAGAAGCAATAAACTTGCCCTGATGAGCCGATATCGTACAGAATGAACATCCTCCAAAACAACCACGGTGCATATTCACCGAGAATTTTATCATCTCGTATGCAGGAATGGTCTTGCCCTTGTATTTAGGATGTGGCAGACGCATATACGGCAAATCGAACGATGCATCTATCTCATCTGTCGTCATTGGCGGGTATGGTGGATTAACAACCACATAACTATCACCCGTTTTCTGAACTATATATGCTGAGTGATACTTATTCGACTCTTCTTCTATATGACGGAAATTAGCAGCATACAATCTTTTGTCTCTCAAGCACACTTCATGAGAATTAAGCTCTATCAGCTTTTCCTTTTGAGGTTTGACGGGCGATAGATATGCCGTTTGAGGAACATCACGGATCTCTGCTATCGACCTGCCATCAAGCATCTGTCGTGTTATTTCCCATTGTGGTTTCTCGCCCATGCCATAAACAAGCATGTCGGCACCAGAATCTACAAGTATGCTCGGCAAGAGTTTGTCCTGCCAGTAGTCGTAATGCGTAACACGCCTCAGAGAGGCCTCTATTCCGCCAATGATAACAGGAACATCTGGAAATAGTTTTTTTAATATTCCCGTGTATATGATTGTTGGATAATCAGGTCGCATATCTGCCCTTCCGTCAGGAGTATATGCATCGTCAGAACGACGACGGCGATTAGCTGTATAATGATTCACCATCGAATCCATTGCACCTGCAGTAACGGCAAAATACAAACGGGGTCTGCCGAGTTTTTTGAAGTCGCGCAAATCATCTCTCCAATTAGGCTGTGGAACAACTGCCACACGCAAACCATGCGACTCCAATGTCCTACCTATTACAGCTGCAGCAAACGAGGGATGGTCAACATAAGCATCACCGGTGAAGATGATAATGTCAACCTCATCCCAGCCTCGCAAATCCATTTCTTTTTTGGTCGTGGGAAGGTAATTGAGCAGGTCGTTGGGGTTTTTCATTACTGTTTGCTTCTGTGAAATAAGAATACTGACCGACTAAAACTTCTTTAGTTGACCATTGTCTGACGTATCGTTATCGTTGTTTGATTGCTTGCGCAAAAATTCAAGATACTGAAGTTCTTTTTCGGCATATTCTCTTGTTTCGTCGAACTCGAGCAACTCTTTAAATATGCTTTCAGCCACATCATAATCCTTAAAGAACAAACGAGCCGCCGCATTTTTACGCATCAAGTACAGATGATATTGCAATTGGTCGTCAGAGGGTTCGCCATCTGGCATCTGTTTTATCATATTAAGCAGGTGTGAATCGAGCAAATCCAACTCACGGAACACTCTGAGGTCGCCTGCTTTGATGAGAGTATTGATAAATGGAACACCGTATTTCGGACGACTTACCGAACTCGAAAAGTCGAGGTAATAGAATGCTTTCTCCAACTGTTGAAGTTTAAGATACGACATGCCAAGGATATAGCACACATCAAAGAATAGGTCCTTGCTACTCTGGTCGTAGTTGAAGAAATCGGCGCGCATCGACTCATATAGTGGCTGCATCCGCTCTATTGCTTCTAAATAGCGGTTGGCAAGCATATTTTTCTTGCCCCAATAGAATTGATATGAGAAATCGTTCTCATCTAAATTAACAAGCCATTTCTGTTCTTCCGACAGCTCATCTTCCCTACCCTCACGACGTTTGTCTTGAGCGTCAAGCCACATGTACTCGAACTCTTTTTGTTTATTCTTCTCGGTTGTCTTATCGTAGGCAATAAGAAACGATACTGCCGACGGACGCGGACGATGACCAAGGTGCTTTACGTCTTCCTGCTGCAGTGTAGATGATTTGGCAGCCGAGATGCTGAAATATACCACATGCTCGGTATTGTCGCGGGGCAGGATGTTGAAGGTATAAGTATTCAACTGTGTTCTGACCAACAAGGTCAATTCTTCAACACACGAGTCGTTCTCCTTGTCGTAAACTGCGTCAAGCACGTTGAAGTTGGAAATAACATAACTATCATCTATAATATGAATCTTATCGTTTGGATATATACATGTCATCCTACTGAAATCGTTGACATTCTCGCGAGTGAACAACGTTTCTATCATCTGCCCCAAGCACATCACATTGCCCCGTTTTACTTCTGAAGGTACAGAATCATCGCTATACAACTCCAACTCATCTAACAAGTATTTCTCACGCTTGATATCTAAAACATATTCCGGATTCTTCAGCAAATTGCTTGAACCGTCTTCTATCCGCTTGCGAACCTCATCTTGGAATGCAAAAGCAAGACTTGTGAACGACTCTATCATCTCCTCGCTCACATTCATCGTTTCATGACTGATTGAAATGAATATGTGGTTGTCGGTTTCGTCGAACTCAACCACAAACTTTACATATTTAAGATTGTGAGTCAGTT
>JAFSTG010000082.1 GCA_017450605.1 Paludibacteraceae bacterium | reverse complement strand
TTGATTATAACGCAGCAAACATTGAGCAAGAAATTCGCGCCTTATTTGATGCAGGACTACGCGGAGGCTACACCACATGGCTCAGTAACTCATCGTTAGCAAGATACCGCTCTCAGGCACCTGCTTTCAGCATCGACTATGCTGTCAAGAACAACGAGCAGCCGACAGGAGAGCAAGAAAAAGGCGAGGAGCTTCAGGAGAGTATTGAATAAGTAATAAGTAAAAGGTGCATACATGATAAATAAAAAAGCATCGCTCCGTATGGGCGATGCTTTTTTCGAATAATAACTTCTTATTTATCATCGTGAGCATGAAGCTGCTGAACATAAATAGCATGCATCATCTTCTCGCGTTTCTTCTCTGAAGGTTTCTCAAATTGCTGACGACGGCGGAGTTCTTTAATCACACCGGTCTTTTCGAATTTACGTTTGAATTTCTTGAGGGCGCGCTCAATATTCTCGCCATCTTTTACAGGAACTACTATCATAATAAAATAAATTTTAAAGTTATAAATAAAATGAAAGGAAAATAATGAAGACTGAATATGAGGCATCTGCAGCATGCAAAATGCCAAACATAATTTAAAGTCTTACAAAAAATTAGTTATTAGAATTTATCAATTATAAATTTGGAATAATTAAAAACTCCCTCCTTTCAAATTATTTTTTGCGAAATCGGCTGCAAAAGTACAATTATTATTTTAAATGTCAAAATTTTTCAGTTATTTTATTTTTCCACTTTGAACGGGAAACTGCCCACCAAATTACCATCGATAAAGAAATCGGCGTTATAAGTGCCTGTTTGCAGTACCTCCTCTACATTCCAATACATGACATCGCTGAGTTGTTCGCCTGTGTATTCAAACTCTTTCTTGACTGAGTATTCAATATCTTGATTTTCGAAATGGAAAGTATCGTTACTCTTAGTCATTATTTCTCCATCGGGTCGTCTGAGACGCAGATAGATAGTTTTCATGCCTGCCTCTGCAGTTATATTCTTAAGTATGGTATAAGAGAACTGCATTTTGGTTATTTTCGAGACTCTCGATGTTTTCTTATTGCGGCTATTGAGCATTACAGCATCAAGATTAGTAACCTCCATCATTGCCGCACGGCTGACCACTTCGGTGAGTTTATCGCGCTCTTGCTCAAGTTGTGATGCTTTAGTGGCTACTTCTTCGTATTTTTGCTTGACCTCTTTGTTTTCTGTTGTCAGGCGTTTGTTCTGACGGTCGAGCGAATCGATTTGCTGAACATATTGAACCATCACGGCACGAACGGTAGCCAACTCTTTTTTGAGTTCGCTTATACGACGTGCATTGGTTGCTTTTGTAATACGCAACTCTTCGAGCAAGTCTTGGACACGCTGTTTTTCTTGCGAGAGAAGTTCAACAAGAGAGTCATTATGCAATTGTCCCAACTGATAGCCATCGTATTGAATAGCCAATTCCTCGTACTCATCCTCGAGTTGCTCTTTCTCGAAAGTCATCTGCTCCACTATTTCTTGCATTTCGTTTTTCGTACGACGGTTATCAACAAAAAGCCAAACTACAACGGCAAGTAGCACAATTGCTACAGCAACGATGATATAAAGATATTTTTTTGTCATAAAGAAATGAATGGTTGAATAGTTCTTAGTTCAATGGGTACGCAGGTTTTCAACCTGCAGTAAAAATCATAAAAGATCTATAATTTTCTCAAGATGTATGCCTCGAGAGGCTTTAAGTAATATATTTTTGCCTCTGAACGGTTGTTTTTCTATCTGCTCACGGAGCACTTCTACCGTCTCATAGACAGGATAATGCGCGGTTGTCTGAGCAAACTCATGCCCAACTAATAATACTCCCTGCACCTTTTGTTCTTCAAGCATGTTAACTATATTCTGATGCTCGGCGTGAGAATAGTCGCCCAACTCAAGCATATCACCGAGGATGAGCATAGTCTGCTCGTTATTCCCAAATGATACGAGAAAACTTTCAATGGCAGCATGCATTGAGGTTTGGTTGGCATTATAGGCATCTACGACGAGTGTGTTGCAAGCAGTATGAACAAGTTGTGAACGGTTATTACGCGGTTGATATGCCACCACAGCATGCAACGCATCTTTCTCTGTCACACCGAAATAACACCCTATAGTGATAGCTGCTTGAATATTCTCAGCATTATACGAACCGGTAAGTTGTACTCCCTCGGGCATAGATTTGCGATGGTAGCCTATGGTCTGAACATTCGGTGCATAAAGGTTAGCCATATCAGCCAAATACTGATTATCGAGGTTACGGAATATCACCGTTTTACAGTTGTGTTCAGTCTGCTTTGCATTCAGATACTCATATAGTTCTCCTTTTGTCTGCATCACTCCTTCGAACGAACCAAAACCGAGCAAATGAGCTTTACCAACATTGGTTATAATTCCTGCATCGGGCTCGGCGATATCCACCAACTCGCGTATATCGCCTATATGAGAAGCTCCCATTTCGACAATAGCAATATCGTGGTCGGAGGTAAGACGCAACAAGGTGAGCGGTACACCCACCTGATTATTGAGGTTTCCTTCGGTATATAACACCCTATATTTTGTGGAAAGCACGGCAGCTGTCAGTTCCTTGGTAGTCGTTTTCCCGTTAGTACCCGTTATAGCCACTACTTTTCGTTGCGGGTTCTGCTCTGCCCATTGTCGGCGCCAAGCACGGGCAAGGTCCTGCAGTGCAACCAACGAGTTTTCAACTCTGATAATACGTCCGTCGTAACTCTGCTTCATCGAGCAGGTTAGAGGTATCTCTTCGTCAACCACGGCATATTCAGCCCCTGTTTCGAGGGCTTGCAATGCGAACATATTACCATTGAAATTCTGACCTTTCAATGCAAAGAACACACAACCTGCAGGCAGGTTGCGTGTATCTGTAGAAACCGAGATGGCTGATTTATTTCTTATTAGGAAGTTCCAATCCATATCCTTTGCGTTTATCTTCAATCTTAAGTAAGAACGAGAGGAAGAAAGCTATCACTCCAAACGAAGCAAACACTATCATAGGCACGAGATAACCATCGGTAGCCACCCTAAGCTTACCTATAAGCAACGGCACAAGACAAAGACCTATATTCTGAACCCAGAAGATAAGACAGTAAGCAGAACCGAGCACTTTCTCGTCGATAATCTTAGGTACACTTGGCCACATCGAAGCGGGCACAAGTGAAAAACTAACACCAAGCACCAAGATAGTAATCAGCGCGAGTGTCTTGCTCGGATAAACCGGCAGAACGAAAGCAAAAACACAATGACACAGAGTCATTATAAGTGCCCCCACAAGCATCATCGAAGCACCCTTACCCTTATAGTCGATAAAAGCGCCGAGAAAAGGAGTGAGCACCATAGCAAGTATCGGGAACCACTTAAAGAGTCCTGCAGCCTCATCGTTGCTGATTGCGAGTGTCTCCTCGAGGAAGTTAGTAGCAAAACGCTGGAAGGGAAATATTGCCGAATAATACAGCACACACAGCAATGCTACTATCCAGAACATCTTCGACGAGAATATTTGTTTCAAATCGCTAACACGGAACTCATCCTCGGGGTCTTTAGTAGCCGTTGCCTCACCAATAGCCACAAGTTGGTTATCGAACTGCTTATCCATGATAGTGAATACAAAGAAGTTGATAAGTCCTATCACAAGTAGCAGGGCGGAGAATAGCAACGGAGCCACAACAGAGTTGGTGCCATTCACTGCAAAATGAGAACTTATCTGAGGTGAGAGCCACATGGCAGCAAACACTCCTATACGAGCTATTGCCATTTCAAGTCCCATGGCAAGTGCCATCTCTTTACCCTTAAACCACTTGGCAAGTATCTTACTTACCGTGGTGCCTGCCATTTCACAGCCGCAGCCGAATATCATAAATCCGAACATTGCCACTTTTGCCGAACCGGGCATTGTAGTCCACCACGAGTTAAGCCATGATATATTATTAGCATCGAACCAGTCGGATATGCCTATATACTTGATTGCTGCACCTATCACCATAAGCGAAGCAGAGAGCAGACCTGTGAAACGCACACCCATCTTATCGAGGATAATGCCGGCTATTATCAAGAAGCCGAACACATTGAGCAAATATTCGCCCGCAGCGTATGTTCCGAACACACCTTGGTCCCAACCAAGAGTATCGTTGAGCAACGAAACAAGAGGCGAAAGAATATCAACAAACATATAGGCAAAGAACATCATCGATGCCACTAAAACGAGTACAGTCCAACGCGCCCATGCTTTGTCGCGAAGAGTAGTTTGAATAGCTTCAACCATAATATTTCAGATTAAGTGATTATCTACCCCCACCAGGTCAGGTTATCAGACCTAACTTGATGGATTATTAAAAGTCAGTCGCTCCACGGGTTTTGTTGTTCCCGTGAAGCGTTAGTCTTACCTTGTCGCTTAAGCCAGCGTTGCTTTTCCTGCTCGTAGGCTTCCCGACGTTTCTCCAAGTAATTGTCGGCCATTGCAGACAAAATAGAGTTTTTACTTAATACCAAGTTTTACCTTTACCGACGGCATCAAGTCGGTTGCCGCAGGCGAAATATAAACCATGGCAGCAGAATCGAATATATAGGTATAGCCCTCAGCATCACCTACTTCTTTTATGGCTTTTACCATTCGCTCTTGTATAGGCGCTACCAATTCTTGCTGACGCTTTTGCAAATCTTGCTGAACTGTTTGTGCAAACAATTCTATACGTTGTTGCAGGTCGGCGAGTTCTTGCTGACGGAATTGCTTTACTGATTCCGACATGGTGGCTCCGTTTTGCTGAAAATCGGTAGCTTTTTTATTGAACTCCTCACGCATTACTACAAACTGACTCTCGTAATCTGATTGTATAGAGTCCATCTTAGCTTGCACTACCTTCAACTCGGGCATCTGAGAGAACAGTTCCTGAGTGTTGACATGTCCTAATTTCTGGGCACTTGCCAACAACGGCAGCACCATCATCATTGAAAGAAATAGTTTTTTCATCTTAAAAAAGTATTATATGTTCTTATTAAATTATTCTGTATGTTTACTTTTTACAAAGCGGATACAAGGTTTTCAACCACATCTTCATCATCGCTTGCAGGCAGAAGTGAAACCCATGCGACCTGATACCGCTACCGGTTACAAACCGATGTATCCGACAGCCTATTTTGCTCCTAATTTTTGCAGAACAAGGTCAGAGATATCAAGTTTTGTTGACATGAATATCATTGTAGGATCGGCTGATTTATCTTTCACCACCTCATAACGTTTTTCCTGTGCTATTTCCTGTATAGCATTATAAATTTCGTCTTGAATAGGTTTTATCAGACTTTCACGCTTTTTGAACAGCTCGCCATCAGCTCCGAAATACTTGCGTTTTAGTTCGAGCACCTCTTGTTCCTTGGCAAGTATCTCTGCCTCACGCTTTTCCTTCAGTTCTGCCGACAAGAATATCTGCTCGGTACGATAGTTAGCGGTCAATACCTCGGCTTCTTTTGCCGCTGCCTCAATCTCTTTTTGCCAACGGCGCGACACCATCGATAACTGTTCGTTTGCTGTTTCGTACTGAGGAAGATTCTTCAAAATGTATGCCATATCTACAAAAGCTATTTTTTGCGACGCTGCTGGTACTATAAAAAACAACGATAAAATGCAGATAATGTATAGCTTCTTAATTATATTCATATATTTCCGATTTTTTGTTTTTTCTGCAAGAAAATTGCCACATTATACAAAAGTTTGGCAAAAGTAGTAAAATCTAATGAATTACACAAATAAGCCCGACTCTAATCTTTAAACAGTAAACACAAATCATGCAAGTCGGTGAGTTGTTGTTCACCGGTTAGCATATTTTTCAGCATCACCTTGTTTTGTGCCATCTCGTCGGAACCCACAACAGCAACAAAGGGAATGTTCTTATCGTTGGCATAGCTCATTTGTTTTTTCATCTTTACCACATCCGGATAGACCTCGGTATTCACTCCCACACTGCGCAACTGCTTTGCCCAAGTTAGTGCATACTGCTGCTCATTTTCACCAAATACGACGAAAAGCACCTGCGTTTGCTCGGTGGTATGTTTGGGGAAGAGGTCTAACTCGGTCAGTACATCGTATATGCGGTCGGCACCGAAAGATATACCTACACCCGACACATCCGGCATCCCGAATATTCCGGTGAGGTTGTCGTATCTGCCCCCGCCGGTGATTGAACCCATCTCCACATCGAGTGCTTTGACTTCGAAAATAGCACCTGTATAGTAGTTAAGTCCACGCGCAAGAGTGAGATCAAGTTCGACAGGTAACTTCACTTCGGCATGTGCAATGAGTCCAAGCAACTGCCGTGTTTCCTCCACTCCGAGCATTCCCACCTGCGACGAAGCAAGCACCTCAGCAATAGTGGTTAGTTTCTCTTCATTAGTGCCCGAAAGAGAAAGGATAGGTTGAAGCTGCTCAACCGAACGGGCACTAAGACCCTTGTCGAGCAATTCGGCATTAACTTTTTCAAGTCCTATTTTATCGAGTTTATCGATTGCCACAGTTATATCAACTAACAACTCTGGTGCCCCTATCACTTCGGCTATACCGGCAAGAATCTTGCGGTTGTTGAGTTTGAGGCACACATTGATGCCAAGACGCTTGTACACTTCTTCCACAATCTGCACCAACTCGAGTTCTGAAACGAGCGATTTAGTCCCTATTACATCCACATCGCACTGATAAAACTCGCGATAACGCCCTTTTTGCGGACGGTCGGCACGCCATACAGGTTGTATCTGATAACGACGGAAAGGGAACTGCAGTTTATCGCGGTTCTGTACCACAAAACGTGCAAACGGAACAGTAAGGTCGTAGCGCAAACCTTTCTCGCTTATCTTACTTGTCAACTGATTAGAAGTATGCAACTCAAGTTGTTCGTCATCGAGAGCAGCTTTCCAATCGCCTGAGTTAAGAATCTTAAATAGCAGTTTATCGCCCTCTTCGCCATACTTACCCATCAGAGTTGACAAGTTCTCCATAGCAGGAGTCTCAATCTGCTGAAAACCGTAAAGGCAGAAAACAGAACGGATGGTGTTGAATATGTAATTGCGACGCGCCATTTCAACAGGAGAAAAGTCGCGTGTTCCCTTTGGAATAGATGGTTTCATTGATGGTTGATGATTAGTTTTTTATCTTGTTTAATATTTTTTCAGTTGCACCAAGTTCCGACTGCACATATCTGCCTGCTGCGATGCCTGCTGAGGTGCTGTCGGTAAGTTGTGATTCGAGCACACCACAAAGTTCGATATAGTTACTTATAGTAAATCCGCCTCCCTCTTCTATCAGTCGATGTGCTTCGCGGAATGACTTGTAGTTCGGACCGAACACTACGGGCTTACCATATACGGCTGCCTCTATCAAATTATGAATACCGACGCCGAAGCCTCCTCCTACATAAGTTACCGTAGCATAGCGATATAACTGCGAAAGCATACCAAGATTATCGATAAGCAGGCATTTAGTGTGCCTCAGAGAATTAGATGTTGCTTGAGAGAAACGCACATAGCGACCATCGAAAAACTGAAATATCTGATGCAGATGTTCCTCGTTTATCTCGTGAGGTACTACAACAAGTTTCACATCTGCATGTTCTTGCAAGAAGCGTGCCAACAAAACCTCGTCGGCAGGCCATGTGCTTCCTGCCACAATAACAGGCAACCCATCCTCGACAAAACATTCCATCTGAGGAATATGATTTCTTACACTGCAAATCTCGTTAACTCGGTCGAAGCGAGTATCACCTGCCACCTCTACATTATGTATTCCATAATCGGCAAGCAGAGTCCGGGAGGCTTCGTCTTGGACAAACAGGTATGTAAAACAGTGTAAGAGTTTGCGATACCAACCTCCCCACCAACGAAAGAATGCTTGTTTGGGATGGAAAATAGCCGATACGAGATATGTTTTTATCGACGCCTTTTTCAGAGCACGCAGGTATGCCGGCCAAAACTCGTATTTAATGAAGAACACCTCTTCTAAGGGCAAGATTTGTAACATCCGACGAGCGTTCCTCCGAGTGGCAAAAGGCAAATATGCCACAAGGTCAACACCCTGATAATCTTTGCGCATTTCGTAGCCGGAAGGCGAAAAAAACGTTAGCAGAATCCGGCGGCCGGGATACAACTGCCTATAGCGTTCGATAAGGGGTCTGCCTTGTTCAAACTCGCCCACCGATGCCGCATGGAACCACACCCAATGATCGGTGGACTTAACTATCTGCTTCAGTTTCGACAAAGTGGTTTTCTGCCCACTAACGAGTAAACGCGCCTTAGCGTTGAAAAGAGATGCTATATATAGTAAAGAAAAATACAAAAACATAAAAAAACGTCGGAATGCCTCTTAGAAACTGCAAAGATAATAGAAAAAAATGAGAAATCATTGATGAATCATAATATTTTTGTAATTTTGCAGCATAAAGTTACGTTTTCAACCTTTTTTAATTATTGCATATTCCTATGACTTCCCCAACAACACTCACTTCTGCTGACGGCATTTATATTCTTGCTATAGAATCAAGTTGCGACGATACAAGTGCTGCAGTGCTTCATAACGGCATACTGCTAAGCAACGTAACAGCCAGTCAGAAAGTCCATGAAGAGTTCGGTGGTGTTGTACCCGAATTGGCAAGCCGTGCTCATCAGCAGAACATTGTTCCGGTGGTTGACACTGCACTTCGCCGTGCCGGTATTACCCCGGGGCAACTGAGCGCTATTGCTTTTACTCGCGGACCAGGTTTACTCGGTTCATTGCTTGTTGGAACAAGTTTTGCAAAAGGCATGTCGCTCTCGCTCGGTATTCCTATTATCGAAGTTAACCATCTGCAGGGACATGTGCTTGCCCATTTCGTTCAGACGCCCGATGGGAACGAACGGCATCCGGAATTTCCTTTCCTATGCCTTTTGGTGTCGGGTGGTAACTCGCAGATTGTACTCGTTAAAGACGTTGATAAAATGGAAATTATTGGTCAGACTATCGACGATGCCGCAGGCGAGGCGTTCGACAAATGCGCCAAAATAATGGGTATGCCTTACCCCGGCGGACCGCTTATCGACAAACTGGCAAAAGAAGGAAATGCGCATGCTTTCAACTTCAGCAAACCGCATATAGCAGGCTACGACTACTCGTTTTCAGGACTTAAAACTTCATTTTTATATTTCTTGCGCGATCGTTTGGCAGAGAATCCCGATTTCATCGAGCAAAACAAAGCCGACTTATGTGCGAGTCTGCAACGAACAATAATTGAGATACTAATCGACAAACTGCGCCGAGCGCATAAAGCTCTCGGCGTAAAACATATAGCAGTAGCCGGTGGAGTAAGTGCTAACAGCGGATTACGCAATGCCATAGCAGAATATGGGAAGAAATACAACTGCCAAACCTACATTCCTCCATTCTCGTTTACTACCGATAACGCAGCAATGATAGCGCAAGCAGCCTATTTCAAATACTTGAAAGGAGATTTCTGTCCGCTTGATGCTGCTCCATATTCGCAAACAAGAATTTAACAATGATAAATCCAATCACCCGTTTGGGGTTAAAATTGAATATAATCCGTGTCTGATTCGAACAAAAAATCTTCGCTTGCACCCTACAAAGACATCATCGTTTTTGTAGTTACCATGCTTATTGCCAATTACCTTTGGAAGTTTACTTTCACCGGCGATGAAAACGGCACTAATGTTACATGGTTAGGACTTGATGTTACTGCACCTTTTGCTTTAATGGCACAGCACGTAGCCTCGGTGGTGAGTGAGATACTTGGTTGGTTTAGCGAAGGGGTAAGATACATCGAACCCTATACCGTCCGTTTTGCCAACAGCAACGGTATCCGTATCATCTGGGGATGCACAGGCTTGAAACAGAGTTTTATATGGCTTGCTATAATGCTCACTGCCGCAGGAGCATGGCGACACAAAGCATGGTTTATACCCATGGGATTGGTTTGCATCTACCTTTTCAATATATTCCGCATTGCTGCTATCGCTCTTATCTGCGAAGACCATCCGGAACTATTCGACCTGATGCATACCTATATTTTCAAATATGCATTTTATATTATGATGTTTCTTCTGTGGGTATGGTGGACTGAATGTTTTGGCAGACAGAGAAAAACTGACAGTTCTTGCACTTCGGATCGTTCGGCTTGAAATTCATCTGAAAGTCCACTTCAGCATTCAACATCTCTTCAATTACACCACTCAGACGAGTTTCGAAATCAGCTTTTAGACCTTCGAAAGAGAAACCGCCCTGAGTAAGCACCGCCGTACGTGCCGTGTTTTTATCCGACATCATACGCAAGTAGTAGATATGCGGAGTAATAGCACTATCGAATTTCAGGTTATCGAACAACGCACAATAATAAACTACTTGCAACAGATATGCTTTATCCTTACTCTCGAATAGCTGGGCTACATCCTTAAACTCGAGGTTTACCTTATTATTTTGCAGATAGTGCCCTGTCTTGTAATCTATAACCCGTGTTTCGCCGTTGCGCGAATCAATACGGTCGATTGTACCTGATAGCCGAACGCTGCTGCCATTGCTCAGAGTAAATTGCCGCTCTACTTTCCTTTCCGCGTCACGATACGTAAACGGAGCTTGGGTAACATCGAACTCGAGCACATTGCACACATACTTATACAATACATCGCAGGTGAGTACGTCAACTCCCGACATCGTGTTGCGCTCTTGCGTATTGTACATTTCTGACGAATAACATTTAAAGATTACACGGCGAAGACTGTCGGTATCGGAAAGCATCTGCTGCAATACGGCAACCGATATCTCGCGGTTGACATACGGCTCGTAGAGTGTCTTCATCACAAGATGGAAGATTGTGCCGAACCGGTTAGGAGCGGCAACTTGTGCCACAGGTGCAGGCTTGCGATAACCCAGCACATGCGACAAGCAGAACAGCAACGGACAACGCAGGTAATCAACCAAAGCAGAAGGCGAAAGTCCGCGACCCTCGGTAGTTAGATACATACTCAACTTGCCAAGCAGAAAATCGTTTTTCTTTATTGCAAGTTCGGTTTGCGAATCGGAATACACAATGTCTTTTACCACACTCTCTTTGATATCTATGCCATACTGATACCTCAGTTGCAACAGGTAACGACTCAGTTCGCCTGACTTATTATCAGTAGAGTTGACATTGCTTATCAGCCACACTCTACGTGCATGAGAGACCATTCGGTAGAAGTTATATGCCGTAACAGCCTCAGCCCTCTCCTGAGTAGGCAAACCGAAAACAGAACGCAGATGTTCTGAGATAAACGACAGACGTGTACTCTTATGCGGAAAGACCTCGTCGTTGACAGAGGTAATGATAACATTATCGAAGTCGAGAGTTCTGGTTTCGAGCACACCCATTATCTGCAAACCCTTGAGGGGCTCACCTTCGAATGGTATCGACACCATCTGTACCAACTGCCTGAACATATCTGCCAACACTGTTATCGACAGATTATCGGTTATATTCTTATGTTCAACCCATTGCCGCTCTACCCTATTGACTATAGTAAGATAACTATAGGCATACTCTGCCACTTGCTTGTCGGCTACTCGTATCAACTGTTCGAGCAGCAAACGCAGACGCTGAAGAGCAGCCATGGAAGTATCAATCTTGCTGAACAGTATCTCCAATCCGGAGTAATCGCCGAATACCGAAGGCGATATATATAGTTGGTTCTCGCTTGCGAGACGGGTTATGAGCGGTTGCACCGGTTTCTCAGACAATAGTTGTGTCAGCGGATTCGACAATATACCCATCACATGCTTGTAGTAGTACTGACAACTATCTGTCTGAATGACACTGCCATGCAAATTGAAGACAGAGTCAACAAGAGAACTCACCTGCGTCTGCACAAGCGGATAGCCCATCGTAACGTTAACCGACTGTATGCTGTCGGGCACGGCATATAGCATGGGAAGAAGCATGTTCTCGTCGGCAAGAACAATAGCCGTACTGCGCAACTCTTCTTCTATATCCGACTGACTGCTACCTGTTGCATCCGGCTGCGCTTCTAACCCTTCCGCATTATTAAATAACTGCTCAAGCAACGACGATACAACAAGTGTCTGCCCCACATCTGTCATAACACTCACATGACGAATATCTATCTCTTTGAGTTCGGTATAGTTCAGATTTAACTCATAATGCGATGAGAACTGCTCCGTGTTCGATTTAAAAAATAGCGAAGCGTTATTCAAAGGGTCGGAGAGCACCGTTGTAGAGTAGTCGAAGTAGAAATCGGCATCGCCGTAGTCGCGAAACAGCCTGAACAGTTGTTCTTCAACCGGAGTAAGCGCATTGAAGCCGACAAACACCACCTGACCAAATTTCTTCAGTTGTGCGGCATCGGCACTTAACCATTCCACCACCTGCCTCTGCAACATACCCTCATAAGCCAACGACTCGCTTTTCAATTCTTGCCGGAACTTCTCGTACAAAGGATACAAACTACGCCAAAACTCCATGCTCCGTTCTCTTAGCAACGATGATGACAACGCGTTTTCAGACTTCTCTTTGGCAAAAGGATCGACAGCAAATTCAAGGTCAATAGCTTTGTTGTCGCCTATTGTAGTTAACAGTTTCTTCGCGTCAACAAGGTGGGTATCAATCTCGTTAAAATCGGATATTATCATCCGTCCCCAATACACAAACTGCTCAAACGACTCCGTATTATGATTGAGAGAAGAGTAGTTATCATAAAGTCGGAATAACAAATCTATACTGTCTGCTCGTCGTAAAGGTTGTGGCATCTTCGAAGACAACTGAACAAACAAATCGGCAAGCGTAAGCATTTGCGGTGCTATGAGCGGTTTGCCTATCTGTTTGGCAAGACACTCGCGAAAAAACAAGCCGGCACGCCTACTCGGAAAGACGAAACAAGTGTCGGACAAGTAGCCCGAAGATGCAATAAAAGCAGATGCAAGACAAGAAAGGAACGAGCGCATAAAGTGTTAATATCTATTTAATTATTTTTAAATTGAACATCTAATCAGCGATTTCAATTGTTCTTCATCAAATTGATGGTAGAATACCTCTAAACTGCAGTGCAACGTCCTCTAAACACTTTGCTGATGCCGGCGTAGCAGGTCGAGCAGACCATTTTTTACTTTGGTAATAAGCGAGAACGATTCAGACGATTGCGGTATGTCGCTCAGATATATACTTGCATCAGCTGAATCGGTAGTCTGCTCAGGAAAAACGACCATAGTATTATACTCACTGAAAAATTTGTCGAGCAGATGTGGGGTTTGTTCAAACAGCGGATTATAACTTGCTGTAGAGTGCCGTGCCTGAACCAACACGAGCATATCGTCAGTACGCATATCTTTTGCAATCATAAGCATATCCTCCCAGTCTTGCATTTCGACATATTCGGCCGACAGTCGTGTAGTTTTCCGGCGAGACATAGCCGACAGATAATGACGGGTTTGCTCATTAGTATAGAACACCACCTCGCTCCCTGTTTGTTGAGCGAGGCGATATAACTGCTCGAACCAGCGTTTGAACGACAGTTCTTTCTCAGCATACACTGGCACAGCCACCCTCAGCCGCTGTATAGTTGACAATGGTTGAGTCTGACGATAGATACAAACCTCGCGGCTCACACAATTGACAAGCGGAAGTATCACATCTGAGTGTTCATAACTGCCTGCCCCTAAAATAAGCCGTGTTATATGCTTGAGCTCAATCACCTCGCTCAAACCATTTACTATGTTTGCCGCCACTTGTATATATGTTTGCAGTCTTACCTCCGATGCTGAAGCATGACTTTCGGCATGATCGAGCAGACGTTGTGCTACATGCCATTCGTCGTCGTTACGTATCACAGCCACAGCACTCAAAGGAGTATGCGGCTCAGAGGCGAGAATTGCGAAATCAACCAAGCCGTCTTCTGTTCTTGAAGTACTAACCGACACCATCACATGCTCGGCAGGTAAATCGTCGCTGCTACTCTGCAACTCGGCAGTGGCTAACAGTTTGGCTGCATGTTCGGTGAGGAAAGAAGCAGAAGTGCAAAGTATAAGAATCATAAGCACCGATGCCTGAAGCAGATTCTGGTCGAGCAACCCCATCTGATAGCCTATTGAAACGATAGCAAGTGTTCCTGCCGCCGAAGCCTGAGTAAGTGCGAACACTAATTCCGCCTGATGAGCATTGAAATGGAATATGCGGCGTGCGAGGATAGTAGCCAAGCCCTTACCGACGAGTTTACTCAGACAGATAGCAACGGCTATTGTCAGTATCGACCAACTACTCCAAAAGGCTCGCACATCGATAAGCATACCCACACTGATGAGAAACAGCGGTATGAGCAATGAGTTACCCATGAAGTTGAGCCGGTTCATCAAAGGCGACAAATTAGGTATAAGCCTGTTGAGTGCCACACCTGCAAGGAAAGCTCCGAGTATTCCCTCTAAGCCGACTGCCTGAGCCAACAAGGCTGCACCAAACAACATTATCAGCACCAAAAGGAACTCGAGTAGCGGATCGTTAACACGTTTGAAAAACTGCTTGGCAACAAGAGGGAAAAGATACAAAACTACTAAAACGAACAACATCATCTTTCCTATCTTAGTCAGCCAAACGAGCATACCACTTGCTCCGTGATGCACGTCGCCTACCGCTGCCAAGACTAACAGCGACAGCGTGATAGCCACTATCGTTCCACCTACCACTATGTTAACAGCCTGATTACGCTGAACATTATACCGGCTCACTATCGGATAGGTCATCAGAGTATGAGAACCTAACATAGCCCCGAGAAGTACCGAACTGAGCCACGAATAATGGAAGACCCAGCGCCCCAACACAAAGGCAAGAGCGGCAGGAAAAATAAAAGTAAGAGCTCCAAACAGCAACGACTTACCACTGTTGCGCCGGAAATCAGCCATGTCGATTTCTATACCCGAGAGGAACATTATATAGAGCATGCCCACCTCACCGAGCAGTTCGATGGTGGGAGTGCGGTGCAGCAACTGAAATCCGTTAGGTCCGACAAGCATGCCTGCAAGCAGCAATCCCACAATAACGGGTATATGCAACTTGCGACACACAAACGGAATACAAAATATTATCCCGCACAACAGAAGCAATATGGATAGTGATGAGTTAATAGCGACTGATTAAAAGTTAATATTGTACTGAGTACTGAACCGCCAATTGCAAATTGGCGTACCCTGCGTCCTGCGAATTGATATCTGCGGTCTCAAAGGTATTTTCCTGTGATGCTGCGCTTGCTGAGGCGAAGGTCGTTGATTGTGCCTTCTGCCACCACCTCACCTCCACGACGGCCACCTTCTTCACCCATGTCGATAATCCAATCGCAGGCACGTATAACATCGAGGTTATGTTCTATGATAATCACTGTGTTGCCCATATCGACAAGTTTATTGAGTGCTGTAAGCAATACCCGTATGTCTTCGAAGTGCAGACCCGTGGTAGGTTCGTCGAGTATATAAAGGGTTTTCCCTGTGCTTGGCCGCGACAACTCTGCTGCCAATTTCATGCGCTGGCTCTCACCGCCGGAGAGAGTGGTTGACGACTGACCGAGTTTGATATAGCCGAGTCCGACCTCTTGTATGGTTTTTATCTTCTTTAGGATATATGGCTGGCTTTCGAAAAATTCAACTGCCTGATTTACGGTCATATCGAGCACATCGGCAATACTCTTACCTTTAAATCGCACCTCTAAGGTCTCGCGGTTGTAGCGTTTGCCCCCGCAAGCCTCGCAAGGCACATACACATCGGGCAAGAAATGCATCTGTATGGTCTTATACCCATTACCCGAACATTCTTCGCAACGCCCTCCGGCTGTATTAAACGAGAACCGCCCGGGTTTCCAACCGCGAATCCTCGATTCGGGCAACTGAACAAAAAGGTTTCTTATATCCGAGAACACCCCCGTATAAGTAGCGGGGTTAGAGCGCGGGGTTCTGCCTATAGGACTCTGGTCAACTGCTATAACCTTATCTATCTGTTCTACCCCTTCTACCGACGAATACTCAAGCGGAGCCTGCAACGACCTGTAAAGATGCTGCGAGAGCAAGGGATAGAGAGTCTGATTGACCAAAGTCGATTTGCCGGAACCTGACACCCCTGTAACAGCCACCATCCTGCCGAGCGGGAAACTGACATCTATATTCTTAAGGTTATTACCTTTGCAACCACGCAGTGTAATACACTTGCCGGTGGCAGGATGCTCGGTGGTGATACGGCGTTGCTGCTCGCTACTACGCAGATAAGCGGCAGTTAGCGTATCGGCTGATAGCAGTTCTTTGGGTGTGCCGGCAAACACTATCTCTCCTCCTAACCTACCCGCTTTCGGACCGATATCCACTATATAATCAGCCTCGCGCATTATCTGCTCGTCGTGCTCGACAACAATAACCGAGTTCCCCATGTCGCGCAGACGTTTGAGCGCCACAATAAGCCGTTCGTTATCACGCTGATGAAGTCCTATACTCGGTTCGTCGAGTATGTAGAGGACATTAACCAAACGCGAACCTATCTGTGTGGCCAGGCGGATACGCTGATTTTCACCTCCCGACAAGGATTGCGAAGAACGGGAAAGCGACAGATATTGCAGACCCACATCGAGCATAAACTGAAGTCGGGTACGTATCTCTTTCACAATCTCAAAAGCTATAGTCTGCTGACGCTCCGACAGACAGCTGTTAATGTTATCGAGAAAACAGGCAAGTTGGTCGATATCCATCTCGGTGAGCTCGATGATATTCTTTCCGCCTATCTTAAAACACAGGCTCTCCTTGCTAAGACGCATACCATTACACTCCGGACATGTCATCTCTGTGGAGTACTGATTAGCCCACCGCTGTTCCATAGCCGTAGCAGAGTTCTCCTGCTGCATTTCTATGTAGCGCAATATACCCTCGTAACGCTGAAAATAATTACTGTTGCCGAGCGACTCGTTTTTAATCTTCAGCGGCTCCTCTGTTCCGTTCATTATATCGTCAACGGCTTCCTGAGGCAGTTCCGAAAAAGGGGTTTTAAGAGTAAGCGGACGGGCAAGCGATGACTGCTGAAGTCCTATTGCCGAGTATTTCTCGAGTATAGCCTCTATCTGCCAAAACACGATATTGTTTTTATGCTTGCCCAGCGGTTCGATTGCCCCCTCAGCTATCGACAACCGCTTGTCGGGCACCACCTTATCCATATCGATGATATTAACCGAGCCCAAGCCCTTACAGCGCGGGCACCACCCTTGCGGACTATTAAAAGAAAAACTATGAGGGGCAGGCTCGCTGTAAGCGATACCGGTGGTAGGACACATCAGACTTCGCGAAAAGTATCTGACAGAGGTTAAATCATCGTTGTCGGCAACCATCATCACCCCCTTGCCCTGCTGCATACATTTGGCTATCGACTGCTTGAGGCGTTGGTCGTCTTGCAGACCGTCGAGCGATAACTGCAACGGCAGTTTCAGACGGTCAACCACCACCTCTATACTATGATTACGATAGCGGTCGAGCTTCATACCCTGAACGACCTCTCGCAGTTCGCCATCGACACGTACATACACATACCCCTTCTTTCTCACCTGCTCGAAAAGTTCCTTGTAGTGCCCCTTTCGATTATTTACCATCGGCGCCAATAGCAGAACCTTCCGCCCAGCATAATCGTTGGCTATAATGTTCATTATCTGCTCATCGGTGTAACGAACCATTTTCTCGCCGGTATTGTAGGAATAGGCATCGGCAGCACGGGCATAGAGCAAACGCAGATAGTCGAATATCTCGGTAGCGGTGCCTACCGAAGAACGAGGGTTGTTATTGGTTGTTTTCTGGTCGATAGAGATGACTGGCGACAGACCTGTTATCTTGTCAACATCTGGCCGTGCCACATTGCCAAGGAAACCACGTGCATACGACGAGAATGTGTCGATATAGCGGCGCTGGCCCTCTGCATAGATAGTATCGAATGCAAGCGACGACTTGCCTGAGCCGGACAAACCTGTGATAACTGTAAGGGAATGACGGGGAATACTCACGTCGATATTCTTGAGATTATTAACGCGAGCACCTACTACTTCTATTTTACTGCCTTGAGCCATTCTCAGTAAGAAAATGAGTGTGCAAAGTTACGAAAAAAAGAGCAAACAGCCAAATACCTGCTACTTGCCAAGAAAGCTGAAATGGGCAGGGATGTCGCCTGTACGCACCTTCCACTGCAGAACACCGTCAGCCGAGTAGCAAAAAAGGGTGCCGGGAGTTACATACATTTTGGCATCGGTGATATAGATATCTTTATTTATCGGATTGACACACAATCCGTAAGGTTTCTGAATGTCCTTTTCTGTGCCATCGGTAATGAAATTGCGAGTGAGCACCTCATGTTTCACCACATCCACTATGGCATAAGTCATGGCATCGCTCATATCCAAATACGACCATTCGTTGGAATACACATATAGGCGGTCGTCGTCCAACCAGAAATCCGACACTCCTACCTGCAGAGAGTCAACTACTTCGTCGGTAGCAGTATCGATGCAATACAGACGAGAGGCGTTGCCATAGTAGTCGCCGCGCGAACTAACCCACAACTGACCATGATTATCAGCACGCAGATGATGCAGGTTAACAGCCACAGGTATGCGCTTTAGTTCGGTAAAAGAGCCGAGGTCGATAACTGAAATTGTATTCTCGTAGTTCGGAACCATATACCCTCCACTGTTAGCAACATACATCTTATCGCCTACTATCTCCAATTCGTCGGGTTGAAAACCTACCAGACATTGTGCTTTAAGCTCAAGAGTAGCAGTATCGAAACGAGCCACATACCCCACCTGACTATACTGAGGTGTTATCTGCACCGGACCGGCATAGGATGTTATATACCCATATTGTCCGCTGAAGCGCAAGTAGCGGCAGTTGGGTATGTCAATCTGCCCGATACGCTTGCATGTCTGCGCATCCATAACTTCTATCTTGTTAGAGCAGTTAATAACAGCATACAGGCGCGAACCGTAAATTTTAAGATCGTTACCCACATCGCCCAATTCTTTAGGTACGTTAGGATTACGCTGCGCATAGATATTACGATGATAAATTGCAGTGGCAAAATCGTAGAAGTCGAGTGTGGCTTTATTAGAGCCCATGCTTCCCTCGTTAAGCAGATAAAAACCGCTCAGGTTACCATTCACCCGATAGCCCGCCTCTTCTTGCTCACCGTTGTTGACAACCACTTCTGTTCTGCAAGATAGCACTACAACTGCCACTACAAGCAAAAGGCAATATGGAAAATAAAATGAACGCATACTATTTATTTCAAATTTCTAATTTTCTAATTTCTAATTCACTATTTCGCCTGCCTACAGAATCACCTTCACTATTCCCTTGCCGTTGATACCGGGCATAGGATAGTTGAGTATTACTTCGTATTGCTGGTTAAGCATATTATTTATCTCTAAAGCAAAATGTAATCTGGGAGTTATCTTTCCGTTGCTCTTTTTGCCTAACGCCATCTCGTAGGACAATGCAAGGTCGTGTGTGTACCAAGGTCGTTCGTAGTTAGAGGGTATGTTGGCTGAGTTATGATATCGTTCGCCAACATAGATAAAACTATAATTAAGAGCGAGACCATTCCATTGCAAATTGACTGTAGCCGAGCCGCTATGCCAAGGAATATATGCTATCTGCCCGCGGTAAGTGTAGTCGTCGGGGTCTGTAAGGTCTTGAGCCTTCTGAAAAGTATAAGCGGCGGCAAGAGTCATATAAACATCATGCGGAAACCGCAGCATAAGGTTAGCGTTAGCATCGCAACCTCGAATCTCTACATAGCCGTAGTTCATCATCTGCCAGCGATACTGCCCGTTACCTTTAGGGATAGCCACTATCTTATTTTTAACCTGATTGAAATACCCATCTACTTTCACTCCTACACGACTCACCACACCACGCAAAAACGACTTGTCGTATTGCACTCCGCCATTATACTGTGCAGCATACTCAGGTTCGAGCGTTATACTGCCTATATCTGTGTAGTAAAGATCGTTAAATGTAGGCATTCGGAATATATTCTTATAAAATGCACGTATGAACAGTTCCTCTTTCAAATAAGGCTGATACGAAACAAATACTGCCGGAGTAACCTGTGGCTTCTGCTTTGTGGCAACAGGTATTTCCACCGTTGGCCGATGTATCTTGTCGAACACGAAAGTGGCAAGCACCGAAGCCTGCATGCGAAGATATTTCCAGTAGAGCTGAGTGGCGGCGGCAGCAAGCACCGTTTGCCGTTCGGGGAAAACGAAATTGGCAAGATTGCCCTCAAGGTAGTTCCACTGGTAATCGGCTGCTATGGATAAATCCCAGTTGAATGCCGACGACCGCCACGGCTCAACAAGCGCATGCATACCTGACAGATTCAGGCGGTGCGCCATCGACACATACACCTCTTGCTGTGTGAAGCTATTGTCCATATACATCAGCGTGGTGTCGGGATTAAGATAGCGCATCCAATCGTTAGAGTATTTCATATTCACTTGCAGGTCGTAGCCGCTTACTATGGTTTTGGTAAAGTTACCATGCACAAAAGCGTTTCTATCCCACTGACGCTGCGAGATCTTCCATACGTTGTTGACTATCGCTCCAGGAATGCCTTTCTCGCTATCGTAGAAATAGCCCTTTACATGCCACTTGCCTTCGGGCATATATCCGAATAATCCGACCTCGGCACGCCAAGTGTGTACATCTCCGTTCTGACGGACCGCTGTGGTGTCCCATGCAACACTGCCATCCGTCATCACCTTGCGGTAGCGGAAATGATAACGCCCATGAGCATAGGTGAACTCCGCATTGGCTGACAGATGAATATTTTCGGTTATCTTCTGTTCGTAGAGTACCGACGGATTAGCCAAGCCGAAAGTGCCCGCCTTCATTGTGGCAACCACGTTAAATGTTTTACTATCAGTAAACTTAGGACGGCGTGTTTTCAGATACAATGTACCGGCCGAACCGTAATCCTTTGCGGGCTGAAAAATATCGCTTTTCTGACCGTTATAGAGAGCCACCTGATCGATATTCTCCATCGAGAACTTACCCAAATCGACAGTGCCGTTTTGCGCATTGCCTATCTCTATACCATCGTAAAACACCCCGAGGTGATTGCTACCCATCGACCGGATATCAACAGTTTTTATTCCACCCACGCCTCCAAAATCTTTTATTTGCACACCGCTGAAATAACGCATAGCATCTGCCACGCTCTGTGTTGAAAGCGAACTTAGGCGGTTTCCTTCAAGAGTCTGGGCGGGTATGATAGGTTCTTCGCGACGTCGTGCACTAACCACCACCTCGTCTAAAGTAAGCAGGTGCGACAAACTATCAATAGCCGCCTGACCGAGCACCGCCTTGTCCGACGACAAACTGTCAGCAACTTGAGCTGCCCGCAAGCAAGGAACGCAAGTTGCAGTCAGACAGACAAAAATCAATACAAATATGGATTGTTGCAAATTCTTCATTAGAAAAAACGTACAAAATTACTGCTTTTTCTTTACATGAACAAAATGTTTTAGGAATTAGATATTGTGGAAATGAAAAAATAGTTGTACATTTGCAGGCTGAAAAATTGTTTGAAAAAATAAATCATTAACATAATAATCCGCTAACATGAAAACTTATCACGCAAATGAAATTAAAAACATTGCTTTGATGGGTGGTTCAGGTTCAGGAAAAACCACCCTTATGGAAGCGATGCTTTTTGAAAGCGGCGTTATCAAACGTCGCGGCTCAGTTGAAGCACAGAACACCGTATGCGACTATTTCCCTGTTGAGAAGGAATACGGTTATTCGGTTTTCTCTACAGTTTGTAACATCGAGTTTGCCGGCAAAAAACTCAATATTATCGACTGCGCCGGTTCTGACGACTTCTGCGGTGGAACGGTTACCGCTCTCAATGTTACCGACACTGCTATCATTACTCTCTCGGCTAACGGAGGCGTTGAGGTTGGTACACAAAACAACTTCCGGCATGCTGAAACACGCAAAAAACCTATCGTTTTCGTTATCAACAAACTCGACCATGAGAATCAGAATTTCGACCAGGCATTCGAACAACTGAAAGACAACTTCGGAAACAAGGTCGTTTTGCTTCAGTATCCGGTTAATGCTGGTGCTGGCTTCAATGCTGTTATCGACGTGCTTAAGGGTAAAATGTTACAGTGGAAAGCAGAAGGCGGCGCACCCGCAGAGCTCGACATTCCCGCTTCGGAAGCCGGCAAGGTAGAAGAGTTGCTTGCTGCTTTGCATGAGATGGCAGCCGAGGCAGATGAACAGCTGATGGAGAAGTTCTTCGAAGAAGGAACACTGTCAGAAGAAGAGACTATTAACGGATTGAAGAAGGTGTTTGCCGAGGCTGATGTATACCCCGTACTCTGCTGCTGTGCTCAGAAAGATATGGGGGTTCGTCGTCTGATGGACTTCCTGGCACAGATGGCACCTGCCGTTACTGAGGCTCCGCTGCCTAAGACTGTTGATGGCAAAGAAGTGGCGCCCGATGCAAGTGCCCCAACTTCGATGTTCATCTTCAAAACCTCTGTTGAGCCTCATATTGGCGAGGTAAACTACTTTAAAGTTATGCAGGGCACCGTTCATGGTGCCGACGACTTGCAGAATGTAACACGTGGCACCAAAGAGCGTATTTCGCAACTTTATGCTGTTGACGGTTCAATCCGCCAAACTATCGACGAGGTTGCTGCCGGCGACATAGCAGCAACAGTGAAACTCAAAGACACACGCACTGGCGACATTCTCAATGCTAAAGATTGTGATAATGTTTATCCTGCTATTGTTTATCCCGATCCTAAATATCGTCGCGCTATCCGTCCTGTAACCGAGAGCGACTCGGAGAAACTGTCGGCTCTGCTCACCCGTATGCACGAAGAAGACCCGACATGGATTATCGAACAGTCGAAGGAACTACGTCAGACCATTGTCAGCGGTCAGGGCGAATTCCACCTGCGCACTCTCAAATGGCGTTTGGAGAACAACGACAAGATGATGATTGTATATGACGAACCTAAAATTCCGTATCGCGAGACTATCACCAAGTCGGCGCGTGCCGACTACCGCCACAAGAAACAGTCGGGTGGTTCGGGACAGTTCGGCGAAGTACACCTTATCGTTGAGCCGTACGTTGAAGGCGAACCTGTAAAGGAAGTCTATAAGTTCGGCAACCAAGAGTTCAAGATTTCGGTTAAAGACTCGCAAGAGATACCTCTCGAGTGGGGGGGCAAACTCGTTTTGATTAACTCTATCGTTGGTGGAGCTATCGATGCCCGCTTTATTCCGGCTATCCTCAAAGGTATAATGGACCGCATTGAGCAAGGACCTCTCACAGGTTCGTATGCACGCGATGTTCGCGTTATTATCTACGATGGTAAGATGCACCCTGTTGACTCCAACGAAATTTCATTCCGCTTGGCAGGTCGTAACGCTTTTGCTGAGGCATTCCGCAATGCTAATCCTAAGGTGCTTGAACCTATTTACGATGTTGAGATATTCGTTCCTTCAGACATGATGGGCGATGTTATGTCAGACGTAACAGGCCGTCGCGGCATGGTGCTGGGTATGCATACCGAGAAGAACTTCACTCGCCTGCAGGCTCAGATTCCACTAAAAGAGATGTCGTCGTACTCCACTACTCTTTCGTCGCTCACAGGTGGTCGCGCTTCGTTCACAATGAAGTTCCACTCCTACGAGCTTGTTCCTGCCGATGTACAAGAAAAACTCATCAAGGAATACCAGGAGAGCCTCAAAGACGAAGAGTAATTTACTCGCTCTATCTTATATCTACAAAAAACATCCGCTCGTGAAAGGCGGATGTTTTTTTGTAGGTTTTCAAGTCGAAAATCAGTCAGAAAACTATCATCTTAATTTTTTTCCGACGAAATAGAAATCTTGAGGTGAGAGTTCGCGGGGTTCAGGAACTCCCATTATCGTGTTGTTTGCAGGTTGCTCCGGAGAATAAGAAACGGCAGACTTCCACGAATAGATGACTTGTCCCGTTTCGTCGCGATAATAATACTTGCTATCTTTGGTAGAGATTGTCAGCAGCAGACCATTATGGTATGCACCATTCACGGCATGTTCTTCTGCACCCATTAGATACTTGATATTTCCTTTTGAATCGATAACCATATATCTATCGCTTTGAGCCACTACAGCCAACCCTCCGCGGAACATATTAGCCGCATCGTATTGCAACGATAGTTTGACGTTGCCGTTCTTGTCGATATATCCCCATTTGCCGTCTTTCATAACAGGCAACCAGTTCTCTGTCCATAAATCTATTTGCGAATCGACATAAGACAATATGTTTAAATTTCCTACCATGTCGTATTCAGCTTGTGCCTTAACCACTCCTTGAGTATCTAAGAGTCCGAACTTCCCATTTATGAGATATATGATGCGCTCGTTACCAATAGGTTGCAAAAATTCGTAGGTAGGCTGAATTACAAACTGCCCATCTGTATTGATACAGCCCCATTTGCCATCTACATAAACGGCTGCCACACCATCAACGAACGAGAGAGCATACTCGTATTTTGGTGCAATAATCTGTTCACCTTTTGCATTCACATAGCCATAATAGCCTTCGGTTAATTTAAGAACCAAGCCTTCGTTCGACATATAAGAGAAACGCACGCCGGCTTCAGGCTCGATGGCATATTTAAGTTTGCTATTCAAAAGGCCGCATTTGTTATCGGAAGTATAGACAGTACTATAGTTATAATAGAAACTTGATATAGCAGAGAGGGAAGGCGTCGATTGCACTTCGCCATTCTTTTTGATTAGTCTGACTTGATTAGCATCGTAAACCACAGCATAGCCGCATGAGAATGTCGATGCCGACTGGTATTTAGCTTCAATCACCATATTTCCGGCTTTGTCGATATATCCGGTCTTGCCATTGTCGCTGCCGGCAGGCCATAGTTCGGTAGTATCGTCGAGAGGAGTGCCTCCCGAGCATGCAGCAAGAGTAAAGGCTACAATTGCCGCCATCATAAATCTAAGATTTTTCATATAATAAGTTTTTAAAAAGTTTACTGTTTACTATAGTTTCACACTTATTCCGACTGCTGGCAGATTGATTCTAAGACTTGTTACTTACTACCTGCCACCCGATACCAACTACCTACTACCTACTACCTAATAATCGGAGATTATTTTTTTCTGCCTTTCTTTTGTTCTTTTTTCTGTGTTTCCTGTTGTCCGAGCAGTGTTTTCTTCTTGGCAATAGCAAACTCAGGAAAGTCGCAACTCAGTTTATCGTCAGAGAGGCGTTTGATATCTGCAACTATACTTTCGTCTTCCACATCGTCTTTATTCCAAATAAGGTAATTACGCTTCATGCGGTTAGCTATTCTCACTATCAACTCGTGCTTGCGCGACAAGTCTTGCTCTTCGATAGCCGAAGCTATCATAAGTTCTACTATCCGCCCGTATTGCCGCATCTTTACCGGTGTCTCGTTGTATGGCAAATGCTCGGGATGATAGCGCATCTCATCGGGCTCAGGCCGGTCGTAAGGGAAGTCGATATCCAAACGGAACCCCGACATTATAGCAAGATGATCGTACATCTTATGCCGTTGTGCTTCGTCGCGCAAATAGGGAAAGAGGTTGCACATCGTTTGCATGATAGCTTCCACACAACGTTCGCGCTCTTGCTTGTCGGTAAGCGTAAGAGCATATTCCACCATACTCTGGACATTGCGTCCATATTCAGGTATGATAATTTTTCCTTGCAGAGTTGAATATTCCACCTTCGATAGTTAATAGTTAATAAAGGGCAATACTATTTTTTTCTTATCAGGTATATCATTGTAGGGTAGTGGTCGGCATAACCGTCTTGCCAAACGTTAGACTTGTGAGTACGTAGCGGTGTCCCTTTGTCTTTACCCTCTTGCACAGTAAGGAACGGCTTATTGAATATCTGTGCTTTCCAATATGTCCATTTCTTGCTGTCGGAATTAAGTAGCGGCTCGGATATTATAATCTGGTCGAACAAGTTCCACGAGCCGTTATAAGCCAACGAGCCGTTGCCACGGTCGAGGAATTTCCACATCGTATTGAACAGACCTTGCTCGCTCACATCTTTGCGGTCTTTCTTCGCATTGAGCACTTCGGCGCACGAATGGTTGAAGGGGTCGTCGTTCAAGTCGCCCATGATAATGATTTTCGCACGCGGTTCTTTCAGATATATCGAGTCGCATATTTGCCTGCAGAGCATTGCTGCGGTATCGCGTGTAGGACGCGAAGCCAACTCGCCGCCATAACGCGACGGCCAGTGGTTGACGATGATATGTATCTTCTCGCCTTCGAGATATCCCGACACGAGCAATTGCAAACGAGTCTTTACCACTCCCCCGTCGGCATAATGCGCTTTCAGTTCGTGTCCGCGCACATTCACCGGTGTGAACAAGTCGGGATTATAGTAGAAGCCTACGTCAACACCGCGGCGGTCGGGGCCTTCAAGCAGAATAGGAGTGTAGTTCCTGCCATATTCGCGTTTCATCTCGGCTGCCACATCTTCAAGGCAACCAAGGTTTTCTACCTCTGCCACGCCTATACAAGCGGCACCAAGCGGGGTAACATCGGTTCCGAGTTGCGAAAGTGCGTATGCCATGTTGTGCACTTTATGACGGTATTTGAGACCAGTCCAATGCATGCCGCCATCAGGCAGATATTCGTAGTCGTTTTTACCCTCATCGTGGATAGTGTCGAAAAGGTTCTCAAGATTGTAGAATGCTATGCAGTTAACATTGTACGACTGCAGTTCTTTCACTGCTTTGTTCTTCTTTGCCGAAACAGCTGTTAAGCAAACAACCGCACCGAGCAGAATATAGATTGCTTTTTTCATGGTAAAAATATTTTTTATTTTGTCGGCAAAGGTACAAAAACATTTGCATAATTCCAAAACTTAGTATATTTTTGCAGGCAAAAATATGGTAGGTCTCTACTTATTTTTAGTTTAAAACACACTACAGAGAGTCCAAGACTCTAAAACACAATTAACTAATTAAATCATCTGTATTATGTCATCAGTTAACAAAGTTATTTTGATTGGAAATGTAGGGAAAGACCCTGACGTTCGTTACTTAGACAAAGGAGCAGCAATCGCTAATTTTTCGTTAGCCACCACCGAGCGCGGCTATACCATGCAAAACGGCACTCAGGTGCCCGACCGAACCGAGTGGCACTCGATAGTGCTTTGGCGCAATTTGGCAGAATGGGCTGAGAAGTACATCCGCAAGGGAATGAAGATTTATGTTGAAGGGAAATTGCAGACTCGTACATGGGAGAAAGACGGCGCAAGACATTCGCGCACCGAAGTTATTGCCGAAAACATACAAGTTCTTTATCGCCCGAATGATAATCCTCAACCACGTGCTTCAGAGAATCAGACTCCTGCCACCGACAATGTCGATTTCGATGAGACGTTCGACAACAACGGGAGCGACTTTCTGATTTAATCTTAACATTGTCAGAGTATGCCGACAAGTAATAATTAGGGCTGCAACCAAACGGTTGCAGCCCTAATTATTCAGGCAAGACGCCTTTCATTCGATAAAACATTTCTCTTATTTTATGCTATCTTTGTCATTTTCATACGAATAGTAGAAATAGAAATTCTCTTGACGAGTAGGAGTGTCGCTATTCTCATAGAAAGTGAACGTTAGATTTCCCGGCAAATAACTGCTGAACAACATTTCGCTTGCTTCGCCCGGATTAGTCACCGTTATCGTCTGGTGTAAAAGGTCTCCATCTCTCATTGGTTTACCTATTGTCCAGTTTTTAGGAGCCACCGGCATTAGTTCGAATAACCAATACACCTCATC
>JAFSTG010000081.1 GCA_017450605.1 Paludibacteraceae bacterium | reverse complement strand
TGTTCATCGTCCGCTATACGATTGGTTTATCGACCAGTTTGTGCCGCAAGGCGAATACCGTCCGCACCAGTACGAGTTCAATCGCCTCAATATAACCTACACCGTTATGTCGAAGCGTAAAATGCTGCAGTTGGTAAAAGAAGGTCTTGTAGCCGGCTGGGACGACCCACGTATGCCGACTGTTTGCGGCTTGCGTCGTCGCGGTTACACTGCACGCGCCATACGCTCGTTTATCGACAAGATAGGCTACACGAAGGTTGAAGGTATGATCGACCTCGGTCTGCTTGAACACACCGTTCGCGAAGACCTCAAAGAAAATGCTCCACGCGTATGCGCTATCTTCGACCCCGTAAAACTCGTCATAACAAACTATCCTGATGGCAAAAAAGAGACTATCGTAGCAGAGAATATCGACGGCATACCTCAGATCGGGACACGGGAGATGACATTTGGCAAAGAGCTGTGGATTGAACGTGGCGACTTCCAGGAGGAAGGATCGAAAGATTTCTATCGTCTGTCGCCCAACGGCAGAGAAGTACGACTTAAGAATGCATATATCATTAGTGCCACCGGTTGTGACAAAGATGCTGAAGGCAGAATAACCACCGTTTATGCCACCTACGATGCCGATTCGAAATCGGGTACTGAAGGAGGCAATCGCAAAACCAAGGCCACCATCAACTGGGTGGAGTGCACTACTGCCATCGATGCAGAAGCACGCCTCTACGACCGGCTGTTTGCAGTTGAAAACCCATCGGCTGACGAACGCGATTTCCGCGAACTGCTCAATCCCGATTCGCTGCGCGTAACCACTTGCAAGGTTGAGGCGGCACTTGCCACTGCACAAAAACAAGACCACTTCCAATTCCTCAAACAAGGCTATTTCGTTGTTGACGACGACTCTACAGCGGAGCATCTCATATTCAACCGCACTGCCTCACTCAAAGATAATTGGAAAAAATAACTGGAGAGCCCCTAACGAGTAAAAAAAGATAATATGCCAGGTGGCATGTACATTGGTACATGTTATGTGCGAGGGTGCTCTGATTGGAACGGAAAAAATTTATGATACAAAATAGCAAATAATACAATATTATATGCTGTGGCAACCCAACATACGGAGTAAGGGTTCTCAAGAACAGATTTTCTGCGATTGGCGGCACAAGTGGGTCAGACTTACACCAGAAGAAAAGGTTCGTCAGTGGTTTTTGCATTACCTTACAGAAGACCTATGCTATCCAAAAAACCTGATTGCCGTAGAACACCCTATAGAGGTAGGCGAACTTAAGAAACGCTGCGATGCCGTAGTTATGAGCAACGAGCTACAACCGCTGTGTATCATCGAGTTTAAGGCAGGTCATGTTCCTCTCGAGCAACGTGTGTTCGACCAAGTGGCAGTTTACAACCGACGATTGGGAGTAAAATATCTGTTTATCTCCAACGGAAATGAAACATACGCTATATCAGTCGGCAACAAAGGTTACACCTTTCTCAATCAGATTCCTGATTACGAGCAGATGAAAAGAAAAGCAAATAAACCCGGCATAAGTACCGACACTATCATCGGCAGTTTGTCAAAATAAGATGCACCTTACCATTTCATGAAGGGAGGAGAAGAAAAAGACATACGGATGAATGCCAATTACTGAAAGACAAAAAATGGAACAACTTATCGAACTTAGCGAGAATCTCGACACTTCGGTGTTTTACGGGGTTAACAATCAGAATATCCTTTGTTTGAAGAATCTGCATCCGCAAGTGAGGTTTGTGGCTCGAGGCTACCATGTGCGCCTGAGCGGAAGCGATGCAGCAGTTACGGCAGCAGCAGAAAGCGTACAGAAAGTTGCTAAATTTTGTATAGAACACGGTTCTTTGACAGAACAACAGGTGGCAGCCATAGTAGGCGGCGAACAAGTTCAGCCGTCAGGACACGATAATCTGATTCTTTATGGAGTGTCGGGCAAGCCTATCTTAGCTCGCAGCGAACATCAGCGCGAGTTAGTGGCAGAGTTTGAACGCCGCGACCTGCTCCTCGCCATTGGTCCGGCTGGTAGCGGCAAGACATATACGGCTATAGCGTTGGCTGTCAAAGCACTTAAAAACCGTGAAGTACGGAAGATTATCCTCTCGCGTCCGGCAGTAGAAGCAGGCGAGAAGTTAGGATTCCTTCCAGGCGACATGCGCGACAAAATCGACCCTTACCTCCAACCGCTCTACGATGCTCTCGAAGAGATGTTACCCTCGCAGAAACTGGGCGAGTATATGGAAAAGGGTATCATACAAATAGCACCTTTGGCTTTCATGCGAGGCAGAACACTGGGTAATGCCGTTGTTATTCTCGACGAGGCTCAAAACACCACTCCCGCTCAGATTAAGATGTTCCTAACGCGATTAGGCATAGGCGGGAAAATGATACTAACGGGCGACCTCACACAGGTTGACTTGCCGCAATCGCAGAAATCAGGTCTGCGCGATGCAGTAGAGAAACTAAGCGATGTTGAGGGTGTTTCGGTTATCAACTTCACACAGAAAGACATAGTACGCCATCCGCTCGTAACACGAATAATCAAAGCATACGAAGTGAATACGGATAATGCCCATACACAACCTGCGGTTAGTGAATGAAATTAGTGAGTAAATGTCGATTATTAAGTAAAATGAATAAATAATGCTTCCTATTGACTTTATAGATAACATGTCGAACCAGTTGGGCGGCGAACTTGATGCTTTCTGCCAAGCATTAAGCGAACCTGCCGTGGTGAGTATCCGCCTCAACGACAAGTTGCCAAAACAGCAATTAGACGTGATGGCATATACCAGCCCATCTGAGCGCATACCTTGGACCGACGACGGTTATTACCTTAGCGAGCGTCCCCGATTCACTCTCGATCCTATGCTTCATGCCGGATGCTATTATGTGCAAGACGCAAGTTCAATGTTCTTGGAGTATGTGCTCAAGACTTTCGTCGATAAAGATTCTGTCGTCCTCGACTTGTGCGCAGCGCCCGGTGGCAAATCAACCATCCTCAGTCAGCACCTTTCTGACAAGGGATTATTGGTGAGCAACGAGGTGGTTCGCCAACGGGTGTTCGTTCTTTCCGAGAACATGCAGAAATGGGGCAACGGCAACTGCGTGGTAACGCATAACAAACCGGCAGAGTTTGCACAAAAACTGCCATCGGTGTTCGATTGCATGTTGGTTGATGCCCCTTGCTCGGGGGAAGGTATGTTTCGTAAAGACGAGAAAGCACAAGAGCAATGGAGTCTGCCAAACATACAGATGTGTGCCAAACGTCAGAAAGAGATACTTGCCAACGTGTGGGATGCGCTCAAGCCGGGAGGCATAATGATATACTCTACCTGCACTTTCAACCAGACGGAAAACGAACAGATAACACGTTTCATAGCGCGCGACTTAGGCGCAGACATCCTGCAGCTTAACATTCCTCAGCAGTGGGGGATTGTTCATACCGACGGCTACCGCTTTTACCCGCACCGACTCCGCGGCGAAGGTCTTTATATGTCGGTGTTACGCAAACATAAAACTGCATACAGCGATAGTATTCGCATCCCCCCCTTACCACGTCGCCGACATATAACCGACGAGAGCCTGCTTCGCTCGTGGTTGCAACATCCGGAACAGTGGCACCTGCGGCAGACAGAACGTTTCACCGTAGCATTGCCGGCACGCTATGCCGACCTTGTGGAATACCTATACGCACACTTCACCTGCTTGTCGGCAGGTTTCGGACTGAGCGAATTGCGCGGCAGGACACAGCACCCGCAACATAGCCTGAGTATGTCGAAGGAACTCGTTGCAAAGCAGTTCTGCACGGTAGAACTCGACTTGCCTACTGCATTAGATTATCTTCGTGCACAAGCCATCAGCCTTGAAAACGCACCCAAAGGACTCGTTCTGCTAACCTACAAATCAGTTCCACTTGGTTTTGCAAAGAACATAGGTAACCACTGCAACAACCTCTACCCTAACGAGTGGAGAATCAGGATAGCCAATAGTTAATATTGAATATTTGATA
>JAFSTG010000080.1 GCA_017450605.1 Paludibacteraceae bacterium | reverse complement strand
TGTCTGTTTTCTGGTTGTGTTACCTACTCTTTTTTACTTGCTTTTGGGCGGATTGTTATTTCTGCCGCCACCGCTCTTGTTACTTGTGCCGTTCTTGGTTGGCCAACCACCTGGTCCTTTTGCCATAACATAATACATGAATAATACCTCCATGCGGGAGTACGCTATCTTTCTTTTTGAAAGACGTTGCAAAGGTACGGCATACGCGTCATAGAACTTTCCGAACTTTCCGAAATGCACAAATTTTCTGCATTTTCTTCGGAAAATTTGCAGAAAAACACAAAAAAATGTAATTTTGAAGCGTTATTGGATTGTAGATATCAGCATAAATAAAACTCGCTTGTATAAAAATCAAGCTTATTAAACACTCTTACTAATATGGATAGTCTCGATAACGCCGAACTCAAAAACGGCATGGAAGAAATGACCGACTCGCTCATGGCGATGTCGATTGAGCAAATACAAAACGAAGTGGCTTCACAACTCACTGAATTCATGGTTACCTTGCTCGGAATACCATACGCTTTCTCACGTAAAAAACCCATCAACGGAGAACAACGGTTAGAGCTCAAAGAACTCATAGAAGGTGGCTACTATCAGTTGTCGGAAAATATCGATTGGGACAGCGATGCTACCAGCCAAGAGATGTTCGAGATGAAGAAGATGATGACCGAATATCTGCCACAGATGTTAGACCGGCTCAACCGACAACTTCCTGCCGAGCAGCAAGCCACAGCTGCCGATGTCATAGCTTGGACTCCTTCAACCAACGAACTGCTGAAGATGTTATCCGACATCTCTTTCGACGGCATCGAACTGCTCAGCGTCGTCTATAACAAACAACTCCGCGAGCCATTTTTGCAAGGCATGTCTCAAGCCGGTAAACGTCAGATGGGCGCCTTGTGGAATAGCGACTTAGAACTGATGTCAAAGCGCCTGACCGGCTTAGGGTTCGGAATGGTAGAGTGTGGATGCGACATTATGTATTCGTTTGCCAAGGCGCAGCACCTCACTTTGCCTGAGCAGTTTACCGGGTTGCTAAACAAGATTACCAAAGCCAAAGCCGCTCCTACCATTCCGTCGTCTGACCTTGCCCTTAGCGAACGCCTGCATGTGCCGGAACGCTATCTGCCGCTCATCAAACGACAACAACTCACCGAAGCAGAGGCTATCGACAAACTGCTGAGCTGCATAGCCACTGACCTGCTACAACACACTCAGCGTTGCAGTAGAATAAAAGGCATAATGTCGGCATTAGAAGTTGAGAAGTGGATTGAATGGAGCAAAATCGACCGCCACACGCAGTTCCGGATCTTGCATAAAGCCTTCCGCGAACAACTACAAAACGGATTCAGTGAAGACACCTACCGCAAAGAAGGAGCACGCGAGCAGAAAGTCGCCGAAGAGTTCCGCGAGCAACTCAGGCTCCTGTTTGCTGATAACTAATTGTCCTTATTCTTTAAAAAGCAGTTGTCAGTTGAATATGCTGCAAATTAGCATTAAGTAATTGGGTATATACTCGTTGCGGCTCCAGAGAATAGGCGCATTAAAAAGCTCTTCCGACGTCTTCGCAAGGTCAAAACCATACGACTCAAGCGACGGGCGTACTCTGTCCGGATGGCGGCATGGCTCATCGGTAATGCGGGCACAGGGTATATCTCCGCAAAGTGTGCACCCTCCTGCAATGCCAAACGACAACCCACTGGTGCGTTTCTCTTCCTCAAGCAGTTCTTCCATCAAATCTCTGATAACGGGCGCCATCAGTTCCTGCGCAATACTGAGTGGCAGATTTTTCTCTTCTGGCACAATCTGCACACCGATAATAGTGGCAGTGGAATAATGCTGCATACGCTCAACCACATCGTAATCGAAAGGTGGACAACCATAGCGACGGCCGAAGTTCTGACACTCACGGCAAAGAGATAGGAAATAGTCGGCGCGACGAAACCTGGCAATATACTCGGCGACGGGCAGTTGAGCCGTAAAGCGACGAGTGGTAATTGCATGTCTTATAGATGCTTGCGTCATTTTGTTAAAGTGCTGGTTATATTTTCTTACTTACCTAAGTCTCCTGCTTAATCTGAAGAATCTGTACAATCTGTGTGAAATTCCATTTAGAAATCTGAAATTTGAAATCTGAATTTTGAAATTTGAAATATAAAATGTAATTTATAATTAACTGTGGCAAAGTGCAGTTACTAAATTCTAACTTTGATACAATTCGATTGGCAATCCGTCGGGGTCAGCAAAGAAAACGAACTGTTTGCCGGTAAACTCGTCGATGCGAACTGCTTCGTGCAAGACTTCGTTCTTCTCAAGTTCTGCTATCGCTTCTTGCAAGTTGCTTACTTGAAAAGCTATGTGCCGCAATCCTGCTGCCTCGGGGTGAGACAGTCGTGCCGGTGGCGAAGGAAAAGAGAACAATTCTACAACATAGTCATCACCTAAGGCAAGATCGGTTTTATAAGATTGACGCTCTTCGCGATAGTGCTCAGCAATGACGCGCATTCCAAGAATACGGGTATAGAAATCGAGACTGCGACGATAGTCGGAACAGATTATGGCTATGTGGTGTACTTTAGTGAGATGAAGCATGATGTTTGGAGATGTTTGCGTTAGTTAAAAGCAGTTTGCAAAAATACATAAATATCTTTAAGTAGCCAACACAAGAATTTATTTAACCGAAACTTATTTGCCGTATGCATAAAATAATATTCTTAATAAAACTATGATAAAGAGTTGATTCTTTAAGATGAAAAGTAATCCATTTGGTCAAGTGAAAAGAAAATATTATTTTTGCAGATTGACAATAAAGCACCGCACATGTGGATAATACTTGCCATACTATCTGCCGTATGTCTCGGTTGCTACGACGTGAGTAAGAAACTAAGTCTGCAAGGCAACTCTGTTGCCGGGGTGTTACTCTTGTCGGTAGCATGCTCGTCGTTGATACTCATGCCGTTCTTGTTTCTGTCACGATGGGGGGTGTTGCAACCCGATTTGGTATTTTATGTTGCTCAAGTAGGTTGGCACGAACACGGACTGATATTGCTCAAGTCGGTGATAGTACTCTCATCGTGGTTCTTAGGGTATATAGCCATAAAGAACTTGCCTCTTACTATAGTATCGCCGGTTAATGCCACACGTCCGATGTGGACCCTGCTCGGAGCATTATTGCTGTTTGGCGAGCAACTGAATGGTTACCAATGGGCTGGTGTGATAGTGATATTAGTAGGGTTCTTTGCCTTTTCGCTAATCGGCAAAAAAGAAGGTTATCGACTGCGCGACAACCGCTATATATGGTGTATGCTACTTGCCATGTTCCTCGGGGCTGCATCCGGACTGTACGACAAATATTTGATGCGGCATATCGACCATAATGCAGTGCAAGTATTTTACACTTTTTATCAGGCATTGCTTATGATTCCTGTTTTCATGTTAATTAATAAACGCAAAGACAGCAAGCCTACACAATGGAGATGGTGGATAGTAGGGATTTCGGTGCTGCTTGTTATGTCTGACTTCTTCTATCTGCTTGCCCTAACCTACCCTGATTCGCTTATTGCAGTGATATCTACCACCCGACGTTGCGGAGTGGTGATACCGTTCTTATATGGTGCCATCGTACTTCATGATAAGAATGCTCTACCCAAAGCTGTCTGCCTCGGGTTTGTGCTGCTCGGTATGGTGTTACTTATGATTGGAACTATATAAAATAGAAATAAAAAATAATAACTCGTTGATTATCAATATTAATTCATTCGCATTGAATCGTAAAAAAAAACAGTGTAACTGCCTTGTATTCAACACATAAGACGACTATTGTTCCTGTCATCTTCGAGTGAAGAACGAGTGAAGAACGAGTGATGCATAGTTAAGTGATTGAAATTCTATAACATCCAAAATGTAAAAAAAAACAATGAAACGACTACTTCTTATTTTATGTGTGGTTTTCGCACTTGCAGCATGTAGCGATACTGAAAAACAGTTGCTTGAACGAGCAACAGAGTTATGCAACTACATACCCGACCACCAACTATTAGAGACCTCGCGCGAGTACATGACCGACGATTTCTATAATGTGCTCGACACTATGTTCTATCGCCTACCCGACTACGAAGAATGTGCTCACGAATGGCTCTATTACTTTGTTACAGGCAATGGTGGCACTATAGCCGACTACGAAGTGGTGAGTGTCGAGAAGACCGACCCTACACATGCAATAGCCACGATTAATGTAAGGCAAAAATGGGAAGACGGTTCGTTTGCCGACCCCGATGATTTAGAAACTCACCTACTCTACATGGAGAAAGTAAACGGCAAATGGCTTATGTCGGACTTCGACGAGCATAAGCAAGACTGCATTCGCAACATCGAAATAAGCAAAAGAGAGTTGGCAAAGCGCGAGGCAATAAGCAATTACATGATAAGTGAGATAGGTGTACATTATGTGCAAGGTGAATATTGCGTGCCGGTGCTGATGATTGTAGATGAAGATGAAGAAAACAATAAAATATGGTTAGATAGCTGGATATTCTGGTATAATCTGTCGGGCGATACACTCAAGACCGTCTCGGGAGGAAATCATTCTGGCTGTATTACCCTCAAAAGGGATAATGGCGAGTTGACAGTTGTTTCGTTTGAGCAGACTGTAGATGGTGCCGGCTACGAAGCAAGCGCAAAGCGTATATTTGGCGACAAATATGAGATATACGAAAACATACACTCAAACCATAATGTAAGCGAGTCAGCACGTCAGATACATCTTCGTGAATACTGCAAACAGCACAACCTCGATGTCAATTATTACCAGGATTATGGTTGGCAGGCAGTAAAACTTTAGGGTATTCCTAAAAATTAGCGTAGCGCACGTTTTTATAGAATAGCCCGATTAATAAAATTGGAATGAACTTATGCAGAAAGAAGAGAAATCAGCACCATCATTTACTTCGAAAGTTGGTTTGGTAATGGCAGCCGTGGGTAGTGCTGTCGGGTTAGGCAATATATGGAAGTTTCCATATATTGCCGGTCAGAACGGAGGCGGAGCATTCCTGCTCATTTATTTGCTTTGCGTTCTATTATTCGGATTGCCACTGCTGATAACTGAATTTACTATCGGTAAGCATTCCGGACGGAGTGTTTATGGGGCATTTAGCGTGATAAGAAATAACAACCGTTGGCAATGGATTGGATGGTTGTGTATGCTTGCCACGATTTTGGTAATGGGATTCTATACCGTTGTTACAGGATGGTGTATCAATTATTTAATCGACGCAATAAGCAACACACTCTACTCGTCGAGCGACCTTACAGCACATTTTACGGAACTAAGCAGCAATGGTCCTCGTATGTTTGGCTACAGCATACTGGCTTTGGCATTAACATCTGTGGTACTTTGGTTCGATGTAAACAAAGGCATTGAGCGCTTGAGCAAGATTCTAATGCCACTATTGCTGATAATGATGATATTTATGGCCATCAGGGTACTTATGCTGCCTGGAAGTAATGTGGGAATGCGTTTCTTTTTTGAAGCGGATTTCTCAAAACTTAGTCCGAAGGTGATACTTGATGCTATGGGTCAGTGTTTCTTCAGTTTGTCAATCGGTTTAGGAGCGCTTATAACTTATGGGGCATACATGCCCAAACACCAAAACATTATAGCTACATCAGTGCAAGTGGCAGTGCTCGACAGTTTGGTTGCCATTCTTGCCGGATTGATTATCTTCCCTGCAGTATTTGCTTTTGGTGTAGATCCCGCTGAAGGACCACAATTAGCATTCGTCGTTCTACCATCGGTTTTCGAGCAGATGTCGCTGTCGAGTTTGTCGAGCATAATGTTTTTTGGCCTGCTATGCATAGCAGCCATTACCTCTATGATATCGCTGATGGAGGTGTTGGTGGCATTTCTAACGGAGGCTACCGCACAAAAGAAACACTCGCTTGACCGGCACAAAGCTGTGTTGCTTGCAGTGGTAATATGTGTGGTAACATCATCGCTGTGCGCCTTCTCGCTTAGTGGCACTCCCGAATGGCTCAAAATTGGAGATAAAGACTTCTTTACTGTGTTCGACACTGTAGCCTCTAATTTCCTTATGCCATTAGGGGCACTTTCAATGGCAATATTTATAGGTTGGTTTATGCCGGAAAGTGCCATTAAGCAAGAACTCAGAAATGGCAACAGAAGCACAATCCATTACGCACTTGGGTTCTTATTTATGCAGATAGTACGGTATTTCGTACCAATAGCAATTGTAGCAATATTCTTAAATGGAGTATTGAGTTTAATCTAATTATTTACCGTGTTAATCTAAGGTTTCGAAATTATAAAATAATCACCAATATAAAAATAATTAAATCAATAAATTATGGAGAAAGAAGTAAATGCATTTATTCCGAATTTTTTGCTTGGAGTAGCAGGCGGAATACAATATCTGAGTCTGAAACGTGCCTCCCGTAACCCCCGTAAGGCAAGCGAACAAACCCTGCGTGGTATTCTTACGTATGCGAAAGATACTGAATATGGGAAAGAACATCACTTTGCAGAGATTCTTGCAGCTAAAGACGACACCGAATTATACCGCTTGTATCAGCAATACGTGCCTGCACAGGATTACGAGAACCTCCGGCCGTATATCGACCGTCATAAAAACGGAGAAGCAAATATTCTCTTCCCCGGCAAACCCATAATGTATGCCACCACAAGCGGTACAACAAAAGAGCCCAAATGGATTCCTATTACCAAGGTCTATATGGATACCGTTTATGGTAAGATGACAAAGGTTTGGCTTTTCAACTTTATTAAGAATAAACCTAAGGTATTCACCGGAAAGATTGTATCTATCGTAGGTAAAGTAATAGAAGGTTATGCCCCCGATGGTACCGTATTCGGTTCTGTTAGTGGCGTAACACAGCGCGATTGTCCTAAATTCGTGAAGAAACTTTACGCTTCGCCCGCCGATGTCTTTTCGATAGCCGATTACACTGCCCGTTATTACACCATAATGCGTATGGGTATTGAACGTAACATAACCCTTATCGTTACTGCTAATCCCTCAACCATTGTGGAGATGCAGAACAATGTAAACGAATATTACGACCAATATGTTGAAGATATCGAAAAAGGAACACTTAATGCATCGCTTAATATTCCTAAGGAGATACGCGATGCCATTCAGCCTTACCTTAAACCAAATGCAGAACGCGCAGCTGAATTGCGTGCACTGAAAGAGAAATACGGAAGAGTGCTGCCCAAACATTACTGGCCTAACCTGCAAATTCTCAACACATGGAAGTGCGGTAATACCAAAGTATATCTCGACAAATTTAAAGACTCGTTCCCTGAGACCATGCTTCATCAGGAGTTCGGATATTTCTCGTCGGAATGTCGTTTCGGACTCGTATTAGACGACACTAACAACACTGTTCTTTTCCCGCACATGCATTACTACGAGTTTATTGAAGAGAAGGATCTCGAGAACGAAAATCCGAAGTTCCTGCAACTCCACGAACTCAAAGAAGGTAAGCGCTACTGCCCATTCGTTACTACCTATGCCGGACTTTATCGCTATAATATGAACGACCTTCTGGAAGTTGGACCGTCGTTCGAGAACACTCCTACCGTTCACATGATTCAGAAAGTTAATGGTATTGTTACTATGACAGGAGAAAAGTTGCACGAGCGCCAATTTATAGAAGCAGTACACGAAGCAGAAAAAGCACTGCAGATGCCTGTGAGGTTCTTTGTGGGATTTGCCGACCTTGATATCTCTGCCTATCATTTCTACTACGAGTTTGAAAATCTCGCCACCACGCAAGAACAGGCGGAAGAATTTACGCGTAAAGTAGATGAGGTGCTTCAGCAAATAAATATTGAATATAAAGCTAAACGCGAATCATTCCGTGTTAAAGACCCAGTCACTCACCGCTTGCAGAAAGAATCGTTTGAGACCTTTAAAGCGCAATGTATAGCCGAAGGTGCACGCGATGGGCAGTTCAAGATGAACCTGCTTATGCAAGACGAAAAGCGTCATGCAAAGTTCAAGAAACTTGTTCTTTAACTGTTAGTGTATATTAAAGAGTTCAGTTTGGCGGACGTTTAGTTTAACCCGATAATATTGCTATGGCAGCGCATAATGAGTTAGGACAAAAAGGAGAGTCGATAGCAGCAGAAATGCTGCAAAAGAAAGGCTACAAGATTGTTGAACGGAACTGGAAATTCAACGGTCTTGAGGTTGACATTATTGCTCTCACAAAGACAGATATAGTTTTCGTAGAGGTTAAGACTCGCTCTTCTGATTCGCTCATGCAACCGGAGGATGCGGTTGACTTCAATCGCAAATGCCGGTTGACTGCAGCTGCTAATGCATACGTCAACTATCACAGAATATCTCTCAATCCGCGATTCGATATTGTTGCTATTGTACTCAACAATAATCATTGCGACATCCAGCACATTGAGGATGCTTTCCCACCTACTTCGCGCACTAATTATAAAGGTTTCTATCGAAAAAAATAGAAAGTGAGTTTTTCATGAGACAATACAACTCTTTACGGAATTATTTCCGAATACGTATTGTCGTCGTAGAAAACAATTATACGTTTGATATTACGTCCATGACTTGTGGGCGTAATATTTTTTTGTGCCGCATTTTCTTTTGTTGAAATAGGAGCAGATTCTTCGTACTTTGCAGAAAATAGGGAACCGGCAAGCGATTTTTCTTCTTGCTTAGTTACCACACCGCTTCTCATGTTAGAGTCACACTCAGGCATTGCAATACTTAACTGAGAATCGCTTTTTTCGGTGTATGGCTCACCAATGCCCAAAAAAAGCCATTCTGATGAAACCTGAGGAAACTTGCTTTTTATCCTCTGAAGCACATCAAGACTCGGTTTATTTCTACGTGAAGCAATATTAGATATCGTACTTGCCTTGATACCAACCACTTCCGCAAACTGACGCGAAGTCATATTCTCCATTTCTATCAGATGAAGTATTCTTTCATTTTCATCCATAACCATAAAAGTTTTAAATGTGAAATTCCGTTTGCAAAGGTAAATATAATTTTTAACACTTGCAAATATAAATAAAAATTATTCACAAATAAATAATTCACAACAGAGTACAAACAACATTTCAACAATCTATTAACAATGCTGAACAATAGGCCAATTATACAATTAAAAAAACTTTAGATTTTATTTGTATTACGCTCTTTTTCTCTAATATAACATTAATTAAACATATTTTTTAATAAAAATAGAATTGTGAATAACCAAATGAGTTCCTTTCTTTATTTTGAACTTTAGATTTTAGTTGTAAATATAGATATTTAAGCATTTAAGGTTAGTAAATCTTATGAATTTTTGCCAATTTAAACACATGTTTGCAATTGTGGTGTGATAATATATAAGTGTGAATTATTTGTTTTGCGTACTGACTATCTCTTTTATTATTCATAGTTGTGAACTTAAATTTTTATTAGTTTCTCTGTTTGAATTGTGAATTTTGTTATTGAATTGTGAACGATTGTGACTACTATAATTTCTTTTAAAAGGAATCAGAGTACAAAAAAAGTGAGAATCGAATATTTGCATACTAAACCAGAAATGTGCACAAATATTCGATTCTCGTGGATTGTGGATTTCTTAACACCATCCTACTTTATTCCACTTTAGAAATGATTTTAGTAGAGGTGTTGTTTTTTTTATAGCCAACTCAACTTTCCCATATTAAATAATTCATCCGCCAGCCGGCGGATTAAGTGGGAAACGTTAATAATTAATATGTTTGATGGATTATAAAGATTGGTAAGGAATAGAAAAGAATAAGGAGATATGATATAGTGGTAAGAGCAAAGTCATTTCTGACCCTGCCCTAAATTGGTATCTGCTCTGGTTACAATTGATTACAGTTGATTACTTTTGATGCTAAGATATAGCCTGATACATGATACATGATACATGA
>JAFSTG010000079.1 GCA_017450605.1 Paludibacteraceae bacterium | reverse complement strand
CCTTTGATGACACAACCTATAACGATAATAGCATCCGGACGAAGATTATTATTTGATTCTATCAGCCATCCATCCATAGCTCGAGCTGCAGCATAAGTCAACTCTACCGTGCCCGGCACATGCTGAACTTTAATATTCTTCTCTAACGCTCCGTGCTTTAGCAGAGTGTCGAGAGCGCCCTGACACAGGCGGAAAGTAATGTCGGAATTCCAATCTGCCACAATAATGACAAAACGCTGACCGGCAACCCAGTCAGCGTATGGCAATGCGTCAGAATTATATTCGGAAAGATTATGTAATTTCGACGACATAATTCCAATTGTTTATAATTCTTTAACTTATTCGCGCTTAACGCACTACATACAACGATGCAGTGTTAGCCTCTTCGCTATTAGGATATTTCTCGATGATAGTTTGATATACCTTCAGCGCCTTATCGTGTTGCTCGAGCGACTCGTAAACAACAGCTTCTTTGAGAAGACTCTTCGGACTTAGAATATCATGACCCATCTCACCTACCTGTGCAAAACACTTAATAGCATTCTCTGTGTCGTCAATCTGTACGTAAGCATCACCAAGCAGTTGCTTCGATGCGGCTGCATAGTTGAGATCTTTTGTCTTGTACGATTTAAGATACTCGATAGCTTCGTCGTAACGTCCAAGGTGATAGCAGCACTCACCAGCGCAGAACCGAGCCAACTCACCGCCCTTGTTGCTGTATTTATCGGCTATTGCGGCAAAACCCATGCACTCGTCGTTACCCGAAAGAGCAACCTCGTAGTCCTTCTGCATGAAATAAGTCATTGCAATAGCATTCTCGTTGTCAGCTGCTACACGTTTGGGTTTAATAACGTATGCGTTAATCAACCATATACCGACTGCCACTACTAAAATACCTAAAATAACCCACGAAATCAGGTTCTGATTATCTTCTATCCATTTCCCGGAAGTAGAAAGAGCTTCTTGAACATTCTCAAGTTGCTCGTCTTGTTTTTGAGTTTTTTTTGCCATATAATTAAGTTGTTTTTATTTATTTCTCGCCTAATCGTGCGCACTTATATTGCACACATAATATGCCCCTGCACATTTTGTGTGCAAAGATAATATATTATTTCGGAATAGAGAAATTAAATGTAAAAAAAATGCAAAAAAGATAATATTCAACATACTCCCTGTAGAAAGTTTGTATATTTGAAAAATGAATATTACTTTTGCATTACAACCGCGTTGCTAAGAGACCGGAAAACTCTACATTTTATTTTTAAACGAGGTTAATTTTTAAGACCAATGGCGTGCTGCTAACTTACAGCGATGACTCAGCTTTATGCCGAAGAGCGATAGTTTGGGCAGATTACAAAAGTTTTCGAAATCCTCAAATCCTGTTTTTTAGGAGTTTTTCTCGAGTGTGGTAACGCGGTTTTTTTGTGCCCTTAATTGTGCAATCCGATTGAGAATACTACTGCATGATTGTAGTTGAGAGTTCTGAATGGTTCGCTTTGATATGCAAAAGCATATAGATTGTCGCTGTTTCTTCGATAACGATAAGCTATTTCGGTATAAACATAGCGTCCTCGATAACCTATTCCGGCTGTTATATAATGGGTTCGCCGACTGCGACGGAACTCTGTGTCGGTACGAGTGTCGTTATAACGTGGCATAAGAGTTGAACGCATATTGTTGAACTCGTATGCATATCCGCCACGAAGAAAAAGACGGTCGCTAACTACTATTTCAAAACCGGCTTTTATTGTATGAACATCACTTATTGTTCTGTCGAACTGATGAGTATATTCATATTGTGCACTCAGCAATCCATATCTGCCAAAGCAGAATGCCACACCGGCTGTGCCACGCATCGGAGTAAGATATTTATTATATGTAAAACTATTTACAGGGGTCTCTTTTAAATCGGTTGTAGAATGATTTGAGAACTTCATACTATATATCGTAGGCGATTGCCACGAAAGACCCAAACGAACCGACGACAAAGGAGTGTAAATAACACCTATATTGCCCATAAAACCAAGACCGCTGACATTGAGAGTAGAGGTGAGAAGATAATGGTCTATGACTCCTGCACGAGAGAACTCCTCATAATAATAAGAGGTCTTGCCATAAGTGAGCGACATCAGATTTGCCCCCAAACCTATATACCAACGATTGCTAATATTTATCCCCCACGAAAAATCATACATATCCACTCCACCCGACTCTTGCAGTTCAAGTTCGCTATATGTTGGAGTGCCATCGATAGCAAACCATTTGCCATCTTTTTCGGTTATAAGTCCTTCTTTTGCAAACAAAACCGACAGCCATCCTATTTCCGGATTGTTATACAAATCCCAGTCGGAATATAACTGCGATTGGATAGTACCATTATTGGGATTAGAATTTGTTATGTCTGCCACTTGCTGAATCAACGAAGTGCCAAATGAGCCGGAATAGATACTATGACGCGAAAATGACTTCAAACGCTGATAACTGAACATCAAATTATTGAATATCGCGCCATTGTAACGTTGCGGATTACCGAACGAAAATATAATAGCGAAATGCGGGCAACGGAAAATCGACTCCTTATAACTAAACAAGCTTGATTGTGCTCTTTCTGTCTGCCAGTTTAAACTTACCGACACAGCGCTGCGGCGAAACACACCAAGTGCCGCAGGATTATCACGCACAGCACTCTCGTCGCCTCCAACTGCCGTCATTGCGCCTGCCATGCCTACATAACGGGCACTACCCAAGATATCTGTCTCCGACATTGTCTGGAGGTCAAAATCCTGAGCAGCTACCAATGTACAACATACTGTACCAATCAATATTTGCAGAAAACGTTTATACAAAACCTTAGGGTGTTTTGGTTAGTGTATCAACTTCAGCAACAATGGTATCAGGCACAAACACTATTTCCTTGGCATGAGGATTATAATAAGGCTCTGTTTGGCTCAGGTCGGTTGCTTGTTTTACATTATTGTAATACACATCGTCAACATAATCATCGCCCCACACCCACATAATAGGGAGTATGGCAATTATAGCAAACACTATTGGTAAGCGGCGATTCATCGGTAAAGCGAATTAAGTAGTTTTGCCAAGCGGATACCGGCAGTGTATAGCTGACGCTCGAGCGACGCGCGGAAACGATAGGCATAATGATAGGTGTTGTTATCGCCTGTCTGCTGATACTCATAAACCTCGTTCTGAAGCAAATAAGTCTGATATATACAATCTTCTGCCGACATGTCGGTTATCTCTTTTTTTATCTTCTTATCAGCAAACTTATCACATAAATAGTCGGCAAACTCGCGATACGAGAAATTACAATACGAGATAAGCCTGCCATCCCACACCGCATGCAGATTAGTTCCGCTATTAAACCACCGCATTTGCACCTTATTGCCACCCTTGTCCTCAGGGCGGCCAAGGTGCATGGGCTGATACGCATCACCCATAAGGTGAACAACAAACTTAAGTGCATCGGCATTGTTCTTGTCGTTGCGAAGAAGTGAAACCTGCTTGTCTAACGCATAAAAAAGATGTATCCCTTCTGCATCCTTGTTATGATATAGCGAATCAAGCTGCTCGCGGCTCATGCCTGAACGCAGATTCTGAAAATGCCAACCATACGAATCGGGATAGATAGTGTCGGATTTTATCTCGTCTGCCCACGACGAAAAATAGACTATACCACGAACTCCCAACACCTTATCCACTCCACGGCGAGCCTTAGGTGTAAGGTTGCGATATGCTATTTCAGTAACTATTCTATGTCCGACGGCATCCCAAGCGTAGCAAGCAAAAGGACATACCAATAAGAGAAACAAGAGTAATCGTTTCATAACTTGTGAGAAATGCGGCTTAAAGGCCCAGAGTATAGCATTTTGTACACTCTAACACTTTATTCTTCTATAAGTATAGGCAAGGTGCGCTTGATTCGTTGATCCAAAGCAGTGAGAGTTTCTGTCTTTGCCACACCCGGAATCTCCTGAATTTTGCCGTTAAGAAGCTGCATGAGGTGTTCGTCGTTCCGAGCATAAAGTTTAGTAATCATAGTGTAAGTACCAAGAGTATAATGGCATTCCACTATTTCAGGAATCTTCTCAAGCTCATTGCTTACAGATTTATATAACGAACCTTTCTCAAGAGTTATACCTATATAAACACAAAGTTGATAACCTAATTTCTTGGGATTAACATTATAACCTGAACCTATTATTACACCTTCTTCTATCAAGTGTTGTACGCGCTGGTGAATAGCTGCACGACTCACACCGCACCTGTCGGCTACATCTTTAAAAGGAGTACGAGCATTCTTAGTGATGATACTGAGAATCTTTCTGTCAAGAGAATCAATCTTTTCCATTTGTCAAAATACTGTTTTGGTGAATTTATAATACTTACTTATAACTACATTTTTATATTTATATTATTAAAATTTTGTTGTTGTGATTCCTATTATTCCAAATACAGCGCAAAAATACAATTTTTTTTTGATATTGCAAGCCAAAAGTAGTTATTTTGTTGAAATATTACATAAATTGTTGCAATTTGATATCTCTACATTGTTATCATTTGAGATTTTATATCACTACTGTCCACTAAAAAATAAACAAAAACCAACAAAACCCTTTGAGTGCATTAGAAGCGATGCTTCTTATACAAATTGCTACTAAAAACTCCTCGTAAGCAAGTTTCCAGATAGTTTTTACTACCAATTTGTCAACT
>JAFSTG010000078.1 GCA_017450605.1 Paludibacteraceae bacterium | reverse complement strand
GTTGCGGATAAGCGACCATGAAGGTAGCCTTGCTAACGTCAATTCCAATGTAACGCATAATGAATAAATTTTAATTTTGTACGGTTTAACATCAATACATCTGTAAACTATCATTGCGACATGCGGGGTCTCTTATAGCCCAACGAACTATCCAGTTTTGGATGTAAAAGGTGTGGTGGCAGAACATATGTTAGAGGTTCCTATCCTAATGAAAACTCGGCCTTACTCCACACCGAGATGTTAAATCGGCTGCAAAGATAATAAAAATAATTTAAATATACAATGAAACTATTATCGAACACCAAAAGTCGGTGGCTACAGGGATGTGGCGCACTGCTGATGTTATGTGCCTTGTGGTTCACTCCGCAGGGTGCGTATGCTAATGACTATTTGGAGAAAGAGGATCATTACAAAGCCTACCCGACCGGAGTAGATCGTGTACATTTCGTCCTGCCGGTATGGGCGTATGGAAAGAGTTACGACTTCTATATCCACGAGTCAAGTACCATCTGGTATCAAAAAAAAGGTAGTGATACCAAAACTACCTTTGCCAATTTCTGCTCCGATCCGTATGACGAAAACGAGAAAGACTCTGACAAAGGTACAGCCCACGTCAAACTATTAAACGGCATGGGCGACATCATCGTTACCTCTATGGCAAATGGTGTCAACCACCAGATACACGACAATGGCACTATGTCTGACAAGCTGATAGTTGTTCAGAAAGAGGCTGACGGCAACGACCATGTTACCTTCCTTGAGTTGGATTGGTATCCGCCAATTTCTTTAGAAAAAGATACTTTCAGTGTGGGAGTGACGGTGTCTATCCGCTGGTCGAAGTCTAAGAATGAATGGTATAACTATTCTTGGACGCTTGCAAGTAACCTGACATGTAAGACAAACACTATATCACCGCAATTATACACCCCATATCTATATACTTTTAACGAGAAGGGTGTGGCTGGTTATGGCTATGCAGCAGTGCCGTATATGGTGTTTCAAGACCCCGTCAGTTACTACACTTCGTTCAATCCGTCAGAAGTGGTGTCAAGGGATGTTGAGCGTTCTGGTACTATCTATATACCGACCAACGACACGGTGCAGAAAAACCTCACTGCCACTTTCACCGTGGTGCGCAATGCTGACACTGAATCAACGATGGAGGTAACTACCACCGATGTTGATATTCTGCCTTATCACCGCGTTTATAACTTTGCTGCAAGGACAGAAAAAGACAGCACCGGAACCTTCACCGGCAATAATATCCTTCGGTGGTCAATCAAAAATCCTTTCTTGAAAGACATCTTAGATGGTGACTATTTTGAGTTGCAACGTGCTATGCAGAGCGACTTTAGCGATGCACAGCGTATCAGTATTGTGCAGATGAAGCGCGACTCATCGGGCGTTTATACCTACACCGACAGCGACCGAAGTTCTTGGACGGGCAACGCTCAGTCGCAGGATGTGGTGTATGATGAAAGGTATTACAATGTATCAGACCCACATTATACGCTATATGATACCAACAATGAGCCACTGGCTGAATTGAGCGTCAAGCTGATGTCTAACCATATCCTGATGCCGTCCGTTCCCGTTTTCTATCGTGTGCGCCGGGCTTCGGCATCTGTATGGGGGTGGGATAGCGAATTTGTGCATACGGCTACGCTTCAGAATATGAATTTCCTTGCACCGCTTGCTGACAATCAAGAGCCATATACCCTCGATGCTGACTATGAAAATAATCGCAGGGTTAATTTCCGTTTCAAGATAGAGAATAAAGAACCGACCGGAGCCGTTATCGACAAAGATGACTGTACATTGTCGTGCTATATCAACAAAGTGCTCAGAGAATCTATGGTTAACGTAACCATCAAATACTCAATGTTGGAAGCTGATTACAACAAGGTTAATCCCGAAGGAAGTACTTGTTTTCGAGTGGTAACGGCAAATGGTAGTGTGTATCAAGATTGGACATATCTTAATGCCGGTACTTATCAATTCCCGATGAACAGTACCGTACAGGTAAAAAACACTCACGGCTATTGCTACAACAATGGCGAAGAAAGCAGACACACCTTGACCGGTAATACTGTAATTGATTGTTCGACAGAACCTTTTGCACATGGCGCATCGATGTTCGAAGCAACATTCACGGTGCAATCATCAAACACCGTAGCCTCTATTACTACTGACGATTCCGAATATGTGGAGGTATATGTTAAGTATGTAGTGCAAGGCGATGTGGCAAGTCCGGAAAACGGAACTACTTATTCTGTCACCAAAGACGGTAAGAATTATACACAAGGCAGGTACTTATTGTCGGGTTGGTACCAGTTCCCGAAAAATAGTCGTATGGATATCTACAACAACGAAGACGGAAACTTTGAGTGGACTTTCTACATGCCGTTTATTCTCACTGAATCGTGCGAGATAACCATCTACGCCTATCCGCAAAGCGGCAAGCGCAAATTAGATGCCCAAATGGTAAAAGCATCGCAATCGCAAGTTGACGAAAATGTGGCAACAGAGATACGCAACCTCTTATACACTGTTAAAGACAGCTTGATTAAACTGATGCCTCGTGAGGTTAAACCGGAAGATTATGGTCGTTGTATGTGGGACAAGACGGCTCAACTCATCCTTCTGCGCACAATCGAGGAAACAGGTCAGACGATGGAGTTCATCATTCCTCAGGACAGCATTCGCCGTCAGGCTGATGGCTCATGGATTGCCACCTATAGCGACATTGCCAACCAAGGGTGCTCACATTATAAATATAGTATTCGAATTGACCAATCGCGTTCTGACCTGCACGTGCAAGACTCTGCTTCTTTACGTCCGATAGAGATAAGCGGTCCGTCGCTCTATTTCGACGAGGCTGCCACAATAACAAGTTTTGTAGCTTCACAGGGTGATGCCACAACAGCAATGAAAGCAGGTGTGCTTCTGCGTTGGCTGGCAAGCAGTAATGCAGTGGACGAATATATACTACTGCGCAAGGCAGTGGGTAGCGACGAGGCTGCTGACACGATCTATCACGGTACCGACAATAGTTATATTGACCGTAGCGCTATGCCTAATACTCACTACGAATATACCATACAGACGCAGTATGTGTGCAACGGCAAGAGCACAGGCAACTACGCTACTGCAGAGGGCTGGCGCACTCCATACGGAGAAATAAGCGGTACTATACTTATGCCCGACAACACCGGCATGGCAGGCGTAACGGTCGCACTGCAAGACGGCAGCGGCAATACAATACGCACCATGACTACCAACGCAAGCGGAGCATATAAGTTCGATAGTTTGGAGTACGCCGCCTTGGAGTGCGAAAAGGCTAAGGTCAAAATCACATACTCTTCCAATTTCGGCATGAATGCCCCCGAGAAACAAACTCAATTCCGTGTGTTAGATGCGAACGGCAATGTGTTGGAAGATTGGAATAGCAAGAATGAAGGTACTTACGAATATGCGGTAGGTACGGTCTTGCAAGTGCAATCCATTTCCCCTCTTTGTTCCAGTGCCATCAGTTCATTTACCGTAACCGGACATTTCTCCATTGACTGCTCATATACCCACTATCAAATAGGAATACTCAATCAAATCAATTTCAGTGCAACTGCTACTGAACCAACCGAATGTCAATGCACAAACACCGACCTATCCGGTTATGTTGTAGTACCGACACACCAGTATGGTACATTCTCTTTCAACAGCTCCTCTGCCGGAACGGCAAGCATTTCGCTATCTACAAACAATGCTGTCGCCTCGGGAATAGACTTTATGAACACCTCTTCCACGAGGCTCACAGGTAGAGTGTTATACAAAAACAGCACTATCCCTGTTGCCGGAGCAATGTTCCTGCTAAACGGCGACACGGTGCGTCGTGGCAACACGCCGCTTACAAGTGGTATTGACGGCAATTTTGAGTTGATACTGCCATTGCACCAACCTTGCCGACTGCAAGTGTTCAAACCCGGACACGTGTTCGAGGGCGATGGTATCCTGCAAGTGGAAGATGGAGAAGAAGAGTTTGCGCTTGCTAAAGCACTTGACGGTGTGCGTTTCTACGACCAGACCAAAGTTAGACTTGTAGGACGCGTAGCCGGCGGTAACGACCAGCGCGACTTGCCTCGCGGCTTCGGTTTAGGAACCAACAACCTCGGAGACGACCTGCAACTCGTGCTGCAACTCGAGGGCGACAATACAGCGCAACTCGTCCACGACCCTGATGACCTCTCACGAGACACTATACAACAGACCATTTCCCACATCGTCTATCTGACCGACTCGCTCGCAGTTAACAAAGAACGCATAGTCGGTACGACCCACACGCTCTTTGAGAAAAAGCGCATCACTATTCACCCTGACTCGGAAACGGGTGAGTTTGAGGTGGACCTTTTCCCTGTAAAATACAAAGTTATTCAGGCAACAGCCACTGGCTATGCTACGTTGTTTGGTGCCGGACAAGGCTCCGAGACCTTCGACCTCACTAATGCGCCTCTGACCGAATATATAGGCAAATGCAATAAGACAGCCGAAACAATAACAGTGGTACAAAAATCAAACGACGAGCAATTTGCTTCTAACTATCCTTATACCGGCGGTATTGCCTCTCAAGGTGGCTTGTTAGATGGTGATTCAATCCACTACAACGCTGTCTATGACCGCATCTATCACTCGCCCGTAGTAGTAACTCTCAAACAGGTGCTGTATGGTTTGGACAAAGCCGGCTACGGTGAGGAAGAGATGGAAGTGAGCAGTCTGAACCTGCAGGACAAACAGAAAGTAAGTCTATATGAAAAACTGTCGGATGGCTCGGTTACTTACCTGCTTGGACACCCTGTTTTCATTGCTAATCGTAAATATCAGTTTATAGCAGAGGCGTTTGAGCGTTATTACTACAACAACGACCCGCAGTCGGGTGTTTTAGACGAAGTGCCGCAGCGTGGCGGAAGTGTCAGAGTGCATAACGGACTCAAATCTGCAACCACCTATCAAGACTATACCCTCGACAGCAAAGGACAGAACAAGTCGGTTTTACTCGAAGTAGAGGATATCGACACGGAGAATAGTGGCGAGAGCGCTCTCAGAACTGTCAGTACCGCCCTGCAAGTGGAAGGCAACTATGTGGAAACAGAAGTGTTCCAAGCCTTTGTCAGTGGCACTGACATACAGAACGGCGACCTGACCTCAGCAGATAGTGAAGTAGTGTTGCTCGATATAGTTCGCGACCCGGGAGGCAACGGCTCGTCAGCATGGGTCGAAAGCGGTACAACCTACAACTACACATACACCGAAACTTACGATTGGAAAATAGGTGTCGAACTGACCCCCAAATGGGGTGTGAACGTCTCGCAGGACATTGGTGCTGTGGCAGCACCCGAAGGCGCAGGTTCATATATTGGTTCAACATACGAGAGCAGCCGCCAACTAAGCTTCACACTTCCTATCACGCATGAATGGAAATGGGGGTATAAATACAACTATACCTTTACCACCACCGACCGTATCTCAACCAGCAGTAGCAAAGCCAAAGATAATGTGAGCAGTAATGGCGATGTCTTCCTCGGCACTACCATAAGACAGTTAGCCGGTAAAGCCAAGACAGTCAGCATCATCAGCGATAGTATGTTCATCGCACGTCAGCCTGCCTTCAATGCCGGACTGATGAAAATACTCTCACAGGGTACAGACTCCAACGGCAAACACTACTATTTGGTTACAGGTCAGAAGGTTGTGCTCGGTTCACTTGTGGCAGGCACATTCGTCTATACACAATATTATATCCTTAATACTCTCATACCTGAACTTGCATTAGAGCGTCAAAACCTACTTATGAATTTTGACAGCGAAGAGGCAGCTCAAGCCTATGCCGACCAAACAGGCGAGCCTGTGTATTGGTATTACTCGTCTGACGACAAGGTAAGTCTTATTGACTCTCTGCCATACAACACCTACAAGATGTTGACACCAACCAATTCCGACCATGCCTATATCAATCGCGTTGCAGCATTGGATAATATGATTACGCAGTGGGTTACTATTCTCTATCAGAACGAGAAAGAGAAAGTGATGGCACGTATGGCTGGTTCAGAAGTTGGTACATGGTCAGTAAGCAGTGGTGCAACCATCACTCACACTGATACTTATAACGCTTCTGCGCAATACAATGAGATGCCACAAGGCGGTGACCTTGTGGGGTCTTATTGGTCAAGCAACAGCGCCAAAGTCGGACAGAAACTGCTCAAAGATATGAAGAACATAGTCAAATTCTTCAAAGACATGGGCAAAGACCAGATTGGTACCACGGTTGCACAAGCCATCAACGGTTTAGCACGTCCGGAAGGACAAGGTGTTGGAGCAGACCCGACCGACAGAGAAGAACAACAGTCGCTCGGCACAAAAACCAACACGTCAAAGTTCTCACTTGACTACAATCCTATCTTCTCCTATGATAACAATATGAATTTGGCACAAGAGCAGACGGTCAAGAAGACGAGTGGTTTCACTCTTGGAGCAGAGAGTCACGGCGACATCACCGTTTCCGTTTATCGCGCGCCATACGACAGTGTATGGGACACGCGTACAGAGTTTATTCGTGAGAATGTAGGCGAAGCCGATAACGATGACCTCCACTATGGCTCGTACGTATTCTATACCGTAGCAGGAAGTACTTATTGTCCACACGAAGCAGAAGAGAAAACGCAGTTCTACAACGAGGGTACGATACTGAACAACGAAACACAGTGGGTTGACAAACCCGAAATATCAATCGACACCTACGAGCAGACGGGCGTTCAACCTGACAAGCGAGCCACTTTCCGTGTTACGCTGATGGACAACGGACAAGTGCAGACGGGATTAGGCGCAAGCGGCACTTTGTTTAACTTTGCACTGTGGGCGGACTCCAACCCCGATGGCGCAAAAGTGTACGTGGACGGTGCACCGCTTATCAATGCTATACCGGTGTTCTTGGTTCCCGGACAGGCAGTGGTAAAAACAGTTGAAGTAGAACGTGGTACAGTCGATGACTACAACAATCTCACACTCGCACTCTCGTTAGCAGACTGTCCAAAGACCAATACTACGCTGAAGTTCTCCGTGCATTTCTTGCCGGTATCCAGCGATGTGTCTATCTCTATGCCGCGCCAGAACTGGATTATGAACACCCTCTCCGCACACGACTCTGTTGGTTACTACCTGCCTGTGGAAATCGACGAGTTTGATATTCACCATAAGAACTTCGACCATATAGAGTTCCAATACAAACTCTCAACACAATCTGAAGACGATTGGGTTAACCAATGTTCATTCTACGCAAGCGATAGTCTCTATCAATTTGCAACAGGTAACAAGGCAATGATACGCAACGGACGCATTGAGCCTTTCCGTTTCTATGGCGAGCGTGACCCGATGGAGCAACAATACGACCTGCGCGCCGTTTCCTTTTGCCGCTACGGGTCGGGCTTCGTAACAAAGTCCTCACCTGTCATCAGCGGAACGAAAGACACACGTCCGCCGCGCATCTTTGGCGAACCAGAACCGGTGAATGCCATCCTTGGCGTGGGCGACAACCTCAAGTTACGCTTCAACGAACCAATTGCCGGCAACTACCTTGATCCCGACAATAACTTCCAAATCAAAGGTGTGACGAACGCCACGGGTATCACCACCGCTGCGTCTGTCCACTTCGACGGCACTGCAGAGTCCTATGCTATCTCGCAAGTGAGCCGCTCGCTCAGCGGACGCTCGTTCACGCTCGATATGCTCGTTAAACCAACAGCCGCCAACAGAGAACATACTTTCTTTGAACATGGTACTGACGGCACAGGCGTGCGCTTCGGACTGACCGCCGACAACCGCCTAATGGTCGGCTTTGGTACGTTGCAAATCTACTCCAAGCCGCTCGATACGATGCTCGACTTCACCCGCGTGTGCGTCACTTATAACAACGAGACCAACGAGATACGCTTCTTCGCCGGTACGATGGATATGACTGACCCTAATGCCGCTAAGTTGCCGGCAGGTACGACGTATGATGTAAGCGCACCGCTCGTGTTCGGACGTGGACTTGACGGAAACATGCTCGAACTGCGTCTGTGGTCGAAAGCCCTCACACAGGAAGAAGTAGCCGCCACCAACATGCACTATCTCACCGGCTACGAGCTCGAACTCGTGGCGTACTATCAGATGGCTGAAGGGCATGGGACGCAACTTACCGACAAAGCCGGAGGTGCTACGCTCACATTACATGGCGCCACGTGGAATCTGCCCAAAGGCATTTCACTTGCCATCAATAGCGGAGAGCGCGTTCAACTCAACGGTAACCTGCTCGGACGCTCTAAGGTTTATGACGAGACGCTGATGCTTTGGTTCCGCCCAACAAGCAATACAGGAGACATCTTCTCCGCCGGAAGAGCCAATGACTCAATAGGTACACTGCTGACATTAGTGGACGGAAACCTCGTGCTGCACTCCGACCAATTGATAACCTCTGTCGGGCAAATAAAGGATAACGAATGGCACCACTTTGCGCTCTCTGTTAACCGTACTTATAATAACGTGTCAGTATTCCTTGACGGCAAAATGACTGCCACCTTTGCTGCCATCGAACTGGCTGGTATCACCGGAGCAATGTACTTCGGCGGAAACGGCTTTGAAGGAAACATTGATGAGTTCGCCATCTTCGAGCAGGCACTGCCTAAAACGCTCATCGAGGAGTTCGGCAACCACTCGCCCGTTGGAGACGAGATGGGACTGATTGCATACCTGCCGTTCGAGGAACAGAAACTCAATGCCAACAATGTCATTGAATTGGTATTCAGTCCCAACGACCAACATATCTACAAGGACATCAATGGTAATGTGGTCAAAAAAATAGTGCCGCTCATCCTTACCAATGACCAATCACCAATCACCAATCTGGCTGACAAGACAAACTATGCTCCTGTGGCAGGCAACGCGCTGCTATCGAACCTCAATTTCGACTGGGCATTCAACCAAGACGAACTGCTCATCAACCTACTTATGCAAGACCGCGAGATCAACAAGCAGACTATCTATGTCACCGTACGTGACGTGGAGGATCTCAACGGTAACCCGATGCCTTCGCCGGTAACGTGGGTGGCATACGTGGACCGCAACAGTCTGACTTGGGATAGCCGGACAATGGAATTATGGCAAACCTATGGTTCGGAGTTTGACAACTACAACTATCGCGATATGCGCATCGTCAACAACAGCGGCAAACGCCACCAGTTCACCATCGAGTCCTTGCCCGAATGGATGACCGTCAATCAGTCTTATGGAACAATCCAACCGATTGACGACTATACCGTCCGATTTACCTATGATACTACGCTGCCTGTCGGCACATACACCGATTTAGTCTATGTAACTGACGAGAACGGTCTTTCCGAACCGCTGAAAGTCATCATGTACGTGGAAGCACATTGTCCGTATGAAGAACCCGAGAAATCCAAGTATCCGCTCAACATGTCCATTTGCGGACAAGTTATCATTGACGGCGTTTACGACACAGACAGCGATGACAAAGTTATTGCCCTCTACCGCAACGAGTGCGTCGGTATGGCGAATGTGGCATTTAGCAATCTAACCAACAAGTCGGAGGTTTATATGACTGTCTATGGTAACGAAGCTATGAACAACAAGGCAATTACCTTCCAACTATGGCAGGCTTCTACCGGCAAGGTGCTGATGCTTGCGCCGAACCGTCAGATACTCTTTGCACACGGATATGTCTATGGATGCGGTGAAGAACAACCTGTAGTCTTTACCTCATCGGGGTCAGAGACGCAAAACATCACCCTTAATGCCGGATGGAACTGGATATCCACGAATCTCAACCTGCAACCCGCAACGGCTGCACTCAACAGCGTCATGACGGCGGCTGAACCGTGGAAAGAAGGCGACATCATCAAAAACCCCGCGACGATGCAGTTCAGCACCTATTCCGAAACGATGGATATGTACATGGGTACACTCTCCGCGTGGGATTATACGCAGGTATATATGGTTTATGCCGCCTCAAGCAACACCTTGCGGCTCGGTGGCAACCGACTGCCGGAAGACTCGATGCACGTGACGCTGCGCGGCAATGGTCAATGGAGCCCGATGCCATGTCTGCTCAACCAGAGCACACCGATTACAGAAGCTATGGCAGACTACTACGACCATGCTACAGTAGGCGACCTGCTGAAGAGTCATGACCGGTTCGCCGTCTTCTCGTCTGACAAGAAATGGGTCGGCGACCTCACCGCACTCTACCCGGGTGAAGGATACCTCTTCCGCCGCATGGGACAGGGCGATGTGGAGATCAAGTTCTTCAACAAGGTCACTAATGCAGTTCCGCAACACGCACCGAAGTTCAGCGGCAATGCTGCTACCAACATGACGATGATCTGTCAAGTTGCGAGTGACGATGTACAATGTACAAAGGTGAATGCTTACATCGACGACGAACTCGTTGGCGTAGCCACGAAGATAGACAGCCTGTATTTCCTGACGGTTTCGTCCGATGCAGCCGGTACGCTCCGTTTTGAGACCGAAGAAGGTACACCGTTAACGAGTGAGATGCCAATCTCCTATGTTTCCGACGCGCACCACGGCTTGCTCAAGGCTCCGGTCATCCTGCGTCCCGGCGATAACCGTCCGTACAAGATTATCGAGGATAACCATGTAGTAATTATCAGAAACAATGAGAAATATGATGTTACAGGTAAAAAACTTCAATAAACTGCTGCTTGCCGCCCTGCTCATCGGGGCGGCAGGCATAGCCCTTGCAGGAACGCCCTGCGGCATGAATCTGGAGTATGAACTGAGCGGTACTACGCTCGTGCTCACCTCGCCTGATCCGACAGTAAGTGCTACGATTTATTCGCAGGCATTCAAGGACCGTACGGACTTTACGGATGTGCTCATCCCGGACAATGTGACGGAAATCAGTTCCTACGCCTTCTATGGCTGTACGGCACTTACGGAGGTGATTCTTCCTCCTTCGATAACAAGTATCGGAAACTATGCTTTCAATGGGTGTAGTAGTCTTCATCGGGTGTATTGTCGTCCGCAAACGCCGCCGACACTCGATCCGTCGGGAAATATATTCGTCGGCTGCGCGGATGATCTGGTCTTCTGCGTGTCGAAACTTAATTACAAATCCACAACAGGTTGGAGTTTTTATGAAGAAAAGTTCCAGTTCTGCCATCTCGACGAGTACGATGAGCAGTTGGTTACAACAGGTAAGATAACAGAATTCAGCAGTGGTACTCCCAAAACCACCATCGACATCTTCCGTACGCTGCGCAAAGCAGGTTGTTTCAACACCCTGACACTGCCGTTCAACGTGCTGGACATCGCTGCATCGCCTCTCGGAGGAGACAACGTGGAGGTCTATTCGTTCTCTTCCGCTACGG
>JAFSTG010000077.1 GCA_017450605.1 Paludibacteraceae bacterium | reverse complement strand
TTTTTCATAACTTTTATTTTCATTTCGTTAATATCATTTGTTTTGTATCAATCAGTTGACCATCGGCAACAAGAGAATACAGGTACATGCCGGCAGAGAAAAAACATATTTTCTTTACCTCACATATTTCCGTCCGTTTTGTATGATTATACCGTGATAATCGTTTCTCACTGGCAAGCCAAGTATATTATACATCGGAGCAGAAAGGTCGAGAGTAGCGCCACCCAAAATATCATTGTTTTCAATATCGCTTCTTATTACTTCGAACGACGAGCAGTGGTTTAACACTCCGTGATGTCCGATATGTGTAAGTTCACTATCAGGGCGGGAATACAATACTTCGTCACCTCTCAAGGCACATAGTAACGAGTGGTCGGAATATTGCTCGTCTGTGGGATCAAGTGGGTGTGGACTTGAGAACAATCCGAATTTTGTTCCTATCCTTTCTATCCATATAAACTGATGATAACTATAATCATGAATAGGAGTAGAGAAATAAGTCGCTTTCATTGTGAAATATCTACGATTATTAATAGTGTCTATCTTAACACATTTTATTGGCAGAACCACAGTATCCATATAACCTATTTCATCGCAGTACCACCAATCATCTACACTGCTTACGAAAGCATCGCATGTTTCACCTTCTTTAATGGTGTAATCAAACAGCAAGTAATCATCTTTGCAGTTATAATATTCACTTCCCCAAGGACGAATATATATTTTTGTGGTGTCTTCGTTGAAACGCAACCCTCCTATATAAGCATCTCTATACGATCTTCCTTGAAAGTCTTTTAGAACAGTTTTGAATAGGTCATATCGTTTATTGTTGTATCACCGTCAAGATAGTATTTAGCCATATTAAGGCTGACTTCATCATGTCCGTTAGGATTGGGGCCCCAACTGCGTTGTTCATCCAAGCAATACCATGTGTCAGGAAAAGCAATGGCATACGATGAGTTTAGCACAAGTATAATTACTGCTAAAATAAGTAAAATTCGTTTCATGGTATTATGATTTTATTGTGTTTGTATTTGTAATTGTCCGCCGCTCTTCATTTCGAACGCCTAAATAGTTCTTAATTGCGCTGCAAAGTTACACATAAATGAAAAGACATCCAAAAATCACAAGTCTACAAATGCATGTATAATATGTTGATTTTCAATAGTGGCAGGTCTACATTTTATCTGTGAAGTAGGATTCTTCTGTTTGATGGGCAAAATTAGCAAGAAAAGCGGTCAATTTCAAGGTCAGTATTCTATCCCTTCAACAACCTTCCACGCGCACATTTATAATCGTTCGGAACGCAGTGGAAATAAGACCCCTATATTTACTGTTTGATAAACTTGGCTTGCAACGGAGTGCCGTCGGTGGTCATTGCACGCAAGAGATACATTCCCTGCGGAAGAGCGGCTACATTGATTTGCGTCATCGTTGTATGCATCACACATTGCCCGCTGAGATTGTAAATACTTACTTTTTCCAATGTATCGGAGGTTTCAATAGTGAGAACATTTTCTACAGGATTGGGATAAATAGTTGCAAATTGTATTAGTTTCTCAGAATTATAAGTGTTCTTATTTATTTTGCTGTTCCTTACCATATCACGGGTAGAGTTATTGCAGACACAATTATCGTTAATATTTGTCTTAAAAACAGAAGGAGACTTACATATAAAATTACCTGTTATATGTATCTCTGGTGCAGACATTGTTACGCTTTGACCTTGGGTTATTGAATAGTTTTGAACAACAATTTTGTTTTGCACATAATAATTCCTATTTGTCAATTCCTCGCCACTATTTAGAACTAGTATGTCATCACACTCATTAGTAAAATTAAAATTAACAAGTGGATCACCTAATATAGTCATGCCGTAAAACCACAATTTTTCAGATTTGCTATGACACGAACCACAATGATCCACCCACCACATTTTATATGCTTCTCCTATACATTTTTGATTACCCAACGGTGTATAAAAATCATCAAAACCTAACATGCCTCCAACCTTGGTGCTTCCGATAACTGCTAATGCTTCTGTTTTATTATCTATTCCATAAAGATAACTTTCTCCTAAACATTGGCCAGCACTGGATGAAGTCCACCTGCATGCACTACAGCAAAACAAATTATATCCTATAGGTTTTTTGTTAAGTGAATAAATATCTTCGCTGCACAATGTTGTATCACCATTTGAATCAAATAGATGATTGTTGGGATATGAATGACTCGCTATTTGAATAAATTCATAGCTGTTATTCTGTAAATAACTAATATATAAATCCTTATCAAACCTATTGGCTTTGACTGCATCATAATAACTATTGCCATATAATGGGGACACGCTATTCCAAAAATCGGAGGTATTCCAATCTTTATAAGTAAACGTTAATGCTCTTTGCTTATTCAATACTTTTTTTCCTGTCCAATATCTATGATTGCGATTCATATAGTGCTTTAAATCTTCTATCTCATCATTATCCATAGAAGATGTATTTATTCTTCCTACAAAAATCTCCGGTTTAACGTTTCCCGTGTGATTATCATATATATTATTAACACTCTCGTTTTTCAACTGCCATGTTCCATCCAAGTCCATGTAAAACAAATCGCAAGGATAGGTGTCTTCCGGCCAATCGGTTGACCCTGTTGAAGTGGCAGCATTATAATAATAGGCAGTTGCTATATATCCTATCATCACAACTCCATTCAAATTATTAGAATAGGATGAAATTACCGATTTTATTTGCGCAGAAGTTCCGCCTGATATAGAAATAATATCAACTATACACCCAAAAGCATTATGAATATCATGTGCATATCTTATTATGTAATCAGGCATTTCCTCATACACATAATCATTAACCAATACTAATATCTTGTTGATATAAGTAACGTTATTATTGTCTTGTGATATGCAATACTCATGGGTTTGCGTAAAACTTCTGAGATTATTATCATTATTGAAACGAGAAAAAGCAGAATCATCATAAGTACTTTTCATGTCCTGTTCTGTAAAATACATCGCCAAACTATCATATTTGGCTTCTGAAATATATTCTGCAAATAAATCATTTATATTACAGAATATTATTAACAAGATATACAAACAATAATTTTTATATTTCATAAAGGCTAATTTCTTGTGGGTTTAGTTTCAATTTCGGTCTTGTTCCAAACTATCGGACCTCGATGACCATCGAAACAAATAATTTGTTCTTTTTGAGGAGTAATCGAATCCGTAATTAATGGAGGGTTCATAAAATCATTCCCATGAAAAGCAACATATTCATCAATGTAATAACCATTAGAATTACCTGTGCCTGCTTGTCTATTTTTCAGATATATAACTTTAATGGCAGATGTCTCAGAGCCGGAAACAGTTGTGAAGTTTAATATTAAACTTAATGAATCAGGGATAATACCAGTCGTTTTATCAACAACAGATATGAAGTTGCCATCGATAACAGGATAGGCTGTCATATCTGAATAAATGATAAATCTTGCCTCATGCATATTTCCTTTATCTACCGAAGGATCATCACCCTCGTCTATAAATATGTCGTACTTGGATAAAATATCTTTCAGATATGCATAATACTCACTACTATATGTTAAAATACTAATGTCATACACGTTATTCAAACAAAGAACGCTGTCTTTTGAATCAAACGGATTAACCGTATATCCAAGTTGACCTCGTATGTTCGACTGAAAATCAATCCAAGGTGTCGGATTCTGATGGCTTTTACAAGAAGATGTAATTAACAATAAAGCCATTGAAAAAACAACGGTTGTTAAGATAGTTAATGAAAAATGATGTTTCATAATCTTGTCCTCCTTATTTTTGATTGTTTTCCAATTTGATAATTTTTTCTTCGAGTTCGATATTGTGAAGCGTCAGCTCCTCTATTTTCTGAAGCAGCAAAATGACCATCTGCTCTAAATTCATTCCGTTTTCCTGCATCTCTTTTTCCGACGGAACATCCGGCAAATGATGATTCTCTTCTATATACGATTTAACTTCCTGCAACGACGGCAAAACATAATCCTTGTCAAACACAAAATCGGCACCGGACGGAGTATTGACAATTATCTCGTTGGCGCGAACCGTTCCTCTCACATCCAATTTGTATTGTGGAGCTGACGTACCGATGCCGAAGTTGCCGCTGTTCATAAACCAGCAGTTGCCGGCTGTCCACAACCGAATCTTTTCTATATGAAAGGTTGCATTCGGAGATTCAAACATTCGCAAGCGAGAAAAAAGAGTATCCCCATGTGTATTCTCACCCCCGGGAATCAAGTCCACAGAGTTGTGGGCATAAGTACCGGACGGGGTCCCAAGTACAAGAGTATTCCACTGCCAATGAATATAACTTTCGGTTGATTGCGCTGCATGAATATATACTTTACCATTAACATCTAATTTATACTGCGGAGATGTAGTGCCAATACCGACATTGCCATTCGTGAAATCATATTTGGAGGCTTTGAATGAAAGCATATCATCGGCTTCCCACTCCCCTATACGAATAAAATCGCCGTCACCTATTTTTATCATATTCTTGGCTCTTTCTGAACCTGTAGAGCCATTACCCACTCTTAACACGCCATTGTTGACATGAAGTCTTTCTGTAGGCGATGTGATACCGATACCAACCTTCGTTGTGTCAGGATTAACATACATTTTAGGAAAACTAGACACCCAACTCTGGGCATTTATCGTTGTAATAATCAGAAACAACGATAAGAAACATAAAATTCTTTTCACTTTTCTTTTCATTTTATTGTTATTGTTTTTAACGTGAATAATAAACTAATGTTTCCTGCACTATACAACAATATATCACTATACACTATACATTAGTTTCCTGCACTATACAACAATATATCACTATACACTATACATTATATATAGTGCGGGAAACGGATACAGATTATTGAACGGAGAACGCTCCGACAAGTGTCAGACCACCGTTGTGGATTTCGAGCGAGTAGTTACCCGATGTGGAAAGGAACTCAGAAGTGAGTGACACAAACTGAGAGTTAACGACTACATTACCCGACGCATTGCGGACAATAAGATTGGTTGAATTGGTGTTGTCAACCGTAACCTCAAGAGCATTGCCCGTAATAGTGGCATGGAACTGAGTAGGAATGGGAGGAACATCACCTTCCTGCGTTGGATTTCCACATGGGTCATCTCCGCCGATAAGACCTGAACCACCAATTTCAAACAATTGAATTACGACTTCTGTCTCTTCTGCACGAACTGAATAGGGAGTTGCCACAAATGACAACAAAAGGCAACAAAATAATAATTTCTTTTTCATAAATCTATTTTTTAAATTAAAAAAAACAACATGAAACAACTTTAGGTTTCACGCTCCAAAATTATAAAGGCTTAGGGATATGACAAAAAAATCAGATGGGCATTTGCTTTTGGCAAGTGTCAATAAATCTGCCTGTTATAAAAATCTCAGATGGGCATTTTTGTTTGAGGTCAAGAAACACACTCTTCAACGGATATTTCAAGGATGATTTCTCTCAATTTTTTATTGGTTGTCCCCATTTTTTTACTTACACGATATTTGAATTTTCCTATACCATTTGAAGAATAATTCAGCATTTGGGATATCGTTTCTTGACTTTGTTCTAATAGCACCAATATACATAGTCTTATTTCCTGGTCCGACAAATTATAATACTTTTTCAATTTTGTTGCCAACTGAAAAAAGTTTGTATTGATAATACCGCACATTCGATCATAGTCTTTCCAACACAATTCTTTATATAAATCATCTGAACTTTTAATATTCTCGCAATTTTGATAAATTATATTTAGTCTGGATTGTTTATTTTGTAATTGTTGTTTTAACAAATTATCATTCTTTTTTTGTAATGTCGATATTTCTTCTTCTATCTGTTGTTGCTGTTCTCTCAATATATTTTGCTTTTGCTGTTCCTCGATAGTCAGGGAAACAACTTCTTGTCGCATCTCTTCTATCTGATTCTTCTCTTGGTTTATCTCTGTGATAGATTGTTTGTGAATTCTTATTGTTCGGAGTTTTACGAACATGGCAATAGCAATGAGCAGACAAACGGAAGCAAGTAATAATATGATATTCAGATATGGGGTCTTGACGTTTATATCCTGTCGTAGTATCTCTACGGCTTGTGAAACTTGCTGATGAATAGGATCAAGGATTTCCTTGTCTATATCTGCTCGTTCTTCTGTCAGTCTGATTCTTTCTTTATTACCCGCAGTCGTATCATTATAAATCAAAATATACAGCATGTTAAATTTATCTTCTGCTGCTGCATAGGGTAAAGACATAACATAATTTGCATATAACACCGCAGAATCATATTGCTCCAAGTGCCAATAAGCCTGTGCTTTTGTTACATAACCTATTGCAGCATGATTGCCAAGTTCCTGAAGTTTGTCTGAAGCATATATTACAGAATCATACTTCTCAATTTTATCATATAAATTTAATCTTGTAATCCACGTATATGAAAGTACATTATCATCCTCACACTCATTCTCAATCTTGTTGAGCAACGCCATGGTTTCATCATACATACACATCTCCGACAACTCAAATGACATATAGTAAAGAGCATAATAATATGTAATTGTGTCATTAGCAATCAAGAATTGCTCCGATGATTTCTCGTACATGTCGTATGAGAGTTGGTATTCCTCTATTGTATGGCACATTGTGCCCATATTGCTATAGGTACGTCCGAGAATAGAATGGTTGGAGAAAAGAGGATTAACAATCGGCTTGTAGAGATACTGTGCATGTGTGCCGTTTATGAAACAGCGCATCGCCTCTACTTGATTGCCGCGGGTGCGGTGCAGTCTGCCGTAGTAATAGCATGCGCCGGCATAGTCGTCAGGATGGATGTTTCTGTTCCACCAACTGCCGAGAGTTTGGTAGGCTGAATCAAGGCGGAGGCTGTCGTCATACGCAACGCCTGCCGCGCGGAGACTGTCTGCCTCGGCAATAGTCTCCCGCGCCTCATGCAAACCCGTGCAGGAAACGAAACAGAACAACAGGAGCAATATGGAGGGTTTAAGGTTCAAAGTTCTTATCTACGCTTTGCTCCGAACGATCGTAAACGTGCTTATCTACGCTTTGCTCCGAACGATCGTAAACGTGCTTATCTACGCTTTGCTCCGAACGATCGTAAACGTGCTTATCTACGCTTCGCTCCGAACGATCGGCAAAGCCGTGCAAGGTTCCAAAGTTCAAAGATGGTTGAAGATGGTTCATAACTACGCTTTGCTCCGAACGATCGTAAACGTGCTTATCTCCGCTGCGCTCCGAACGATTGCTTTGAGTGGAAGATGGTTGAATGTGGTTGAAATATCAATCCATCATTCATCAATCCATCATTTATCGCCGTCTGTCGGTGCAGGGTGTTTATTCCAGCATCGCGATAGCTCTTTTTAGTCCTTGTATAAAGATATCAATGTCATTTCTATCGTTGTATAGTGCCAACGATATCCTTACCGTTCCGCTTACGCCTAACAGTCTTGTCAGTGGTTCGGCGCAATGATGACCTGTCCGGACTGCCACGCCTTGCTTATCGAGTAGCATACCTATATCGTAAGGATGAATAAGTTGTCCTTTGTTATAGACATTGAAGGATATAACACCTTTCTTTTCCTGACCGGCAGCGTAGATTTTTACACCTTCAATGTTTTCGAGTTTTTTTTCTGCGTATTGCGAAAGACTGTTTTCGTGCTCAAAAATTTGTTCTAACCCTACGCTTTCTAAGTATTCTAAAGTTTTGGCAAATGCATAAGAGCCTATGTAGTTAGGTGTTCCTGCTTCAAACTTATAAGGAAGAATATTATAAGTTGTGTTTTCGAAACTTACATGCTCTATCATCTCTCCTCCCCCCTGATATGGTGTGAGTTGCTGCAGCCAATATTTTTTGCCGTATAATATTCCGATGCCGTTAGGCGAATAAATCTTATGAGCAGAAAAGGCAAGAAAATCGCAGTCGAGTGCACCAACATCTATCTTTTTATGTGCTACAGATTGTGCAGCATCCACACATACTGCGATATTTCTTTGATGTGCTTGACCGATAATAAAACTCAGGTCGCTTTCTGTTCCAAGAACGTTGCTTACATCGGCTATAGAAACTAACTTGGTGCGCTCGGAAAGCAGACCGACATACTTATCTAAGTCTAAGGTCAGGTCGTTTTTCAGAGGTATTACTTTTAATACTGCTTTTTTTCTCTTACACATCATTTGCCATGGAACGATGTTGGAGTGATGTTCTACAGATGATATTATTATTTCGTCGCCTTCTGAGATGAACGTTTCGCCAAAGCAGAAAGCAAGCATGTTAAGAGAATCGGTTGTACCCTTTGTAAAAATTATTTCTTCGGCACTTTTTGCTCCTATAAAATCGGCTACTTTCCGTCGTGCCTGCTCGTGATTAGCCGTTGCTACTTGCGAGAGGTGATGCACTCCTCGGTGGATATTCGAGTTGAAATCAGAGTATGCGAAATTTATGGCATCAAGCATAGCCTGAGGCTTCTGTGTGGTGGCAGCATTGTCTAAATAAACAAGTTGCCTGCCATATATTTTCTTACTTAGTATTGGGAAATCTTCTTTGCGCATTATGGTCGGTAGTTTGACATTTCTAATATATATTGAGCATCATTGTTGCTGATTAGCTCTTGTAAACTTACTTCTTTATTGTTGTTCATGTAGCTGTCCACTATCCGCATCCCTATCCATGTGCCGAGTCGGGCGGGCGACTCTTGCGATATTTCGGCGGTGAAGGGACCATCGTTGAGATATGAGGTGAGTACAAGACTTTCAGATTTGAAGATATCGTGCTTGTCGATGATTCTTTGCCAAATAAATTTTTCGTTTTTCTTGCACCAGTTCCACTGTTCTTTAGTGTAACCCATTATCTCATTCTCGCTCGCCGTATTGAATATTTTTGATACTACGTACATGATTTTTCCGCGATATATCATATTTTCCAACAGACGGTTTTTGGTGTATGTTGAGGGTAGATTTTTAAACAAGTACGCCGACACAATGTCTATAGGAATACTTTCAGGTTTCATGTTTTGTTTTTGATAGTTGTAAACCACTCTGTTGTAGTATTCGTAGTTGCTACCTAAGTACATGTCGCTTCCGATAGCAATGTTTTCTTTCGTAAGACTGTCCTGCCAAAAGAACAATGACGAGTTAAATCCTGATACAATAAAGTAAATATCAGGTATTTTAATATCATTATATAAGAATTTTATTTTCCCGAAAGCTGTGTTTAGCTGTTCTTGTATTCTTGTAATGTCTGAAAATGTTGACAAAACGACTTCATTAGTATGCTTGAAGCCATATATTGTATCGTTAAGAAATTGTTCTAAGGTATTGATAACTGTCAGAGTGTCGGCTGACTCTACTCCCATTATATTTTCTGTGTAAACGCCGATAAACTCTGGGTATGTATGATACAAATTTTTTATTTTATCCTGGGTGTCTGAGTTAATAACAGCACTGTCAAACCGCACAATCCTGACCGGATAATTGCAGTTATCCGGAAAAAAGCGATCATCGTTGTTGCACGATGTTAGTATCGCTATAATGCCAATTATAATATATGATTTTTTTAGTTTCATTTCATTCGGTTAGAATAGTTCCGTCTTTTATTTCGACTACCCGGTCTGCTATGTTTGCAAGTTCATAGTCGTGAGTAACGATAATGATAGTTTGCCCGTAGTTGTCGCGAATGTTATTTATTAGTTTGTTCAATTCTTGTTTGTTTTGCGAGTCTAAACTTCCCGAAGGCTCGTCGGCTAATATAACTCGCGGATTCATTATCAATGCTCTTGCAACCGCTACTCTTTGCTTTTCTCCGCCCGATAGTTCTTCAGGTTTGTGCTGAAGTCTGCTTTCTAATCCTAAGTTGCAAAGCAGTTCTTTTGCCCTCTTGGCGGCTTCGTTGTAGCCTACTTTACCAATCAGGGCAGGCAACATAACATTTTCTAAAGCACTGAATTCCGGCAATAGTTGGTGAAACTGAAAGATAAATCCTATATTTCTATTCCTAAATTCCGATAGTTTCTTGTCGCTCAGTAGGGTGCTATCTGTTCCGTCGATAATAACCTTACCCGAGTCGGGTTTGAGCAGTGTACCTATAATTTGTAGAAGTGTGGTTTTGCCCGCACCGCTTTTTCCTACGATGGCTATAATCTCTTTCTTTTCGATATTGAGATTTACATCCTTCAGGACCTTTATGTTCCCGAATGAGTGGCTGATATTTTTTACTTCAATATATGACATCTGCCTTCTTATAATTTGTTGATATAGTTAATAGCATATTCCAATATGCTGTCAGTTCCTTCTGTTGTGTTGTTTATCTCTATGTCGGGTTCTATACCGTCTTCTATCGATTTGTAATCAGTGTCGGTCATTTTAACTGATGAGAATCGTATAAACCAGCTATTAGGCAGTTCGTACGACATCGGCATGCCACCGCCTCCTCCGCTTTTTCCACCTATGATAGTGCATGTTTTGCATATCTTCATTCCGGTTATAAAAAGGTTAGTTGCCGAATACGATCGTCTGTTTGATAACACAACTACCGGTTTTAACCATTTAACTCCGGTAAGTGCTGTTTCTACTAATATTTCTTCGAAGTCGGAAAACTCGTCATGCGCTTTTCCTATTTTATGTTGCTGATAGCCAATAACTGTATTCTCCTCAAAGAAAATGCTTGCGAGCTTGAGTGCGTTGGTTATATCGCCGCCTCCATTATGTCTGACGTCAATGATTACGGCTTTGCAGTCGGCAGGGAACGATACGAAAATACTTCTCAAATTACTCTCGTTAAATCCGCTTGAGAAGCTGCTGTAGCGAATATATCCGATATTACCATTTAGAGTAGTATATTGCATGCCTCCGGCAGTTCTGTATGATGTTATGTATTTACCGAATAAAACAGAAGAGTTGAAATTCGTCGGGTAATTGTCGTACCACTTGGAAGAACTTGAAACGTCGAAATCGCTGTAAAGGTTAACGTGTCCGTCTTCGAGTTTGTCTATCATACTTGCCAGCGTGTCGAATAGTTCTACTTTGTTTCTTTCTTCTATACCGCTTATTTTTTGTGTATATTCCTCGTGTATGTCATCCCAGTTGATTTGCTTGTCGTCGAACAAGCAATATTTTTCGTCGAGAATTGTCCACAATGCTTCAAAATTACTTTTATTGCTATTATCGACAACATCAAGAGATATGCATGAACTGAAAGCAAGCATGCAGAAAACTAATATTTGCACTTTCTGTTTCATCTTTTAAGCTGTACTTTTCCATTGATGCTATAGTTGAATATTGTGGCTACAACTATACTGTAATTTTCGTTGCTGATGAGAATGTCATTGTTCCCGTATTTCAAATATTCGTGTCTTGCACCTATTCTCCATGTTGAATGCGGGAATTGAAAATCGAATGTAAGTTCGTGTCGCAGATTTATTCTGTTCCCTAAATATGAAAAGCCGATATCATGCTTTATATTTTTGCTTATTTCGTAGTACGATTCCCAATATTCAGGAATGAATTGTGCTCCTATCAGGTTAATAAACGCTGTGTATTTTATTCTATAGCTTGTTTTTTTGGCTGCAAAGGCAAAACCTATACTTCCCATTATTTTCAGGTCGGCGCCTAAATCTACAGATACAGGCTTATTCACATTGTTGCTTATGTTTTTTATAAAACTGTTTAATTCAATGTACGGACCTATCAGCAATCGTAGATTCTTGTGCCTGTAGTTCGAATAAAATCCCCAGCCTCCGTTAATTGAAATTGTATTGATACTGTTAGAATAGTTGTGATTCCAATATAATCCTGCTTTTAAATTTATGTTACCTACATGACCGAAATTGCTGTTTTTCCTTAAGTTTTGCCACCATTCGTTTTCTATCCCTGCCGCAAATCCCCTGTATATAAGCGGACTTAGATATAGGTCGTTTATTTTACCGTAGCTGAAATTCAATTGCAGGACATTTTCGTGAATAATTGCTTTTCCATATAATGAGTCGCATCTTGTTGTAACGGTGTCAGTAACTTTGCGCTCGATTCTTTGTATTTCTATTATTGTGTCATGTTTTGTAACAGATTTGTATTGTATAATTTCTTTTCTATATTTGGTCAGACTATCTGCTATACGTACTTCTAATTCTTTTCTGAGTTCTTTTTCTAATTCTTTCTTTATGCTATCGCCTATCTCTTTTTCTCTTTCTATCTTTATATGTCTTATAAGGTCGTCTGAAAGAGTTATTGTTATACTATTTTCGTTGTTTGTTGATTCACTCTTTGCAGTGCTGTTGTCTGCTTTCTTTTTACTATAGTTGTCCTTTTGGGTGTTTCTTGTTGTTTTTTTATTCTGATTCTTCGTGTTATTTTTAGAACTTCTACTTTTTGAATACCCATATTTGCTGCTTTGACGATAGTTTTTTTTGTTATATCTATTGCCGGCAGCAAATGTTCCGCTGCTTATGAATATCATAAGTAGTATTGCGACAAATCTAATTATGTATTTTTTATTTTGCACTATTTTTTAATTTTTTTATATAACTTTTATTAGCCTTTTACCTTTGATATCCTCTATAAAGATTGTTGTAAATGGTACGGTTATTAAATTTTCTACTATTTCCGGCCACTCTATAAGACATAAGTTTTCTGAATTTATGTACTCTTCGAATCCGATTTCTATAGCTTCTTGTATGTTTTTGAGTCTGTAGCAGTCGAAATGGTAAATGGTATTGTTTTTTCCTTTATATTCGTTTACGATGGCAAATGTGGGAGAGTTGACTGTATCCTCTATTTTTAGCTCTTTACATAATTCTTTCACAAAAGTAGTTTTACCTGCTCCCATTTCTCCTTTCAAGAGATATACGTTTGTTTCTTTGCTGAGCAAATCAGTAAAGCTTATTTTTTTGCCTGTCGTATCTCTTAACTCTAAATCTTCTCCTATTTTTTCGAGTGTGTATTCTTTCATTTTCTCGTGTTATAATCAATTATATTTTTAAAATTAAAATCTCATTCGTTTATTTTTATGTTGAAGTGCTCGTAAAACGCTGTGGCTCTTTTGTTTCCTATTATTTCTGCTAACTCGTTAAATTTTGCGCTTTTAGCTCTTTTCAGACTTCCATATTTTCTTATAATTTTTTCAATACTTTTCTTTCCAAGCCCTTCTATTTCGTTTAGTTCGCTTTTAATCTGCGATTTAATGTGTTTTTTTCTATGATAGGTAATTGCAAACCTGTGAACTTCGTCTTGTATTTGTGTAAGTAGCATGAATAGTTCTCTACGCTTTCTAATATCTATCTCTTTAGGCGGAAATCCGAATAGAAGTGTTGAAGTTCTGTGTCTGTCGTCTTTCACTAAACCGGCTATTGGTATCTCTAAGTTGAGCATGTCATGTGTGGCTTCTCTTATGGCATGCATTTGTTGTATTCCGCCGTCGGCTATTATCAGGTCAGGTATTTGATGCTTATCTTCGTTCTTGTTAGTTTTGTCCGGTTCTTTTTGCAAGCAGTCTTTGTATCTTCTGTAGGCAATCTCTCTCATGCTTGCATAGTCATTTGCTCCTTCTACTGTTTTAATCTTGTATTTCCTGTAGTCGTCTTTCGATGGTTTTCCGTCTTTGAATACTATACATGCTGCTACCGGATCTGTACCCTGAATATTCGAGTTATCGAAACTTTCTATTATATGAATACTGTTTTTTAGTTGAAGCAACTCCTGTAGTTCTTGCAGTGTTTTTTGGTTTACTTCGTTTTTCTTTTCACGCCAGCTTGTTTTGCTCTTGTCTTTTTTGTACTGCCTTGCATTCTCCATTGCAAGTTCCAGTATTTTCTTTCTTACTCCTCCCTTAGGTATAGTGTATGTTTCTATTGTGTCTTTTGCTTCGAAAGGAAGTAGAAGTTCCCTTTTCTGCTTGCTCGTCTGTTGTTCGCTGAGTTCGCTGAGTTGTTTTCGTAGTTCAATTATTGCGTGAGATATAATTTCTTCTTTTTCTTCTTCTAAGCTTTTTTCGTATTCTATAACAAGTGCTTGAATAATGCTTCCTTTGTTTGTTCTCAGAATTGATATGTAGGCGCATTTATCATCTTCATCGTATCCGATAGCATCGCATGTTATTTCTTGCGAGTTGTTGATGATAGTATTATTCTTGAATTTCTCCAATAAAAGATATTTTTCTTTTACCGCTTCAGCTTCCTCAAACTTTAGTTCTTTAGCCAAACTCATCATTTCGCTTTCTAACTCTTTGCTTATTTTGCTTGCGTTACCTTTTATTATTTCTTTGATGTCTGATATATACTTGTCGTATACCTCTTTTCTGCAGCGATTTTCGCATATACCGCAGCATTTTTTAAGATGGTATTTCAAGCAGACTTTGTATTTTCCTTCTTTTATGTCGTCGTACTTGAATTTTGTTTTGCATGTTTTTATTGGGTAAAGTGTGTGAATTAGTTCTATGAGGTAGTCGATTGTATTCGAGTAGCTGAACGGTCCGTAGTATTCTCCTTCGTTTTTGTTAATAGTTCGTGTCTTAAATACTCTTGGGAATTCCTCTTTTGTTATGCAAATTTTAGGATAGCTTTTCCCGTCTTTCAGCAGTATGTTGTATTTTGGTTGATATTGTTTAATCAGGTTGTTTTCTAACAGAAATGCATCTTGTTCGCTTTCAACTACTATGTATTTAATATCGGATATGTTCTCTACTAACTTTTTTGTTTTTCTGTTGAGACCTTTCTTGTTGAAGTAACTGCTAACCCTTCTGTGCAGGTTCTTTGCTTTCCCTACATAGATAATAACTCCGTCCTCGTTGAAGTATTGATATACTCCTGGCAGTTCGGGTATTTTCCTTATTATGTTTTTCAGTTCTGTTTTACTCATTATAATGAAGTGTGCTGTATGTCGGGCACTTTATCCGTTCTCTGCCTTTCAGATTGTCTAACTCTACAATAAAGCAAGCGTATATTTTTTGTGGTTTCATCTTCTCAACTAATTTTATTGCTGCTTCTGCTGTTCCACCGGTTGCGAGCAAGTCGTCGTGAATTAGAACCACATCCTTTTCTTCAATTGAGTCGGTGTGTATTTCTATTGTGTCTGTGCCATATTCTTTTTTGTACTCTATTTTTATTGTATCGTACGGAAGTTTTCCCGGTTTCCTTATTGGTATGAATCCGGCATTTAGTCTGATGGCAAGCGCTGGTCCTATAATAAATCCCCTTGACTCTAATCCTACAACCTTTGTAATTCCTTTATCTTTGTATTCTTCATACAAATCATCAACTGCTGCTTTTAGAGCGCTCGCATTCATAAACATTGTTGTCAGATCTTTAAATTGAATCCCCTTGATTGGGAAATCGGGCACATTTCTGATAGTGCTTTTTAATTCTTCCTTTTTCATATTTCTTTAATTTTTCTATTGTTCCACGTGGAACATTTACCTTCCCATTAAAATCAGCAACACCGAAATGTCGTTCGGACTTACTCCTGAAATCCTCGAAGCCTGGCCAATACTTTTAGGTCTCACCCTTGTGAGCTTCTGCCTGGCTTCGGTTGACAGCGACTGCAAACTTTCGTAGTCGAAATTGTCGGGTATGAGTATGTGCTCGAGCCGCCTGAGCTTTTCGGCTGAAATGCACTCTCGCTTTATATATCCTTCGTATTTAATCTCTATTTCTGCAGCTTCGGCAACCTCGTCTTTCATGGTTAGTCTCTCGTAGAGAGTCTTCATTTCGGGCGATAACTCTATTACATCTTGTATGCCAATGTCAGGCCTGCTTATAAGTTCGGCAGCACTCAGTTTGTGCTTGGAGCTTTGATATCCCTTTGATGCCAAGAAACTGTCTGATTCCTTTGGAGTAAAATATATTTGCTTAATTGCCTCGAGCAATTCTTTCTTTTCGGTTGATTTGTTTTTGAATGTTTCCGTTCTTTCTTTACTTGCTAATCCGATGTTGATCGCTTTGGGAGTTAATCTCTCGTCGGCATTATCCTGGCGCAGAAGAATGCGATGCTCTGCGCGCGAGGTGAACATTCTGTATGGCTCGTCAACCCCTTTGTTGATAAGGTCGTCTATTAGCACCCCAATGTATGCTTCATCTCTTCTGAGAATAAAAGGCTCTTCCTCCCGCACCCTCAATGCCGCATTAATACCTGCTATCAGTCCTTGCCCCGCTGCTTCTTCATAGCCGGTAGTACCATTTATCTGTCCGGCAAAAAAGAGGTTGTCTATTATCTTGGTCTCTAAAGTGTGATGCAACTGCTGAGGGTCGAAATAATCGTATTCAATAGCATATCCCGGACGGTAAAGAACAGCATTCTTCAAACCTTTTATTGTGTGAATAGCCTTAATTTGCGTGTCGAATGGGAGCGACGAACTAAATCCATTCAGATAATATTCATTCGAATCTACCCCCTCCGGCTCTAAAAACAGCAAGTGCGAGTCTTTGTCTGCAAAGGTAACTATTTTTGTCTCAATACTCGGGCAATATCTCGGACCTATACTTGTTATCTGACCATTGTAGAGCGGACTTTTTGAAAGGTCGTTTCTTAATATTTCGTGCGTTGTTTTATTGGTCTGTGTAATCCAGCAACTCATTTGCTTTAAGTTCTGAGTGGTGCTCAGAAACGAGAATTTGTGCCAGTCGCCATCGCCTTTCTGCTCTTCCAACTCGCTGAAGTCTATAGAGCGTTTGTCGATTCGGCAAGGAGTACCTGTTTTCATCCTTCCGGTTATGAATCCTTTGCTTTTGAGTTGCTCGGTTATTCCGGTCGACGCCGGCTCGGATATTCTTCCGCCGGCTATTTGGGCTTGCCCAAAGTGCATCAGTCCGTTTAAGAAGGTGCCGCATGTCAATATTATGCACTTAGAATGAAATACGACTCCTATGTTTGTCTTTATCCCGTTTACTTTCTTGTCTTTAATGATTAGTTCCGTGGCTGTGTCCTGCCAAATATGCAGATTAGGTGTTGCAGCTAATTCTTTCACCCACTGCTCTATGTATTTTTTTCTGTCGCTTTGGCTGCGCGGACTCCACATTGCCGGACCCTTCGATTTGTTGAGCATTCTAAACTGTATTGATGTGGAATCGGTAATCCTGCCCATCCCTCCGTTTAGTGCATCTATCTCTCTTACAATCTGCCCCTTGGCTATCCCTCCTATAGCTGGATTGCAACTCATCTGCGCTATGCGGTTAATATCCATAGTAAGCAGCAACGTCTTGCAACCCATCTGGGCAGATGCAAGAGCAGCCTCGCATCCGGCATGCCCTGCTCCTACAACTATAATATCATATTCGAAATTTTTGTCAAGCATCTTGTTGATTATATCGTGTTATAACTTTTCGACTCTCGATGAATCTAATTTAATAAATATAAATAGCAGAATTGTAAATCCCATTAGTGAGCTTCCGCCGTAACTATAGAAAGGTAGTGGTATTCCTATTACCGGCAGCAGGCCGAGAACCATTCCTATGTTGATGATTAAATGTATTATAAATATGCATGTTACGCTGTACCCGTAAATCTGACTGAACATGTCTTTTTGTCGCTCTGAAAGTTGTATGAGTCGTAGTATGAAAATTAAGTAAACTATCAAAACGCCAAATGTCCCAATAAACCCGAATTCTTCGCCTACAGTACAGAAGATGAAATCGGTGTGTTGCTCAGGTACGAAATTTAGTGTTGTCTGCGTTCCATGCAGGTAACCTTTACCGGTAAAGCCTCCCGACCCTATTGCTATTTTTGCCTGTATTGTGTTATATTCAACACCGCTCGGGTCTTGGCGCATCTTAAGTGTTACCTCCACGCGTTTTCTCTGGTGGTCAGGCAGATGACTGAATATTTTGCTGCTCGAAAAGCATGATGCTGCAGTAAGTATGGTAAATAGCGAAAGTATAATCAGACTCTTTCTTCTCAGATATATAGCTTCTATGATTAAGAATATAATGCAACCACCTATCAAACAGGCTGATACTATTGTGAAATTTACTTTTATCCATATTGATAGAAGCGTGCTTATTGCGTATGTGGCTGCTATTACTGATGCGATTATTATGGTTTGTAACTTTAGATATTCTTTAAACAATATCAATGTCAGTATTACTATATATAATCCGGTACAAGATAATATTATTCCCCAATTACCCGAGCCTAATGGTAGGGCTGCTGGCATGTATTTTATAGAGATAATAAATAGAAGGGCAAATGCTATAACTCCTGCAATGATGTATCCGCTCATTCCTTCTCTATATAGTACGAGGAAAAATGCTGCAAATACAAGCGCTGTGCCGGTTTCTTTTTGAAGCACCATTATGATAAACATTGGGATGCAGATTATTCCCAAAGGCACAACCATGCTTCTCCAGTCTGTTATTTTAAAGTCGTATCTGCTCATCCATTTTGCAAGACACAAGGCTGTAATGAATTTTGCCCATTCTGCTGGCTGAAAACTTATTGTCCTTATTTTAATCCACGATAGAGAACCCTTAATGTCGCCGTGTGTTTTAGCTGCTATTATAGGTGTGGCTATTAATACTAAAATCCAAAAGATATATATTGCGTATGCGAAGAAATCGTATGTTTTGTAATCTATAATCAGTATGGTAATAGCAATAACCAAAGAGACACCAATCCACATGAACTGCTTGCCGGCCGGATTCGAGAGATTCACCATCGATGTTTGTTCGAAATTGTATGTGGCACCATAGATATTTACCCAACCGAAAAATATCATTATAAGATATAATGCGATTGTTAACCAGTCGATTGAACTTAATATGTTGCCTCTATTTGCCATCTGAACTGACTATTACTTAACGTTAGGATTTAGTATCGAGTTATGCATTCGTTCCTTGAGATATGTTCTTCTGACAGTATCTGTAAGATATTGTTCTATGATAAGTGAGCCTATTGGTGCGGCCCAAGTCGCACCGAAACCGGCGTTTTCCACTACTACCGCCACTGCAATTTGAGGCTCATCTAAAGGTGCTATTCCTATAAACAACGCATGGTCTTGCTTGCCCTGTACTTGTGCAGTACCTGTCTTGCCTCCTACTCTGATGCTGTCTAATTTATAGTATCGCCCTGTTCCATACTCCATTACTCGCTCCATCCCTTCTTTCACAATCTTAAAATGCTTCTGTTGGAAACCTGTGTTATGACGGTGTTCGAGCATTGAGTCGGCTTTGTTGAGGTGAGGGGTAATATAATATCCTTCGTTGGCTATTGTAGCAGCCATGTTGCATAATTGCAACGGTGTAACAAGCACTTCGCCCTGACCTATTGAGTTAGAGCGTATTGTTTTAGCTTTCCAATTATTCTTCCCTTTATATATTTTATCGTAGAATTGTATTGACGGAATTGAGCCTCCCTTTTGTGTGGGTACGTCAGAGTCGGAAAATGTTTTGCCGAGTCCCATACTCATAATCATATCTCTCCATAGTTGGTATTGCTTCCTGAAATTTTCGTTATTGCTGCCATAATCGTTTTTTTCTAAGAAATCGCGGTAGGCATACCAAAAATATGGGTTGCAACTCTGCTCTATGGCTGACAGCAGATTTACAGGCGAGCCATGCGAGTGTGTGCACGCAATCGGAACCGACGCTCTCCCGTTGCATGGGTAAAATGTATTGACACTAAGTGTGTTGTTTTCCAAGCAAACAACAGCTTGTGCTGTTTTAAATGTCGAACCTGGAGGATACATGGCTTGCGTTGACCTGTTCAGTAGTGGCTTGGTGGGGTCATTCATTAGCTCGTTATAGTGCTTGCTCCGTGTCTTCCCTACAAGCAGTTTGGGATTCCAAGTCGGACTTGAAGCTAATGCTAAAATCTCTCCGGTTCTTGGTTCAATAGCTACAACACTTCCTATTTTCCCATGCAACAGATACTCTGCTAAAATTTGCAACTGAATATCTAATGTGAGTTGTAAATTGCCTCCGGATACTGGAGCTATGTCGTCTTCTCCGTCGTTGTAGCTTCCTTGGATTCTACCTTTCGAGTCGCGGAGCAGAATTTCTATACCTTTTTCACCTCTTAGGTATTTTTCGTATGTCAGTTCTATTCCGTCTCTTCCTGCGTAGTCGCCAACACTGTAGTAATTATCATTGTCAATAGTCTTTTGCGACACTTCTCCTATGCTGCCAAGCACCTGAGCTGCAGAACTATATGTGTAGTCTCGAAGTGTTCGTTTGCGAATAGACACTCCCGGGTATTTGTACAAAGTTTGTTGCAAAGGTGCTATATCTTCGTTGCTTAGTTGGGTGGCAAAAAGTTGCGAGGTATATTTGGCATACTTGCCATGCTTCTTTATGTTCTCTGATATTCGCTCTTCGAAGTCGGCTCTTGATATACCCAATGTTGCACAGAAATTAAGTGTATCGAAGTTTTTGTCCATCTCGTTGCAAATTAGCGTTACATCGTATATTGGTTGATTAAATACCAGTAATTCTCCGTTTCTATCGTATATCAAACCTCTCGAAGGGTAAATAGTCTGTTTTAGCAAAGCATTTGAATCTGCTTTGTCTTTAGTGCTTTGGTCGATTATCTGAAGCCAAAATAGTTCTATAAGAAAAATTATAACAGCCACAATAATTATGGATGTTATAACATATCTTCTCTTATAGTATGTTTCGTTAATCATCTTTTCCTAAGAAGTTCGTATCCTAAAAGTAGTAAAATAGTTAAAGCACTGCTAATTACAATTTGTATTAGAGTTAACCATAGATGTGAAGTGGTAAAACTTTCAAGAAGTATTGCTGTGGTGTGGTGTGCGAATGTAAGAATTGTAACTAATTTTGCATATACTCCGAATCCTAAACTGTCTGAGTTGATTTCTCCGTTAAGGCGTTCATATTCTTGAGTCATGCTTTTTATAAGCAGAGGTCTTAAGTAGCAAAGCAGTATGCAGGCTGACATGTTCACTCCCAGAGTGTTGGTAAAGCAGTCGATGATGAAGCCTAAAGCTGCTCCTATGAGGAGTTCCTGCCATCGTTGCACCTCTTTGGGTAGGGCAATTAGAAATAGTATATATACCATTGGAGTACATATACCACCCATCTGAAGGTTGTTGAACAGGAATACTTGTAGCAGCACTACAATTATCAATCTCAATATGCTCTTAATCCATATATTCACCTTCTAATTTTTTTTGCTCTTCAAGATTTCTGTCGGCAATTACACTAACGTAGCCTAAGCTTTTATAATCGGCTGCTAACCGGACTTTAATACTATGATATGATGAACCTTGTGGTGTACTTACTTCTTCTACCACGCCTACCATTATACCCTCAGGAAAAGTAGGGGTGAAGCCACTTGTTACTATTGTGTCGCCTTGATTCACAGTTATATGTTTTGCAATGTCCGTCAAATTTGCGTATCTGTAATTTTTGCCGTTCCACACTAACGGACCGCAGGCATCATTATTTTTGATTTTGCAACTCAGTTGCATCGATGTATTTATTATCGGAATTACTGTTGCGAACTGCCGGCTTGTGTTGTTTATAATTCCTACCACGCCATAGCAGTTGATAACTCCCATGTCCTTCTTTAAGCTGTCTCTCTCCCCGCGGTTGATGGTGAGATAATTATGTCTTTTGCTGCTACTTATGTTTATTACCCTTGCTGAGATATAATGTTTATTCAATTCTGCTGAAACATACCCCGAATCCTTTTTTTCTATAACTCTTTGAAGTTCATTTTTTGCTGTTAAAAGTTGGTTTTGCAGTTGGATGTTTTCTTCCTGAAGAAGTCGGTTCTCTTCTCTCAGATTAAAATATTGTGCAAAGTATGCATATACCGAATAATTCCACCCTGCAATTACATTAGCCGACGTAAAAAATGCATTCCGCTGATATTCGTTATTTCTAACAACAAGTATCAGCGAAACGATTTCAAGTGCTACAAACATTAGTAAAATGCTGTACTTGCTCAGCAACTGAAGCAAATTACGCATAATGCATCATATAATGATTATCTCAACAGGAAGTTGTAATTATTGATATTCTTCAGGGCCACACCGGTGCCTCTTGCAACTGCGTGGAGCGGGTCTTCTGCAACGTGGAATGGAATGGTAATCTTGTCGGTTAGTCGTTTGGCTAATCCGTGAAGCAGTGCACCGCCACCCGCTAAATATATTCCACGTCTGTAAATATCAGCATATAGCTCCGGAGGAGTCGACTCAAGTGCCTGAAGAATAGCATTCTCTATTTTTGAAATACTTTTCTCAAGGCAGTGTGCTATCTCCTGATAGCTTACAGGCACTTCAAGAGGCATCGAGTTGGTTCTGTTCGGACCTATAACAATAAAATCCTCAGGCGGATTATCAAGCTCTGTAAGAGCCGATCCCACCTGAATCTTTATCTTCTCGGCGGTGGGTTCGTCAATTCTTAGGTTATGCATCCTTCCCATATAGTCAACTATATCGGCGTTCAAATCGTTTCCGGCTGTTTTAATCGATTTATTTGCAACAATGCCGCCTAACGAAATGACTGCTATTTCTGTTGTTCCACCACCTATGTCAACTATCATGCAACCTTCAGGACTCTCTACGTTTATACCCATACCTATGGCTGCTGCCATTGGTTCGTAAATCATATATACATCGCGGCCACCTGCATGCTCCGACGAGTCGCGGACTGCTCGAATCTCTACCTCGGTCGAACCTGAAGGAATGCAAACTACCATTTTGATATTAGGAGCAAAGAGCTGATTCTTTCTCGGAATCATCTTAATCATACCTCTGATCATCATCTCGCATGCCTGAAAGTCGGCAATTACCCCCTCGCGAAGCGGTCTCACTGTTTTAATCATTGAGCCTCCCTTGCCTATCATCTGCTGCGCTTTTCTTCCTACAGCTACCATCTCGCCTGTGTGATAGCTAATTGCCACTACCGATGGTTCGTCAACTACAACCTCGTCGTTGCATATAATAATAGTGTTGGCCGTACCTAAGTCAATCGCTATTTCTTGATTGAATGTAAATAAACCCATAAGGTGAAAATATTTTAATTGTTTATATTTCTTATTACATTTGTTTTATGTTCTTAATCACTATATCCCGTGTTAATTCGATGATTTGCTCCTGCTCTATTGTTTTGGTTTCAATAGGCTTGTCAATATGCATGTGCACTTTCTTGCCCAAGTTAACTATAGTTGCCCCCTTGGGCATCATCTCTCTGCAACCGCTAAGCGATATGGGAATCATCGGCAACTCAAGGTCGTAAGCAATCTGGAATGCTCCGCGTTTGAAACGTCCTACTTGTCCGTCTTCGCTGCGTGTACCTTCAGGGAAAACTACAACGGATATACCGTTATGTAGTGTGTTCTCTGCTGCTTTAATACTTTTCACTGCCGAACCCCTGCTCTTTCTGTCGAGAAATATATGTCCGGCGGCTTTGCAAGCTGTTCCTACCAAGGGTATTTTCATAATCTCTTGCTTCATTATCCACTTGAACTTCACGGGCAACCATCCGTAAACAACAAATACGTCCGCTATGCTCTGATGATTGCAGATGAATACATAGCTTTGCCCCTCTTGTATGTTTTCTGTTCCGTCAATTGTTACTTTGCATAAGAACAAATAGCAGAAACTTCTTGCCCATGCTACTTGGACGTTATGTACAAAATCACTGTTTGCCCATTTTATTGTACACATCGTGAACACTGCACAAAAAATAGTACTCAGAATAAACAGCGGTAACGCAATCAGTAGTTCGTATATAGCGAATAATACTTTCATAATTATAGATTATGTTGGTGAAATCCTTTGTAAAGTGCGCATAAGCGTTTTATCTCTTCCCATGTCTCATCACTAAGTTTTGTACCCACTATTTCTACAACCCGTCCTGCTGCCAAGGTTCCTATTTCTGCACAACGTCTCGTGTCCAGACCTTCATTCATACCATATAAGAATCCTGCCGCATATAAATCGCCGGCTCCGGTTGAATCCAAGCAGTTGGATGTAATGGCACCGATATGTTCGCGGGTAGTACCTTCCATAACGTATGAACCTTTCTTACCAACCTTAACTACTGCTATTTTGCATATCTTTGATAATTCTGCAACCGATTCCTCCGGCTGACGCTTTGTGTATGCATAACTCTCATCCTCGTTAGCGAATACCACGTCAACGTAGTTCTCAACAATATGCTTTATGAAATCTAAATTCTCGTTTATTACATTATAGGATGCTAAGTCAAGCGATATAAGCATGTTTTCTGTTCGAGCAAGGTGCATGGCTTTTTCTATCAGGTCGTGATTCTGAACCATGTATCCCTCTACGTGGAAGACATCATAGCCTACAAATGCGTTCCTCTCAATATCCTCGGCATTAAGGTCGGCGGCTGCTCCAAGGTAAGTACAGAAAGTACGTTCGCCGTCGGGAGTGATAAGTACAGTGCAACATCCCGACATCAGGTCAGATTGCAAAAGCAACGGGATAGCTCCGTTCTTAATGAGGTCGTTCTTGTAAAAATCGCCAATCTCGTCGTTTCCAATCTTACCTATCAAGGCTGCTTTGCCTCCCATCGATGCTATGGCGTTGATGGTATTTGCGGCGCTACCACCTGCTACCATGGTCTTGCGCACGTGCGCAAAACGACCTTGAATAGCTTGAGCCTGATTGATGTTTATCAGATTCATGCTGCCCTTCTCAATTCCTAATTCGCGGACATCTTCATCTGATACCTGTAACAAGATGTCAGTTAGCGCATTACCTAAGCCTAAGACTTTTTTCATTATTGCTGACGATTATATTTTTTGCAAAGATAAGCATTTTTTTTGACTTTTTTTTGATTTTTTTTTGTTTATTTCAAAAAAAGAACTAATTTTGCAACCGCTTTCGGAAATCAAGGTTCGAATGTCGGTTTTTTAATTGCTTCCTTAGCTCAGTTGGTTAGAGCATCTGACTGTTAATCAGGGGGTCCAAGGTTCAAGTCCTTGAGGGAGCGCTTAAGACTTGCTTCGGCAAGTCTTTTTTTTGCCTTCCGACCTACTTGGTCAGTTTCTCTTTCTCAAATTTCCTATACTCTTCGAGAGTGAATTTTGCGCGAAGCAACTCGTCGTTTTCTTCAGTTATAATAAGTATGCTCACGTTATACAAAGTGAATATGCTTCTTATCGATTCGTTTTGCATTATCAATCCGTTATACCAAAGGGCTTCGTCGTAGTTGTCGAATTTTACTACTTCTACTGCGGCCGATTCTTCCTGTTCGGTCTGGTTGAAAGTATCGATTTTCTGCTTGAAGTGCAAAGGACTCTCTTTCTTTAAATCAAAATCTTTGATTAGGAATTGTGAGAAATTGAACAAGGCTATTTCATAGAGCAGTGCGTTCACTGTCTGTTCATCGTTCCGACAAATATAATATATCAGTGTGTTCTGCGACATGTCAGTGCTGAAACTCTTGTCAACAAGACTGCTGTCAATTTCTGTCTCAATGGTCGTACGCTTATCTGCAAGATTGCTTATCTCTCCGTCAGCCTGGCTTTCAGCACCCACATTAAGCATCGCAAGCATGTCTTTCGCCATCGCTGAAACATCGCTTTCAGGATATTTGTCAATCATCTCCCTCAACTCACTTATAAATGCATCCTGCCCCTCTGTTTTGGCTACTGCTATTGAGTTCAGAAATAAGAATTTGGGCATCAGTTTCGAGAGAGGGTAATTGGTTTGGGCATATTGCTTGTTTTTCTTTACAACTTCAAAATTATTATGTGTAAACTCATAGTAAGTCTGTTCATAAACAGAGTCCTGTTCTGCCTCTAAACGAAGAATACGGTTGAAATAGTCGGGTTGACTTACTATTTGTGCTTCTCCGCTTTCGGGGAATTTTTCAACAATAAGTTTGCGATATTTGCTCTGTGCAGCAATATCTTCGGTTTTGATAGCATTGATGTATTCCGAATAATACAGGTCAATCAGTTTCTTGTCGTTAGGGAAACGTTTTTGATAGTCGTCGAACGTAAGCGATGCCATCTCCTGATCTTCAATCTGGTCGCGGTATATGAAAAACATGTTATAGAGAGCCTTGGCTATCAGCGAGTCTGACTTGGCAATCTCCTCTGCGGTCTTTGGAATTTGCTGAAGATAGTATTGCGGGTCGTGTGAATCGGTTACCAGAATAGAGCGAACCTCAGATGTTGAGTCGTTTTCTGAAATATTATTTTCCGAGGTCTGGTTATCCTCAACAAAAGAAGTGCTGAAGTTTTTTGCCATCAATCGCCAGTTGTCCTCTAACTTACGGTTTCCCCATTTTTGTTGGAATTGTTGTCTGCCCGAACGAATAAGTTGTTGATTATAAAAATACCAATCAGCTGTGCCTCCTCCGCCTCCTAACATGTTTTGAGTATCTACCGAGCGCAGTCCCTCGTTGTTTTGCAACTCGCGTTCCTCTTGCTGCGCTTTTTCGGCGGCTTCTTTCTCCTCTTTTTCAAGGTTCTCTACTATTTTTTTTGCTATCTCTAATTGTTCCTCTTCACTCAGAGTCGCAAGGTGTTGCAGCGAGTCCTGGAGGACAACAACATCGTATTCGCCTGTTAGTTGCTGCAAGGTTTCCGATAGTCTCTTTACACGTTTAAAGTCGCTGTGTTCGTTGTCGATAATACTGCTGGCTTCGGTATAGCAAGGCGTAGCATCTTTGTAGTTTTTCTTGTCGTAATACAAGTCGCCTAATTTTATTAGTACACTTGCTTTCTCTATACGTTTTTGAGTGGATTTCTCTATTCCTTCAGCATAATTCTTAATGGCGTTAGCTGTATCTCCCTGTGATAAATAAACATCTCCTATAGCTTCGTATATCTGGTCGAGTTTGTCTTTGTACTTGTAGCGTTTAGCCATTTTGCCAAGTTGCTTGACGGCTGATGCAGTGTTGGTTGAAAGACGTGCACTCCTTAGTCTTGCATTAAAATCCATCTCCCATTCCGGATTCATTTTAATTACTTTCTTGTAGTAATCGCAAGCTTGAGTATTGCTGCCGACATTCTCATATAACTGACCCAAGGCGAAATAGAATCTTGGCCTGTTGCCGTCTCGCTTCTCGTCTTGAACGGCAATCTTTATGAATGGTATGGCATCTTTGTAGTTCCCTTGCTTGATGAGCAGGTTGGCGGAAGTTGCTGAATATAGTGGCGCATTTTTCCTCTTAAGGTCGTCAACATTAACCTTTTTCAGAAGCTCGTCAGCCTCGTAGAGCCAGCCTAACTCGGTGTATGCTCTCACAATCCACAACTGACATTGCGCAACAATGTCTTTGTCATATCCGAAATGGTTAATGATGTATCTGAATGTTCCTATGCAACCTTCAAAATCTCCTTTATGGAATTCGGCTTTTCCAAGCAATATCCAGGCATCGTCAATCGACTCGTTAAACTCTTCGTGCTCCAACCATGCTTTGTACTCAGGGTCGTTGCGTTTCTTGAGATTAATTTTGGGTTTTTTCTTTATCGAATGTAACTTTATGCATTTCCGGCATTTCTCTATTGTTCTGTCCATCTGAGAGGTGGCGGCTTTGGCTGCCTCGTGGTTACTTTGTGGATATAATGGCAGAAGGGCAGAATAGTTGTCCTGATTTGCTTCTTGTGTGGCTTTCAATCCTTCGTCAAACGATGTGTTGCCGTTGAAGTAGATATTATACTTCGTTTTCATCGAATGAAATGCACGCGACGACGCTGTGTTCTTTTGTGTAGAACATCCTGTAGCCAGTAAGATGAAAACAAGTAGCGGAAGTGCCGATATTTTATTTGTTCTTGTCATTTTTTCAACCCTTTAACCTCGCTGTGTTTGGCTTCGTACTCTTTAAGATAAAATGGGGTATAATATGCAATGTCTTCAAAACTGCGTTCCCCTTCTTTTGCCAAACTATAATATCTTTCAGCCAATTGGCACATGTATTGAGCATTCGGCGAAGCTTCAACGAAGATGGCATTATCGCTTTGAATAACGCCTTTGCATTTCATTGCTCCGTTCCCTCCAAAATAAATTTTGTGCGCTGCTAACTCCGATTTGTAACTTTCTGAATTGATAACTGCTGCTTCTACAGGAGTTTGCTGGTTGAGCCTGCAATCATAGAGAGAGGTATATACTTCCATTCTGCGGGCGTCAATCATCGGACAAATAAGCACATCTTTGTCTCTTTCGTCAGAGCGGGTATGCTCTTGCTGTTGTGATAATTGTGCAAGTATGCTGTTCGCTACTATCAACGGAGTGTCGATAGCAATGAGTTTTGCACCCGAACCATAACAATAGCCTTTCGCTAACGATACTCCAATGCGCAGACCAGTGTAAGAACCGGGTCCGGCTGAAACCGCTACTGCATCTAATGTCAACTTTTTTTCATCCAGTTTATGAAGTATTTCTTTTGCATAAACCGGTAGAACAGAAGCGTGGTTTGCTCCATCGTCGCTTGTAAGAGTGAATACTGCTTTACCGTCGATTCCAAGAGCTACTGAACATATTGATGTTGATGTATCGATACTGAGTATGTTCATAATTGAATTTTAATGTGCGAAATTATGTGTTTGACTAAGGCAATATTTTATCGGCTACAAAATTACAATTTATTTTGAAAATCCGCAACCTCGTATAATTAAAATTTTTCGAGATGAAGATTCCTGAAGAATATTTATTAAACCATATCAAAAAATCTGTTAAAATTTTTGTAAATTAAGATGGAAATTACTAACTTTGCGCACAAACAATTCTGATATTAATTCTTATTATTTTTTTGTACGTAAATTGTAATGAATTAGCCATAAATTTGTCATTAATTATCATTTATGATTATTTAAGTGGGAAACTTTGACACTTTAAATAATCGTCTATTGAATAATCCAATATATTATAAAACCATGAAAATAGTTGTTTTTACAGGTGCCGGTATTTCGGCAGAAAGCGGTCTCGGTACTTTCAGAGATAGTGACGGACTTTGGGAAAAATATCGGATTGAAGATGTTTGCACCCATGAGGCATGGCTTCGCAATCCGCAGTTGTGCGTTGACTTTTACAATGCCCTTCGTCGCGACGTGCTTGCTGCGCAGCCAAACGCTGCACATGCTGCTCTTACCCGCTTACAACAGTGCTTCCCCACAACAGAGATTATTACCCAAAATATAGATAATCTGCATGAAAGGGCCGGTAATAAAAATGTGATTCACCTTCACGGAGAGATTACAAAACTAAGAGGACAGAAAAGTGAAACAGATACTATTGATATAAAAGGCTGGGAACAACATTATGGCGACCGCCACCCCGATGGTTCCTTATTGCGACCTTATATAGTATTTTTCGGTGAAGGAGTTCCTTATTTTTCTAAGGCATGCGAGGTGGCTTCTACTGCCGATATCTTTATTGTAATAGGAACGTCATTGGCTGTCTATCCTGCAGCATCGCTTATGAACTATATCCCGCAGCATGCTAAAGTATATGTTGTAGATCCGGGCAGTCCTGACCTAAGCGGCTACGACAATGTGGTGCATATCAAAGAAAAAGCTTCAGTCGGTGTGCCTCAGTTAGTAGATAAACTAATAACATCGCTTAGTTAATACTTTGCAGAAGTTAGAAATTAAAGCGAAAGAAAGTATGTACTTCTGTACTTGTGCGTTTTGCTAACGATTGCTTTTCTGACCACGTTTTAGAATACAAAGTATTTGAGACTTTCAAATATACTTGAAAGTGTTGGGTAATTCTATAACTTGCATTGAAATATATTCTGCCGCCTTCGCCGTAAAAGGACGGTATGTTATATGCGTACAGAACATCATTCTCGTAAACATATAACCTGTTGTTGTAATTCTTAGCTGAAAACGCACTAAGCCTAAGTTGTAGGCGCAGAGGGACCTTCGAAGATAGATACTCTGCCTGCACGGCAGCCATTCCTCCTAAGGTGGGTTTGTCCGTTGCACCTCTGTAGTAGTATATGTTACCATTTAACAATGCTTTAACGCTCCAATTACCGAAATTTAATTCGATATCATATCTGCCGGATATTTTATCTTTTTTATCTTTCTCCTTAGCCTGTATTTTCAATCGCATACTTGTCTTATCCTCAATCATGTAGCGCATTTCGTATAGTAAATCAAATCCGTATGAAGAGTGAGCGATACCGTATTTAGGACCGCTAAATCGGAACAAATCGGCATAAATGAGGAACTTCCAGCCGCGAACAAGTGATATGTCGGTGCCAATAGTGATAGCATTCTCATCGTTTATGCGCGAGGTGGAACTTATTGCATTGGCAAGCAGATTGTCAAAATGTTTCGAGTAGTATCTATAGACTGCAGAAATACTAACGTCGGCGATAGGTTGAATTACAATCCCTGTAATATTGGCAACGCCCCAAGTAGTGTTTTGAGTAGTTGCTACTTCACCGAATAATGTAAATTTCTTCTCTATCCATCGATAGTTTAATCCAGCTGAAAATTGTTTGTTGCCTCTAAAATAATTGGCGTTATAGTATGCCTGTTTGGGCGACAGGGTGTCTGATAGGATATGTTCGGTGGCTGTTATTCCTATTTTGGCCTTTTTGAGTTTGAATGTAGCATTTGCTCCCGCCACATGTTGCCAAATTTGTCTTTTTGTCTCTATTTCGTTGTTGGTGCGGTGATAGCCGGTCTTTATAATTGTTGGGAACGAACCTCCTTCTGATTTTCCATCAATCTTTCTCGCCGAGTATAATACCGTTAAATCAGCTAATCCCAAGTCGATAGTTGTTCCTATACCTCTTAAGTATCCGTATTCACTTGCCGATGATTTTTTATTGATGCCTTCTTTTTTGAATTTTCGTTGTTCAACGATGTTCCTTTTGCTGTAAAAAGTGTTGTTGGTATTTATTACAAGTCCTTCGCCAAACGAGACCCTATAGTCCCCTGCCACAATCTTTTTGAACTTCCAGATATCTCTTATTTCGGCATATCCGCCCCAGAAATCAGCTCCGTATATCTTTCCTTCTCTGTAAGATGGCTCTTGTGCGTCGCGTTCTGCCGTTAAGCCAACTTGCAGTTTGTTCCGGCAGTTAAGGCGGTATTTAATAGCTGTGTAAAAAGGGTCAGTGCCGTTATTTTCTATGTTGCGGGCATCAAATCGTATAGCTAATTCGTGTTTTGCTCTGCTGAAAAACTCTTTTGCCGACAACTCTTTCTCCTCTTCTTTCTCCCCTACATAGACAAACGGAAGCATGTTTCTTATCTCATAATCGTTCAGACCCTCTATTAGACGGAGCTCATATATACTGATAAGAGGTTTTCTGTATGCCGATATCAGTATGTTCTCAATTTGTTTGTCGTTGAGAAATACCAGACGGCTCAATTCTTCTTCTGATGTGTTGTTCAGGTTGATAGGATTGCAGCTGAGAGCTTGTAGGTCTTCACTCATCTGCTCGAAATCAACTTCGTGCCCCTCTTCGAGCAATTCTTCATAAATATCTTCTATTATTGAACTTAACATATCAGGGCTGTAAACAATTTCTGCCATTGTCGTTACCGACAATGACAGAAACAAGAATACCATGCCTAAGCATTTTAATTTTGATATGTTCCGAGTTTTCTCCAAGCGACTATTATTGCTATTCCTGTTGCCATACCGGTGATGTCAGCAATCCAGTCTAATATATCGCTGCTCCTGGTCTTTGTAAAGTCTTGTATGATTTCAATCAAACCTCCATAGATTACCGATAGTAAGACAGAAACAATGTACGACCTATCCCTCTTGCCGGTATATTTACGGGTATCTGCCCAGGCAATGATAGAAAGCAGTAAAAATGAGAATGCGTGCACAAACTTGTCGAAATGTGGAATTTTTGCCGCGCTTACTATAGATGGCATGTCAGATATTGGTGCTAAACATATAATGCCAATTACCATTAATGATATAATAGTTGGTATGTAAGTCCGCAAAAATCTCATAACGATAGTATCTGTCTCCTGTGGCAATTAAAGACTTATCAAACTATGACCGGTCATTTCCTCCGGTTGCTGAATCCCTAAAATTTGCAGAATCGATGGAGCTACATCGGCTAAAATACCGTTTTCTACCTTTGCGTTTTTATTGTCGCTAATATATACAAACGGTACGGGGTTCAAGGAATGAGCTGTGTTGGGTGTTCCGTTTTCGTTTATTGCGTGGTCGCAGTTTCCATGATCGGCAATAATGATAACTTCATAGCCATTGCGCTTAGCGGCGGTAACTATTTCGTTAACACATATATCAATGGTTGTAACGGCCATTTGAATAGCATCGTAAACTCCTGTATGACCAACCATATCACCGTTTGCATAATTGAGAATTATGCAATCGTATTTTTGCGAATTGAGGGCATCTCTTAGAGCTATCGTTACCTCAGGAGCCGACATCATTGGCTGGAGGTCATAAGTCGCAACTTTAGGTGAAGGAATAAGTATTCTGTCTTCATTCTCGAATTCGGCTTCTCTGCCTCCTGAGAAGAAGAAGGTAACGTGTGCGAACTTCTCGGTTTCTGCTATTCTCAGTTGTCGAAGGCCGTGTTTCGAAACTATCTCACCAAGTGTGTTCGTAACATTCTCTTTAGGGAACAATATATGCAGTCCGGTAAACGACGAATCGTAAGGAGTCATGCAATAGTATTGCAAGTCTTTTATGGTATGCAATCCGTTTTCCGGCATATCTTTTTGCGTGAGAGCAATGGTTAGTTCTTTTGCACGGTCGTTGCGGTAATTGAAGAATATAACAACATCTCCTTCCTTAATTGTAGCAAGAGGTTTGCCATCGCGTATATGTACTACAGGTTTAATGAATTCATCGGTAATGTCATTATCGTAACTTTCTTGCATTGCTGTATGCATATCCTGGTACTGATTGCCTCTTCCGCTTACGAGCATGTCGTAGGCTTCTTTTATTCTCTCCCAGCGTTTATCCCTATCCATAGCATAGAACCGACCGCATATTGTAGCTATCTCACCTGCACTCTGTTTGCAGTGTTCCTCGAGTTGGTCGATAAAACCTATACCTGACTTTGGGTCGGTGTCGCGACCATCCATAAAACAATGTACGAAGGTGTGCCCGTTAAGTTTATATTCCGCTGCAATATCGCAAAGTTTAAATAAGTGCTCAAGCGACGAGTGTACACCGCCGTCGGAGGTTAATCCCATTATATGAAGGTCGCAGTTGTGGGTCCGAGCGTATGTGAATGCAGATACTATTTCGGGATTTTTCATTATGCTGCCGTCTTTGCATGCCCTGTTGATTTTTACCAAATCCTGATATACTACCCTGCCTGCTCCGATGTTAAGGTGTCCTACTTCAGAATTACCCATCTGTCCGTCTGGCAAACCTACATTCTCGCCGGAGGCTTGTAACTGAGCGTTAGGATAGGTCTTTAGCAGTGTATCCCAATGAGGAGTTGATGTACTATAAATTGCGTCGGCTTTGTCTTTTTTCCCGATTCCCCAGCCGTCGAGAATCATCAATAATGCTTTGCTCATTGTATTTATTTTTTAATTTCACGTTCTATTTGTCGTTTGTCCTCTTTTTCTTTCAAGGTTTGACGCTTATCATATTGTCTTTTCCCACGGCAAAGCGCAATTTCTAACTTGGCTCGCCCGTTTTCATCGATAAAGAGAACTAACGGAATAATGGTCTTCCCGCTTTCTTTTGTGTCTCTCTCAAGTTTCCGTAGTTCCTTCTTTTGTAAAAGTAATTTCCGGTCTCTTTTTGCTATATGGTTGTTATAACTCCCGAATTGGTATTCAGAAATATGCATCTGCTTTACCCATAATTCGTGGTTTATGAAGGCGCAATAAGTGTCAGCCAAACTCGCTTTGCTCTCTCTTATCGACTTTATCTCAGTACCAAAGAGTTGAATGCCGGCTGTAAGTTTGTATAGAATTTCGTAGTCGAACCACGCCCTTTTGTTCTTTATATTGACATTCGATTTTTGCCTCATTTTAGTGATGATTATCGCTGTCTATGCTACTGATGAAACTTTAAGTGCTTGTAATAAGCGTGCAAAATTACAAATTTTATTTTGTTAATTCAAATATTTATAGTATTTTTGCAGCACTCAATTGATATGCAAGCAGGTTTTCTAAATCTTTATGCTATTAATTGAATTTTATTTGAACAATGCTCATCAATTGTTATACATAGAATAATTTTTTAATTTACAATATTTTATGCTTAAAAACATTCTTGCTATTACAGGTAAGCCGGGGTTATACCGTTTGGTTAGTAGAGGTAATAACATGTTGATTATTGAATCGCTTGAAGACTGCAAACGTATGCCGACTTATGCTCATGACAAAGTCGTAAGTTTGGCTGATATCTCTATGTTTACCGAAGGTGATGATATACCACTGCATGACGTGCTTGAGAAACTTAAAAACTTCGAGAAATCAGAACCCGTAAAGTTTGATATTAAAAAAGCAAGTAACGATGAACTCCGTTCTTACTTCGCACGGATAGTTCCAGACTTCGACCGCGATAGAGTTTATCCGTCGGATATTCGTAAACTTCTGCTTTGGTATAATATTCTCGTTAAAACCGGCAATACCGATTTTTCTGTTTCCGATGAAAATGAGGCTGAGTCGGTATTAGTTGAGGATAAGGTAGAGAAAGCAGAACATAAGGTAAATACCAAGTCACAAGTTAAAACACAAAAGTCATCAGCTGTAACCGTTAAAACCGGAGTTGGTGCCAAAAGAGGATAGTGTTTGCCGGTGAGATAATAGAATTGATAGAAAGTGTGGCGCCGCTGTCTAACCAAGAGTCTTGGGACAATTCGGGCCTCCAGATAGGGCAGAGAAATCAACAGGTTTCCTCTGCTTTGTTGTGTATAGATGTAACAGAGGATGTTGTTGATGAGGCTATCGAGAATAATTGTCAGATGATAGTGTCTCACCACCCGCTTCTTTTCAAAGGACTGAAACGCATAAGTTCTGAAACATATATCGAGAGGTGTGTCCTTAAGATTATACGTCATGGTTTGGTCGTTTACAGTGCTCATACTTCTATTGATAAGTATAGGTCGGGCGTTAGTGGAAAGATGGCAGAACGATTGGGTATCTGCAACTATTCAGTGCTATCTCCCTATAATGCAGAGGTCGGCTTGGGTGTTATCGGCGATTTGCCGCAACCTTTGACGATAACTGATTTTCTGGAATTGCTTAAAGACGCTTTTCATACCTCTGTAATTAGATATCTTCCTTCGTTTGTCGATTCGGATAATATATTACGGGTGGCAATGTGTGGAGGAGCAGGTAGTGAATTCCTGCCTGATGCAATTGGGCAGGGAGCTCAGGCCTATGTTTCTGCCGATTTCAAATATCATGAGTTTTTTAATTCAGATGGGCGTATTTCTGTTTTTGATATAGGGCATTTCGAGTCAGAACAGCATACAAAAGAATTGTTTTACGAGTTGCTTGCTGATAAGATTAAATGTATCAAAGCAACAAAGGACGTGTGTCAGATTAAAACTTTTATTTAGTATAATTTTAAAAATAATCATATTATGGCAAAAGAAAAACAAGAAAAAGAAATTACTATCGAGAGCAAACTGAAGGCTCTCTATGAGTTGCAACAGGTAGATAGCGAAATAGATCGCTTACGTGTTTTGCAAGGAGAATTACCACAAGAAGTAAAAGACAAGGGCGATGAAGTTGAAGGTCTTCGTTTCCGTTTGCAGAATATTGAGGCTGAGATTAAAAATCTTGAATCGCAAATCAGCGAACGCCGTGTAGGAATAGAGCAGGCAAATGCTATGATTGCTCGCTACAAACAGCAGCAAGACAACGTTCGTAATAACCGCGAATATGATAATCTTACCAAAGAGATAGAGTTTCAGAATTCGGAAATCGAACTTTGCCAGAAGCGCATCAAAGAATATACCGCTTCGCTCGAGAATCATCAGGAGGAAAAAGCTAAAACTATCAAATCTATTGAAGAAAGTACTGTCGATTTGAACCAGAAGAAAGCTGAACTTAACGATATTCTTGCAGAGACAAAGCAAGAAACAGAAAATCTTAAGGCTCGTGCTCTTGAACTTGAAAAACATATCGACGAGCGTTATCTTAATGCTTTCAACCGTATCCGCAAAAATGCGCGAAACGGTTTGGCTGTTGTTACTGTTGAGCGTGACTCCTGCGCTGGTTGTTTCAATAAGATTCCGGCACAAAGGCAATTGGATATCCGACTTCGTAAGAAAATTATTGTTTGCGAGTATTGCGGCAGAATCTTAGTTGATCCTGAAATGGCTAACGAAATGAAAAATGCTGCTAATAAGTAGTATATTATCTTTTGAGATGTGTTAAGATAGTAACTGTGCTATTTTAACACATCTTTTTATTTGAATAATTATGTCAGTTCTGAAAGGAAGGTTACAGGATAGTTCCTTGTGGATGAAACTTTTATTGTTTCTTCTGCTGATGATTTTATGTGGTGGTTTGGTTATGAGTGTGATAATTTTATGTCCGCATATAAATCTCAAACTGCTGCAATTCTTACAAACACTGGCGGTATTTTGCGTTCCGAGTGTTTTAGCTGCTTATCTCTTTTCTCCTCATCCCTTTGAATATCTATATTTAAAATCTGCGCCCTCCGGCTACATTTTTTTATTGGTTGTATTTCTTATGATTGCTGCTTTACCCTTCGTTAATCTGTTAGGTTGGGTAAATCAGCAACTTCATCTTCCTGCCTTTCTCTCTTCGCTTGAAGCTCTTATGCTGCAGCAAGAAGAAGCTGCTAATGCTTTGTTGGCTTCTTTCCTTGATGTCGATAATTTTTTAGCACTTATAGTGAATCTTATCGTTATGGCTCTTGTTCCTGCTATAAGCGAGGAACTCTGTTTTAGGGCTACGCTATATAACATTTTTTCTAATAATCGTAGTAAACATGCTGCTATATGGGTATGCGCTGTTATCTTTTCTGCTGTACATCTGCAGTTTCTCGGCTTTGTTCCACGCATGCTTATGGGAGCTTTGTTCGGTTATCTATTGCTCTATAGCAATTCCTTATGGTTACCGATAGCAGCGCACTTGACCAACAACTTCTCAGTTGTTGCCCTCTATTATGTTTTTAAATCGCTCGGGAAGGATGTTGATGCGCTCGATACATTGGGAACCGGCGACACTCTGTGGCTCGGCATTCTGAGCGCTGTGCTTACCATAGCAATGCTGTATGTGGTGTTTAGGGAACTAAAAAAGAATAAGCGATAGACTTAGTCTTAATGAGATTTTGCTCGTTGTTCTTTTATTACTAAAAGCACTTCATCGCGAAGCGACAACGGAATGTTGATATTCCTTAATTGCAAACTCCGAGCCCAACCAATTACATCTGTCTCTTGCAGACTATGAAATATTTCGGATATCTCTTCCGTCTGTTCTTCTGTGAACTGGTCGGATTCTATTCCTGCTAAAGAGTCTAACTCCTCATCATCGTAATATATTATCTCCGGAGAAGAGTTGAGTAGTGTTTCGCGTTCGCATACTAAGTGCTCACCACAACAATTGCTATCTGCAGTCTTCTTTTCTTCTCTTCTATTATTATTTGAAGCCGGATTTGCTTGACGCTTGCGTTCTCTTATCTCAATAAGAATAAGAGTGGTGATACTTAATAGTACAAATATTAATAATGGAATCCACCACATTTTGAAATATATTTAGGCTCTTTTGAAATTCTGATTTAAAGGTACTTCTAAAAAATGATTTGTATTGGTTAAGAGGTTTTTCTTAGTCAACAGCATCTTCTTCTACCACCAAGTTGTCGATAATGAACTGTTGGCGGTCGGTTGTGTTTTTTCCCATGTAAAAGTCCATCAACTCAGACACGGTGTCTTCTTTTCGCAATGTAACTTGGTCTAAGCGGATATCTTTGCCGATAAAATATTTGAATTCGCTTGACGAAATCTCTCCCAATCCTTTAAAACGAGTTATCTCAGGGTTGGGAGACAAGTCCTCTATTGCCTTTATCCTTTCTTCTTCGCTATAGCAGTATCGTACTTCCTTCTTGTTTTTTACTCTGAAAAGCGGGGTCTGTAGTATATAGACGTGCCCTTTTTTTACCAAATCTGGAAAAAATTGAAGAAAGAATGTTAGCATAAGCAACCTAATGTGCATCCCATCTACATCGGCATCAGTGGCTATTATCACTTTGTTATATCGTAAGTCGTCTAAACCGTCTTCTATGTTGAGTGCCGATTGCAAATAATTGAACTCTTCGTTTTCGTAAACTACTTTTTTTGTCAGTCCATAACTATTTAGAGGTTTCCCTCTTAATGAAAAAACAGCTTGAGTCATCACGTCTCTTGACTGAGTTATCGAACCGGAAGCTGAAAGACCCTCGGTGATAAAGATCGAACTCTCTAAACGTAAATCGTCGTCGGCTTCTTTCGACGAACTGGTTGGCTTGTTGTCGTTGAAGTGTACACGGCAGTCTCTCAGTTTCGGGTTGTTGAGCATGTTCTTTTTCGCACGCTCACGTTGGAGTTTCGTAATTCCTGCTATGGCCTTGCGCTCTCGTTCAGAATCCTGAATCTTCTTTAGCATTGCCTCCGCTATTTCAGGGTGGCGGTGCAAGTAATTATCCAACTCGTGCCCGACAAAGTCGTTTACAAACTTATTGATTGTGATGCTGCCTTCTTCGGGCGACATGTCACGAGAACCTAATTTGATTTTTGTCTGCGACTCAAATGTAGGCTCCTCAACGTTAATGGCAATAGCTCCTACTATGCCGTTACGTATGTCCGATAACTCGAAGTTTCTTCCGAAAAAGTCTTTTATGGTTCTACCTAATGCCTCTCTGTAGGCAGCTTGGTGAGTACCACCTTGTATGGTATGCTGACCATTGACGAATGAATGATATTCCTCATTATTTTGGTTGGCATGCGTCAGTGCAATCTCAATGTCTTCGCCCTTGAGGTGAATAATCGGATAGAGAGCATCAACTGTCATGTTGTCGTTCAACAGGTCGTACAAACCATTCTTCGACTGAAATTTTTTGCCGTTGTAAACTATGGTAAGACCTGTGTTCAGGTACGAATAATTTTGAAGCATCGTCTCGATGAAATCGTCGCGAAATGCATAATTTTCGAACAATCCTTTTGATGAATCGGGCTCAAATTCAATTAATGTCCCGCGGCTCTCACCTGCTGGCATGTCCACTATTCCGCTATCGCTTACAAGATGCCCCTGGCAGAACTCCGCACGGCGGGTCTTTTCGTCTCTGAATGATTGAACTATAAACCTTTTCGACAGAGCATTGACAGCCTTCGTACCAACTCCGTTTAAACCTACAGATTTCTTGAACGCTTTTGTATCGTATTTGCCACCCGTATTCAGTATTGATACTGCATCTATCATCTTTCCCAACGGAATACCTCTGCCATAATCTCTTACAGTTACCTTGCCATCTGCAACGGTAACCTCGATAATCTTGCCTTCCCCCATCCTGAATTCATCTATAGAGTTGTCAATAGTCTCTTTCATTAAAACGTATATTCCGTCGTCTGAATGCGAACCGTCGCCTAACTTGCCGATATACATACCGGGACGAAGACGAATGTGGTCTCTGTCGTCCAGATGGATAATGTTTTCTTCTGTGTACTGTACTGTGTTGTTCGCGTCTGTTGCCATATTCTATTAGAATTATCTTTTTTCGGTCCTACCCACTTTTTTACACTGCTCGCAAAAATGAGTTATGCAGGTTGTTAAAAGCAGCTGCAAAGTTACAAAAAATATTTTAATAAGGAAATACACTTACCGCGTATCTCGTAATTTTACCCCGTATTTCGAATTTTCGCCACATAAATTGGCTTTTTACACTTAAATAATAAAAAAAACACCAATAATTTTTTCTACAATCGGCTTTTTCTTATTTTTGCAACCCAATAACTAAAGCAAACACAAATTTAAACTAACAAATCAGTATTTATTATGGCAACATTAGAACCAACACGTCATTTTTTTGATTATTACAACAAAACTATTCCAAAGTATTGGGACGAACCCGCACTTACCGATTACGACGGTGAAACAAATTATACCTATGGTGAGATGGCAGCTGCGATGGCGAGACTTAAATGCGTATTGGAAGCTGCCGGACTTAAGAAAGGCGATAAGGTGGTTATTTGTTCGAAGAACTGCGCCAATTGGGCACTTGCTCTACTTAGCATTGCAGCTAATAGGGGAGTTATAGTTTCTGTTATGGATGCCTTCGTGGGTCAGGATATAGAAAAACTTATCAATCACTCTGATGCTAAAGCAATTTTTGCAGGAGATTCGGTCTGGGCAAAGATATCAATGGACAATACTCCTAATGTAAATATTGCTTTCAGCACCGAAGATTTTCATATCCTTTATGCTAAAACCGAACTCGAGGCAAAGGCACAAGAAAAAGGAGAACAATTGTTTGTTCAGCGGTATCCTAACGGATATGGCAAAACTGATGTTAACTTCCCTACAGATAATTTAGATGAGTTGATGATAATCAACTACACATCAGGAACAACAAGTGCTCCTAAGGGTGTGATGCTATCGTATAGAAACATATCTGCCAATGTCCAGTTCAGTCAGGAGACAATTCCTAACCATGCAGGGTGGACAGAGGTTTGTATGCTTCCGCTTGCTCACATGTTTGGTATGACAATTGAGTTCCTCTATCAGGTAGCTGGTGGGTGCCATGTGTATTTCTTAAGTAAAACTCCTTCTCCTACTGTTTTACTGAAAGCCTATGCAGAGACTAAGCCTTATATGATTCTAACAGTACCTCTTGTACTCGAAAAGATATTCAAAGCAAAAATTTTCCCGGCTCTTAACAAACCTCTCGTTAAGTTGTTATGGAACACACCACTGTTGTGCCGTATAGTAGAGAAAAAAATATACAACCAACTGATGCAGGCATTTGGCGGTAACCTGATTTGGCTAATTACCGGTGGCGCAGCTATCAATCAAGAGGTAGAGAAGGTCTTCCGACGCATCAAATTCCCGTTTGTAGTAGGCTATGGTATGACAGAAGCCGGTCCTCTTATCTGCTATGAGCATTGGTACGACGAGGTACAAGGTTGCTGCGGTAAGTGTGTAACACGTAATGAACTGCGTATCGACTCTGCCGACCCGCAAAATGTGGTGGGAGAGATATTGTTCAGAGGTGAACATGTGATGATGGGATACTATAAAAACGATGAGGCAACAGCACAGGCAATCGACAAGGACGGATGGTTGCATACTGGCGACCTCGGAACTATCGATGATAAGGGTAATCTGTTTATTAGAGGACGCTCGAAGGCTATGATTTTAAGTTCAAGCGGACAGAATATATACCCCGAAGAGATTGAGGATAAGGTCAATAATCAACCGGGAGTAAGTGAATCGGTTGTGGTTTCACGTCAAGGACATCTTGTGGCTCTGGTTTATCCGGATAAAGCAATATTGAAGCAACCTGCTTACTCAAAATTAACTATCGACCAATTGATGGACAATAACCTTGTAGAACTCAACCGACAACTTCCACCTTATTCTCAGATTGCAAAAATTGAACTTGTCGCCGAAGAGTTCGAGAAGACTCCGAAACGCAGCATAAAGAGATTCATGTATAAATAAAAACAGCATTATTACGTCTCTATAAGTTCGCAATATTTCTTTTTGAAAGAGACCACCTATACCATTAGGCGGTCTCTTTTTGATATTCGAAAATTATTTATTACCTTTGCAGGGTTAAAAATAGTTTATGTAGTTATTAAATTTTCAACTCAACTCGCCTGCTAACAGGTTGATTATCTAATCAAAATGAGGTGATTGTGAAATATAACTTAAAATTCAGCCTAATTGTGTGTGTTACAGCGAGTTAATAGGACTTCACTCCTGTCATCTTCCTGTCATGTTCCTGTCATCTACCTGTCAGTAACGAGTAATCGATTGAATTTTAACATAATAAAGTTTCTCACTATAAATTAACTAATACAATGAAACACTATCGCCTAATTCCTCTGTTTTTTTTATTCGCTATTTCTGTTTTAGCTAAAGACCGCTTTGTCGGGGGAGATATTTCCATGCTCCCTAAATACGAAGCAGCCAACGTAAAATATTCCGATGTAAATGGCAACAAAATACCTGACTTGATTAAGTATTTCAGAGATGAAGCAGGATTTAATGTGGCGCGTGTAAGACTATTTGTTAATCCCAAAAAAGGTACAACAGGTGTCGTTCAAGACTTGGATTATGTGATTTCTTTATCCAAGCGCATTAAGGACGAAGGACTCAAACTGATGCTCGACTTCCATTATAGCGATACATGGGCAGACCCCACTAATCAATGGATCCCAGCTGAATGGGTTGCTCTTTCTACTAACAATCTATACCAGAAGATTTACGATTATACTAAAGATGTGTTACAGCAATTAGTGGCTGCAGGTGCTGCTCCCGATTTTATTCAGACCGGCAACGAAATAAGTTATGGTATGCTTTGGGGGGAGGAAGGAAAACAGATTTATCGTTGCTATCCTACCAAAGACGGCAACTGGCCTCGTTTCATCAGTCTGCTAACAAGAGCAGGCGAAGCTTGCCGCGAGGTGTGTCCCGATGCTAAAATAATAATTCATACCGAACGTACTAACAACTGGACTGCTACAAAAGATATATACGAAAGATTGGCTGACCTCGATTATGATATCATCGGACTGAGTTACTATCCCGAGTGGCACAATTCGCTTAGCAGCCTTAGAAATATGCTGCAAAATATAAACAATACGTTCCCCGATAAACCTGTAATGATAGTTGAGACCGGCTATTTCAACAATTGGTATAATACGAAAGCAACTTATGATTTTACTTCTGTATGGCCGGCAAGTGCTGCCGGACAAAAAGCTTTTCTCGACGATTTAGTTAATACAATAAAAGATTTCGATTTTCTTGAGGGCGTATTATATTGGTTCCCTGAAGAAAATCCATACAACAACCATGTTTATGAGCCGTGGTATAATCATGGTTTATTTAATCCCAACAACGGCAAGGTGTCAGAAGCCTTATTCTCGTTGAAAGCGTTGCGCGATTTTAGTGATGACTCAGCTGTTATGCAAAATTCAATTGCTGAACCGCAGGTGTCCGGTACAGTTTATACCATTGATGGTCGTGCCGTTGATGCCAATAATCTGCAACCCGGAATATATATCACTAATAGCAGAAAAATAATCGTTTGTCAATAAAAGAGACAGTGTGTTGACAACACGATAAGATAATCGAGATTTTAAAGTATGTGTATGCTGAAATGAAAACTGACAGCAAAAGTCTAATGGCAGTTCGCATCAAGCGTATTCTGCTTGTTTGCAATAACTACGACAGCTTCGTGCTAAACGAGGATGGAAGGATAGATGTGCAAATAGCGCAAGAATATGCCGAATTGAATCTTAGCAATCCGCCAAGTATTGTTCGTACCGAGACTACTGACGAGGCTCTTGAACTCGTGAGAGATGGAGAGTCGTTTAATCTCGTAATGATAATGAACAACTCTGCAATAGAATCAACTTTCTGTTTTGCTGCAGAGATGAAAGCGCTCGCTCCACACACTCCTATCGTTCTGCTCACTTCCTTCTCTAAAACATTATACGAACGCTATCGAATTCAATCTGCTAAGAACTTGGTTGGTAGTCAGGTTAATTCAGTGGCAATCGATTATGTTTTCTGTTGGAATAACTCAACAGACCTAATCATTGCAATCATAAAACTTCTTGAGGACAAATTAAATGCCAACCATGATATATTAGAAGAGGGAGTTAGAGCAATTTTACTTGTTGAAGACTCTGTGCGCTACTATTCTACTTATCTTCCCTTACTGTATAAATTGATTCTTCAGCAGAATAGCATTGCCATACGAGATGCTTTAAACGAACAGCAACAGCTTATAAGAAAACGTTCGCGTCCGAAAGTTCTTATGGCTACATGTTACGATGAGGCAATCGACATTTACCATCGCTATGCTAATAACATTATAGGTGTAATTTCTGATATCGGTTTCGTCGTACATCGAGGTGATGCCCCGGAAAAAGAGAAACTCGATGCAGGAGTAGATCTCTGCCGTCTGATAAGAGCTGATATTCCAACTATGCCGGTTCTGATGCAATCCTCACAAGAATCGATGCGTAGCATCGCACGGCAATTAGGAGCAGGCTTTGTGGTAAAGTCGAGTAAAACGCTAACACAGCAACTAAGTGAATATATTGGCAGAGAGTTCGGATTCGGCGATTTCGTAGCTATCGACCCTAAATCTGGAAAAGAAATAGACAGAGCCAACGATTTAGAGGGATTTGAGCGCATAATAAGAAGTATTTCACCACGTGCATTTAGACGACTGTCTGATAATAATTACCTCAGTAAATGGCTTTTTGCCCGTGGCTTGTTCGATGTAGGTAAGGAAGTTAACCGGCTTAAAATAAATGATGATAGCGATATTGAAAATGTGCGTGATAAAAATATTCGTCTGATTCATGATTATCGCATAAACCAAGCACAAGGAGTTGTTGCTAAGTATAATGATAATACTTTTAACGATACTATTTGGTTTTCACGCTTAGGTTCCGGTTCGCTTGGCGGAAAGGCGCGTGGTTTAGCTTTCCTTAACCATGTGCTAAAAGAATACGGCTTGTATGATAAGTGGGAAGATGTAAGAGTGCTCGTGCCTCGTACAATGGTTATCACTACCGAGTTCTTCGACCGTTTCATTCATGATAATGGCCTGCAATACGTTATAGAATCAGACCTTAGCGACGATGAGATTCTTTCTGAATTTGTAGCTTCTACTCTTCCACAAGATCTTAATGATGCACTCCGTAGATTCATACGCGTTAGTCATTGCCCTTTGGCAGTACGTTCTTCAAGTAAATTGGAAGATTCATATTATCAGCCATTTGCCGGAGTATATTCTACTTATATGATACCATCTACCGAGAACGAAGACCAGCAACTGCGTATGCTCGGTAAAGCAATAAAAAGTGTCTATTCATCAGTCTATTTCGCTGCAGCACGCGGATATATAACCTCTACAGCCAATCTTATATCAGAAGAAAAAATGGCGATTATTATCCAAGAGGTATGCGGCGAAGAGGAAAATGGATTGTTTTTCCCTACAATTTCAGGCGTGGCAAGGAGTATCAATTTTTATCCCGTAGGCAGAGAATGTGCTGAAGACGGAATAGTGAAGATAGCCTACGGATTGGGTAAGGTAGTGGTAGATGGTGAACAAGTACTGCGTTTCTCACCTAAGTACCCCAAACATGTATTGCAAATTAGTACGCCCAACCTTGCCATGCGTGATACACAGCAGTCAATGCTCGCTTTATCTATGCAGCCTGACCGCTTTAAAACATCAACCGACGATTCAATAAATCTCAAAAGACTAAACATATCTGATTGCGAACAATTTAAATCACTTAAATTGGTCGCTTCTACTTTCGATATAGATAATCAGCGAATGGTTGATTCTTGCTTCCTGCATGGACCCCGTTTTATCACCTTTGCGCAAATTCTCAAATTTAATACTTTCCCCTTGGCACAGATAATTAATGAGTTGCTAAAAATAGCCGCTGAGGAGATACATTCACCCGTCGAGATTGAATTTGCTGCTAATTTATTATCTGCACCCAAGACTTTAAATGTACTGCAGATACGTCCTATCTCTGCCGATAGTTTGTCGGCGGTAGTTGACTGGGATAATATCAATCAGAGCAGTTCACTTATTAAATCGGATAGTGCATTGGGTACCGGTAATATAACCGGGGTTAAGGATGTTATATATTTGAAGAAGAAAAAATTCGACAAACTAAAAACAGAGCAGATGGCTCAGACTCTACGTCAGTGGAATAATACCATGCGTGAAAAAGGCAGCAACTATGTTCTTATCGGTTTCGGTAGATGGGGCTCTGCCATTCCGACCTTGGGTGTTCCCGTGCAGTGGAGCGATATAAGCGAGGCTAAGGTTATTGTAGAAAGTTGCATTGAAAATTTCCGCATCGAACCCACTCAAGGGTCGCATTTCTTCCAAAATATGACCTCGTTTAATGTGGGCTATGTTAACGTTGACGAGTTCTCACGCAGTGGCGATTGCTACGATGAGGAGCAGTTGAACTGTCTGCCTGCTGTCGAAGAAACCGAGTTTGTTCGACATGTGAGGCTAAACGAAGAATTGCAAATAGTGATAGATGGCTTGAAAAGTCATGCTTTTATTAAAATCAAATAATATCATTTTGTTAATCATCAAAAAAAATAGTATATGAAAACACTCGAACCTAAGGAAGTATTCGGTATCTTCCATGAAATCACACGAGTACCTCGTCCTTCGAAACACGAAGAACATATTCGTGAGTGGCTAATCAATTTTGCTAAATCGCATAACTTGGATTATCAAATAGATGCAATTGGCAATGTGGTGATGCGCAGCCCTGCATCTTCTGGATACGAACAGCACGAAGGTGTTATTCTGCAAGCTCACATGGATATGGTCTGCGAAAAAAACAACGACACTGAGCACGATTTCTTAACTGAAGGTATAAGCACCTATATCGACGGCGATTTTATTAAGGCTCATGGCACTACTTTGGGTGGCGACGATGGCATAGGTATGGCTATGGCACTCTCAGCCCTCATTTCTCCCACGCTTAAGCACCCTGCATTAGAAGCTTTGTTCACAGTTGACGAGGAAACAGGTCTGACGGGTGCTGATAACCTCGGAGAAGGAATGTTGACAGGGAAACGACTTATTAATCTTGATTCTGAAGATGATGGACAAATATTTATAGGCTGTGCCGGCGGAATTGATACACTTGCTAAACTTCACTACAAAGAAGAGAATACTCCTTCAGACATGTTTGCCGCATTAGTAAAAATAGGCGGACTGATGGGTGGGCATTCTGGGGACGATATCAATAAAGGTCGAGCAAACGCAAATAAACTATTGGTAAGATATTTGTTCAAAGTTAGTAAGCAGACCGACCTGCGAATAGCAAGTATTAATGGTGGAAACTTAAGAAATGCTATAGCTCGAGAAGCATTCGCAACGATACTTGTTCCTTTTGCCTATAAGGAGCAACTCCGCATAGACTTTAATCATTTTGTAGCAGAAATAGAAGGCGAATTTAAAGAAGTTGAAAAAGATTTGCGTCTCACCCTCGAATCTTGTGATTTCCCCGAGTTTGTACTGCCCAAAATAGTGAGCGATCGTTTGCTACTGTCGCTATATGCATGTCCTCACGGAGTATATGCTATGTCGAAAGACATGCCAGGTCTCGTTGAAACTTCTACTAATCTTGCATCTGTAAAGATGAAGGAGGACGAAGATGGTAAGTATGTGGAAATAAATACTTCGCAACGCTCTTCGGTAGAAAGTCAAAAACATAATCTAAAAAATATGGTTGAATGTGCATTGCGACTTTCCGGTGCAACGGTAACTCATGGTGATGGTTATCCGGGTTGGGCACCAAATGTGCATTCTAAGTTGTTAGAACAGACAAAACAAGCTTATATTGATGTTACCGGTCAAGAACCTGAAGTAAAAGCTATTCATGCCGGATTGGAATGTGGTTTGTTCCTTACCAAGTATCCATATTTAGATATGGTTTCGGTCGGTCCGCAGATGTCTGGTGTACATTCGCCTATGGAACAACTCTCAATATCTTCGACAAGGAAAACATGGGAATGGCTCAAACGCATACTTTCGCTACTATAAAACAAAATTTTACACTTATAAGATAAATAATGAACAACTCAAATACTGAGCATCAATATATTGCTAAAACATTTAAGGGTTTGGAAGATGTTTTAGCCTCCGAACTTGTAGCGTTGGGTGCTAATAACGTTCAAATAGAACGCCGTGCTGTGAGTTTCACCGGTGATAAGCGATTGCTGTACAAAGCCAATTTATGGCTCAGAACGGCAAGTCGCGTACTTATGCCTATATGCTCTTTCAAAGCAAAGGATGCTGATGAGGTGTATGAGCGAGTTAAGAAAATAGAATGGGAAAAATACATTACTCTAAACATGAGTTTTTCCATTGATTCAACTGTATATAGCGACACTTTCCGACACTCTAAATATGTTACCTACCGCACCAAAGATGCTATTGCCGACCGTTTTATGGAACTTGAAGGTAAACGCCCCTCAGTACAGGTTAGCAACCCTGATATATTTATAAATGTTCATATTGCCAACGAATCGGTTACTATTTCTCTTGATTCCTCCGGCGAGTCGTTGCATAAACGCGGATGGCGTAAAAATCAGACTGCTGCCCCGCTTAACGAAGCTTTAGCAGCAGGAATGTTGCTACTTGCTGATTGGAACGGAGAAACAGATTTCTGCGATCCGATGTGTGGAAGCGGCACTCTGCTTATTGAGGCAGCAATGATAGCACTCAATATACCACCAGGCATATATCGGGCGGGCTTTGCTTTTGAGAACTGGCTCGACTTTGATAAAGAATTGTTCGAAGAACTCTATAACGACGATGCCGATGAGAAAGAATTCATACATCATATTTATGGGTCCGACACTTCATTCTATGCTGTTAAAACGGCAGAAGAGAATATTAAGGCTGCAGGACTGCAGAAATATATCTCCGTCAAACAAATTAGAATGCAAGAGTTAGACAAACATCAGCCTTGTTTAGTTGTTATGAACCCTCCTTATGGCGAGAGATTACGTCCAAAAGATAAAGCTCAAGAAGATAGAGAAAATACCGATTCCGCCGTATGTAAATTATACGATGAAATCGGTACAATACTTAAGCATAAGTTTGCAGGTTCTACTGCTTGGATTATTTCTTCGAATGAAGCCGCAATGCAGAATATAGGTCTTCATGCTTCAAGGCGAATTAAATTGCTCAACGGAGAACTCGACTGCTCTTATAATAAATATGAACTATTTAAAGGAGAGAGAAAAAAATGGAAGGATAAGAATAGTTCAAATTCCGAAGGAGTCGAAGCAGTAAAAATAACTTGTAATAAACAAGAGCGTAATAATATGCGGTATAAACCGGCAAATCCCCAATATCCTCAGCGTAGTCGGGAAAAAAACAAAAATAGAAAGTTCAAACAGTAGTTGCAATGTAAATATATTTTTTATAAATTTGCAGCGTTGTTAATAGGGTTCTTATTTAGTGTACATTTTAAATATTTACTTTTATGGATATCTTATTGGTTGTTATTCTCGCACTTTGTGGTGTGGCACTACTTGTTGTTGAGATTTTTTTCATTCCCGGAGTTGGAATGGCTGGAATTGTAGGGTCGTTATGCATGGCTGCGGCTGTGTTTTTCGCTTACTATCTTGTAGGATCTATGGCCGGGCATATAACATTAGCTTGCATGTTGCTGGTTCTTGCCTTTTCGGTATGGCTTATTTTTAAAAATCGTACACTCGAGAAGATGGCACTGAAAACAGATATCAATTCGAAGGTCGATTTGATTTCGTCGCTCGGCGTGAAAGAAGGTGATGAGGGAATAACTATATCGCGCTTGGCTCCAATGGGTAAAATTAGAGTAAGCGATAAGGAGATAGAAGCAAAAAGTATCAGTTCGTTTATAGATCAGAATACTACGGTGGAAATAGTAACATTCGAAGGGAATACAGCTATTGTTAAACTTAAATAATATTAACATTTAAATCATACAACTATGACAGTATTTGAAATTATTATCACTTGTCTATTAGCTATTTTGCTAATAATGTTTTTCTATTATGTGCCCTTCCTATTGTGGGTATCGGCTATAGTCTCTGGCGTGCATATATCGCTTGTTCAGTTATTCCTTATGAGAATACGTAAAGTTCCACCCCGCAAAATAGTTGACTGTATGATTGAAGCGCATAAGGCAGGATTAGTTGATGTTAAGCGCGATGGCTTAGAAGCGCATTATCTTGCCGGAGGTCATATAGAGCGAGTGGTTCATGCACTTGTTAGTGCCAACAAAGCTAATATTGATTTGAGTTTCCAAATGGCTACTGCTATTGATCTTGCCGGACGAGATGTATTCGAGGCAGTGCAGATGTCTGTTAATCCTAAGGTAATTGATACTCCTCCTGTTACAGCTGTCGCCAAAGATGGTATTCAGCTGATAGCGAGGGCACGAGTTACAGTGCGCGCCAATATAAAACAACTCGTCGGTGGTGCCGGTGAAGATACCATTTTAGCCCGTGTTGGTGAGGGCATTGTATCGTCAATCGGCTCGTCGGAGAGCCATAAACAGGTGCTCGAGAATCCCGATAGCATAAGCAAATTAGTACTAAAGAAAGGTTTGGATGCAGGTACAGCGTTTGAGATACTATCAATTGATATTGCTGATATAGATGTGGGTAAGAATATTGGTGCTCAATTGCAAATGGATCAAGCAGAGGCTGACAAGAATATCGCTCAGGCTAAGGCAGAAGAGCGTCGTGCAATGGCAGTAGCATTAGAGCAGGAGATGAAAGCCAAAGCTCAAGAGGCAAGAGCGCACGTGGTTGAAGCTGAGGCACAAGTTCCACAGGCTATGGCGGATGCCTTTAGAGCCGGCAATCTTGGCATTATGGATTATTATAAAATGAAAAATATTGAAGCTGATACTGCTATGCGTGATGCAATAGCAAAGCCCGCTACGACGAAGCCATTAACGAAGAAGAAATGAATATTGCACTAATGCAATACCCGATAGAATGGGCAGATATCGGCAAAAACCTTAAAATTACAGAAGAAAGAATTGCTAATTTGCACACTAAAGTCGATTTAGTAGTTCTGCCTGAAATGTTCACTACGGGATTTTGCAGTACCTCGAGTTTAGCGGAAGACATTAACAATTCTCGCACAGCAAACAAACTTAAAGAGTGGGCGGGGAAATATAATTTGGCTATTTTTGGTTCGTTTATGGCCAAAGAAGCAGACAAGTTATATAATCGTATGTTTTTTGCCCTTCCTTCAGGCGAAATAATCTATTCTGACAAGCGCCATTTGTACGCTCATGGTGGAGAGGCTGAGTTTTTTACAGCCGGTTCTCAGCGCAGAGTAGTAGAGTATAAGGGTGTTAAATTTTGCATGTTGGCATGTTATGATTTACGATTCCCCGTATGGAGCAGAAATGCTTCAGGTTTCGACTATGATGTATTGCTTTATACTGCTAACTGGCCAGAAATAAGAATTAAGTATTGGGATGCACTTCTTCAAGCGAGAGTTATTGAGAATCAGTGCATAGTTTGCGGGATAAACAGAGTGGGGGACGATGGATTAGGTCTGCATTATAATGGTCATTCCGCAGTTATTGATACCTATCTCAATCAGCTCGTATCGTTTGGCGACAACGAGCAGGCAACAAAGATAGCCACTCTCGATATTAACGCGTTACATATTTTCAGAGAACATTCTCCTTTATGGAAAGATGCTGATAAATTTGAAATAGTAACTTAAAAAATTGTATATAGTAGTTTTGTAAGAATGCAAACTTTATGGGTCGTTGACACATTAACCGATGAACAGAAAGAGCAATGTAAATCGCTTGAGAAAGATTTGAATATTTCTCAAGTCGAGTCGGCAATGCTCGTTAAGCGCCATATCTTTACCCATGCTGATTATATTAAGTTCATATCTCCTTCTCTTACTGACTTGTACAATCCGTTTCTTATGAAAGATATGGAACGTGCAGTTGAAAGGTTAAAACAGGCTGTTGACAAGCATGAGAATATCCTTATATATGGTGATTATGATGTTGACGGAACAACTTCAGTTGCGTTAGTTTATAGATTCCTCTCTAAAATAATCAATCTTGAGTCCCTATTCTTTTATATTCCTGACAGGCATAAAGAAGGATATGGAGTTTCAAAGTTGGGTATCGACTACGCTATAGAAACCCACTGCACCCTTATTATTTCTCTCGACTGCGGTATTAAGGCCAATGAGTCGATAGCATACTCAGTAAAGAATAATATCGATTTTATTGTGTGCGACCACCACATGCCTGATGTCGAATTGCCATCGGCTGTAGCAGTTCTCGACCCTAAACGCAACGACTGCAACTACCCCTACAAAGAACTTTCAGGATGCGGAGTGGGGTTCAAGTTGCTGCAGGCGTACACACAAAAATACGGATCAGAAGAAATTTCAGCACACCTCTATAAGCAGTTAGAACTACTCGCAATGAGTATAGCCTCTGATATAGTACCTCTAACTGGTGAAAATAGAATATTGGCATACCATGGTATGAAACAAATTAACACGTCCCCTTCTGCAGGTGTAAAGGCTATTTTAAAGGTGGCAGGATTGGAAAGCACATCTGTTAATATAAGCGACTTGGTATATAAAATTGGACCGCGTATCAATGCGAGTGGTCGTATAAGTTCCGGTAAAACAGCAGTAGAACTGCTTATTGCTAAAGATATTGAGTCGGCAAGTCGTCATAGCGAAAGTATCAACCAATACAATGAACAACGTAAAGGGTATGACCATCAGACTACTATAGAAGCGCTTGAACAACTTCGTCAAGACCCTGAGAATGACAATAAAAAAGCAACAGTAGTATGCGGTGAACAGTGGCAGCAGGGTGTGGTGGGGATAGTAGCATCGCGCCTGACAGAAACATATTATCGTCCTACAATAGTGCTTACCCGTGGTGACGATTTATCGACATACGTCGGTTCGGCAAGATCGGTCGGTGGATTTGATATTTATTCGGCAATAGAGTCGTGCAGAGATTTGCTAACTAATTTTGGCGGACATGTTTTTGCTGCCGGATTAGCGATGAAAAGAGAGAATTTGTCTGCTTTTAAGTTGCGTTTCGAGCAATATGTTGCTTTACATATTACTGCCGAACAACAGGTAAAAACAATTCACATTGAGAATGAGCTTCATCTTAGTGACATAACTTCCGATTTCTATAAGTTTCTTTGCTCGCTTGAACCTTTTGGTCCTGAAAATCCCACACCATTGTTTGCTACTAATTCAGTGAGAAATTATCGATATAGTCGCTGCGTTGGTAAAGATAACAAACACCTCAAACTAAATGTAACAGACGGTACCTCTACGGCTGATGGAATAGCCTTTGGGAAGGGTGAAGTTTATATTCAACACCTGCTTGAAGGCGAGAGTTTCGATATATGTTATCGTATAGATGAAAATGTCTTCAGAGATAGAAGTTCGTTGCAACTTATGGTTGAAGATATGAAGTTACATACCGATTCGGAAAATTAAATTTATTATATATGTTTTCAGAAAGAGATACTCAAGGTCCTATTCTTCGTAAGGGTAGTATTGAAGTAGTTTGCGGGTCAATGTTCTCAGGTAAGACAGAAGAATTGATTCGTCGTATGCGAAGGGCGCAGTTTGCCAAACAGCGTGTTGAGATATTCAAACCTGCAATTGATGTCAGATATTCCGAGGAAGAGGTCGTTTCTCACGATCGTCGGGCAATCCCTTCTACTCCGGTCGAATCATCGGGCAGTATTCTTTTGCTTGCCAACGATGTGGACGTGGTTGGCATTGATGAGGCGCAATTCTTCGACATGGGT